>NZ_KV786473.1:42556-179598 GCF_001806945.1 Corynebacterium sp. HMSC30G07 | reverse complement strand
TGGGAGAGCAGGTGGAGGCGCAGGTAGACGTCGTGGGCGTCGATGGGTGGGGCGGAGAGGTCTGCAATTTCGGTGCGGACGGGCACGAGTTCAACCAGTCGGTCGCGGTCCATGCCGATGAGGTTTAAGAAGCGGTCTGACAGTTCGCGTGCGGAGACGCGCCGGGTTGCGGTGGTGAGGTTTTCGCCGCCGAGTTGTGGGCTGGGGTACCAGGTGTCCAGCACCGTTCCGTCCATGGCGATGTTGGCAATTCCTATTCCGTGGGCTCCTTGCAGCATTGTTGCATCATAACCAAGTAGCATCGGCGCAATGGAGCTTTCGCTTATCGACGCCCCCGTGACCCTCACCACCGAACTCATCGACATCGAGTCGCCGTCGCACCATGAGGCCAAGATTGCCGACGTGATCGAAGCTGCGCTTCGCGGCCTTGAAGCTGGCAGTGCTGGCAGCGCTGGAAACGTCAGTGTTCAGCGGTTTGGCAACACACTTGTTGCGCGCACGCATTTTGCTAAGGCGCAGCGGGTGGTGCTTGCTGGCCATGTGGATACGGTGCCGCTTGCAGATAACACGCCGCACCATTTTGAGGACACCCCGCAAGGCCGTGTGTTGTTTGGCTGCGGCGCGGTGGATATGAAGTCTGGGTTGGCGTGTTACCTGTCGGCGTTTGCGGCGCTGGCGAATGACCCGGAAGCTGCCGCGTTTGATTTGACGTTTATTGCCTATGAGGGCGAGGAGGTGGCCACGAAGTACAACGGTCTGTACCACTTGGAGCGTGATCATCCGGAGTTGTTGGCGGGTGACATCGCGCTGCTAGGGGAGCCCTCGGGTGGGATCATCGAGGCCGGCTGCCAGGGCACGATCCGGGTGTTTGTGGACGCGCACGGGACTCGCGCGCACTCCGCGCGTGCGTGGCTGGGGGACAATGCCGCGCACAAGTTAGCTGGCGTGCTGGGCCGCATTGCTGCCTATGAGCCGCGCGACGTCACGATTGCGGGCTGCACGTACCGCGAAGGCCTCAACGTGGTGGGCATGGAAGGGTTCGTGGCCACGAATACGATTCCGGATTTTGCGCGGTTGACGGTGAATTTTCGGTATGCGCCGGATCGTGGCGTCGATAAGGCAAAGGCTCATCTGGAGGAAGTGCTGGACCTGGAGCCGGGCTTGGAGCTGATTTACGACGACGTGGCGCCCGCGGCCCTCCCCGGCCTCGACGACCCGGTGGCCGCCGAGTTGGTGCGTGCCGTTGGCGGCAATGTGCGGGCGAAATACGGATGGACGGACGTGGCGCGCTTCTCTAGTCTGGGGGTGCCTGCTGTCAACTTCGGGCCGGGAGATCCTGGATTTGCGCACAAGCGCGACGAGCAGTGCCCAGTTGACCAGATTGAGCATGTGTACGCGCAGCTCATGGACTACCTGACGGCAAAATAGGAGGCGAGTTTTCATGGCACCCCACATCACTCCGCGTCGGCCAGAACGTGACCGTAAGCTGCGTGGCCCACTGATGCTGCGCAGCGAACAGCAGCAGGAAACGACGTATGACCAGCGCTTGCTGGAGTCCCTGGGCCACATGGATCACGATTGGAAGCATGCGGACCCGTGGCGCGTGATGCGTATTCAGTCCGAGTTTGTGGCGGGGTTTGATGCGCTGTCGGAGATGCCGAAGGCCGTAACCGTGTTTGGCTCGGCGCGTCTGGGGGAGGGAACCCCGGAATACGAGCTGGCGCGTGAGGTTGGCAAGGCGCTGACGGAGGCGGGCTACGCCGTGATCACCGGCGGCGGGCCGGGTTTGATGGAGGGGCCGAACCGCGGCGCGCACGAGGCGGGTGGCATTTCGGTGGGCCTGGGCATTGAGCTGCCGCACGAGCAGGGCTTGAACGACTGGGTGGATCTGGGCCTGAACTTCCGCTACTTCTTTGCGCGTAAAACGATGTTTTTGAAGTACTCGCAGGCGTTTATCTCCCTGCCGGGTGGTTTTGGCACGATGGATGAGGTCTTTGAGGTGCTGTGCATGGTGCAGACCGGCAAGGTGACCAACTTCCCGATCGTGTTGATGGGCACGGAGTTCTGGTCGGGCCTGGTCACGTGGCTGCGTGAGCAGCTCTTGGGCCGCGGGCTGATTTCGCCTGGCGACGATGAGCTGTTCATTGTCACCGACTCCGTCGAGGAAGCAATCGAACACATTGTGTCCGCGCATCGCGTGATGACGGATGAGCGTCTCACCGGTTGCGAATCTATCGCTGACTCCATTGTTGAGTAGGCCGTTGGCCCAGGTGATGGCCATTGTGAACCGTACCCCGGACTCGTTTTATGACCAGGGTGCGACGTTTGCGATTGACGCGGCCGTTGCGCGGGCGTCTGAGGCAGTGGCGGATGGGGCGAGCATTATCGACGTTGGCGGGGTCAAAGCCGGCCCCGGCGACGAGGTGGACGCCGCAGAGGAAATTGAGCGCATCGTGCCGGTGATCGCCGCGGTGCGCGCCGCACACCCGGATGTGGTGATCAGTGCGGACACGTGGCGCGCGGACGTCGCCCAAGCGGCGGTAGACGCAGGCGCGAACCTGATCAATGACACGTGGGCGGGCTTTGACCCGCAGCTGGTGGAGGTCGCAGGCGCAAACGGTGTGGGGTACGTGTGCTCACACACGGGTGGCGCGGTGCCGCGCACGCGCCCGCACCGCGTGCGTTACGACGACGTAGTGGCCGACGTCATCGCCGAAACCACCGCGCTTGCCGAGCGCGCGGTGTCTTTAGGGGCGCGGGAAGACCTGGTGTTCATTGACCCGACGCATGATTTTGGCAAGAACACCTTCCACGGCCTTGAGCTTTTGCGGCGCGTGGACGAACTAGTGGCTACCGGCTGGCCGGTGCTGATGGCGCTGTCCAATAAGGACTTCGTGGGTGAGACGGTGGATCGTCCGGTGGGGGAGCGCGTGGCCGGCACCTTGGCGGCGACAGCGTGGGCGGCGGCGCACGGTGTGGCGGCGTTTCGTGTGCACGAGGTCCGCGAAACCGTCGACGTGATCCGCATGACCGCCGCCATCGCCGGCGAGGCGCCACCGCTCAACACCGTCCGGGGGTTGGCGTGATTGGAAACCTGACCGTCAGCGTGGTTATCCCGGCGCTCAACGAGGAGGCCACGGTGGCACACGTTGCACAGGCGTGTTTGGCGTCGTGCGCCGATGAGGTCCTCGTGATCGATTCTGACTCCACTGACAACACCGCCGCGGAGGCTGCGCGGGTGGGGGCGCGTGTGGTGGGTTGGCGTGGCGTCGATAAGCAAGAGCCCTGGCCTGGCAAGGGGGAGGCGCTGTGGCGCGGGGTGAAAGCCGCGCGCGGGGACGTGGTGGTGTTTGTGGATGCGGACGTGACCAACGTGGAGCCCCGGTGGGTGGACACACTGGCCGCCCCCTTTGCAGACCCCGCAATTCACCTGGTCAACGCCACCTACGAGCGGCTCGGCGCCGGCGGGCGCGTAACCGAGCTGACCGCCAAACCGCTGCTGCGCACCTACTTCCCGCAGCTCGCCAGCCTTGACCAGCCGCTGGCGGGCGAATACGCCATCCGCAGAGAAACCGCCCTTCAGGTGCCGTTTGTTGCAGGATATGGGGTAGAGATCGGGTTGCTTATCGACGTTTACGCCACCCACCCCAACGCCATCACCCAAGTCAACCTGGGGAAGCGCACCCACCGCAATCGCCCGCTATCCGAGCTTGGACCCATGGCGGACGTTGTCACACGTACCGTCCTGTCACGCGCCGGCGTGCTGCCGGAAGGGGCCGCGCCGCTTAAGCAGCGACCGCCGTGGAATAAGATGTAGCCCATGCTTTCGTGGATCCTGCTGATTCTGGCTCTGGCCGTCTTCGCGCTGATGGGCATGTGGCTGTTCTCCGCCGTGTTTGGGCGCGGCGAGGTGCTGCCGCCCATGGAGGACACCGCTGACGTGAAAGACGCCAACCGGACCGCCGTTGAAGAGGGCCGTTTTGACGACATCCAGCTGGAAGTTGTCCACCGCGGATACCGCATGGACCAGGTCGATGCGCTGCTTGCCCAGCTGACGGGTACCGAGCTGGCTATGGAGCCCGCAACAGCGCTGGCCCCCGAAGATGCGCCGGAGCGCGTACAATTGGGCGAAGAACTTCTAGTAAGCGAAGGAGAGCCTACCCATGGCAGCAATGAAACCGCGCACCGGTAACGGTCCGATGGAAGCAGTGGAAGAAAGCCGCAAGATTGTAATGCGTATCCCGTCCGACGGCGGTGGCCGTTTGGTTGTGGAGATGAGCAAGGAAGAGGCTGCCGAACTTGGGCAGCTGCTGCTTGACGCATCGAAGTAGCGCGATTATTCCCCTTCGCCCCGCCCCGCGGGGCGTTTTTTATTGTGCGGTAGGATGCACGCATGCTGAAAGACATCGTTGACGTGCTGGCTGACCCGGTGGATCGCACCCCACTGCGCGTGGAGGATGGCGGCGCCCGGTTGGTGTCGGAGTCCGGGCATTCGTATGACGTGGCTCGTCAAGGCTATGTCACGCTTGCTGGCGGCAAGGGCCTCAACCATGAGGGTGACTCGCTGGAGATGGTGCAGTCGCGTGAGGCGTTTTTGTCGCAGGGGTACTTCGCGCCGTTTGTGGAGGCCGTGACCGAGGCCGTGGAGCAGGTGCTGGGAGTCAGCGCTGCTGGCGTTGAGGAGCCGGTGATCCTAGAGGTCGGTGCCGGTACCGGTTACTACCTGGCGCACACGCTGGACACCGTTGAGGGGGCGCGTGGCGTGGGTCTGGACATTTCTGTGCCGGCCGCGAAGCACTTGGCTAAGTCGCACCCGCGAGTGGGTGCGGTGGTTGCGGATGTGTGGGAGGGCCTCCCGCTTCACGACGCCTCCGTGCACGCCCTGACCGTCGTCTTCGCGCCCCGCAACCCGGCGGAGTTTGCGCGCGTGCTTGTAGACGGCGGCGAGGCCGTCATCCTCACCGCCCACCAAGGCCACCTGGATGAGCTGCGTGAGCCGCTGGGTATTTTGGGCGTTGAAGGCGGCAAGCTGGAGCGCATGCTTGAGCAGGCGGAAGGCCACCTGGAGTTGGTGGGTGAGCCGCAGCTCATTGAGTTCCCGATGGAGTTGGAGCGCGCCGCGATCGCCGCCCAGGTGGGCATGAGCCCGTCGGCACGCCACCTGGATAAGGAAACGCTTGCAAGCCGTGTTGCGGCGCTGCCGGAGACGTTGCGGGTCACCGCGAAGGCGAACCTGGTTCACCTGCGCAAAATGTAGGCGGGACTAGAGCAGCGAGCTGTGTCCGCGACGCCACTCGGAGTAGATCTCCGCGTTGCCGTTTGCGCGCACCCGGATGCCGCTGGAGCCGTTTTCGGGCCAGAAGCGTGAGCTCATGGCCACGCTGCCGCCACCGGCGTAGACCTCAAGCGTGGAGCCGTCGACGATGACGGTGATGTTGTCCTCGTCATCGTCGTGAAGCGGGGCGGTCTTCGGATCCCCGTCGAAACGATCAAGCTCGATGTGCTCGCCGGTGTGGCGGATGCGGGCGGCGGGTTCGCCGTTGCCGTCGATAATCTCAACGACAACCTCGGAACCTGCGGGGATGTCGCACAGGCCGGTCCACAACAGGGCACGCTGTGCCTCATCAACCGCGTCCGGAAGCCCCGGCGCCGGCACCTGGTAGAGGTGGCCGTGCTGCAGCGTGATGCGCCTTGGCAGGGTCAGTGCGTTGGCCCAGCCTTCCGTCTCCCAGTTGGGCTCAGCGGTGGGGTCCCCGCTGCGGCCCGAGTTGGTCATAAACCCGTAGATGTAGGCGCGCTCGTACAGCTTGAACTCGTCTTCGGTGGCGCGCGGGTAGTTGGTGTTGCGCGGGCGTGTGAAGTCATGGCCAAAGTCGAAGCGCTGGCTTGGGGTGACCACATGAAACTGGTTGCCCTCCAAACGCCCGATGATGTAGCTGGCGATGTCCTTGCCGTCCACTTCGGTGGTGATGAACAGCACGTCATAAATGTTGCCGTCCACTTCGTCACGCAGGCGCACCAGACGCGGGGCGACCAGGGAGCCGTCCATTTCAAACCCAGCATCACCGACGAACTCCAGCGGGCCGATGAACTGCCAGGCGCGCCCGTCGTCGGAGCTCAGCACCACCGGCTGCGGGTTGTCGGAGGGGCCGGTGACAGCGAGCATGAGCCAGCCTTCGTGGCCTGCGTCACGGTCGCTTAAGCGGCTCCAGCCAGGGATGACGCACGGGGAGCGGAAGTTGGAAAACTCGTCGGTGCTTTCCACCACCTTGCCTAGGCGTTGGACGGCGGTGGAGACCTCCACCGTGTCGTCCTCAAGATCGCTGCACAGCGCGTCAACGTCATCAATGCGGGCCACCTGGACGGTGCTGCCGGCATCGGTGCGGGAGGTGAAGTAGATGTCAATGCCGTCGTCTTCCACATCGCCGCCGACAACGGCGCCTGCGCGCAGGTGGCGCTCCCCACCGGCGGGGACGATCGCGTCGTTGCACTCGTACCAGCTAAACGGGTCGCCTTCGCTTGCGCTGTGGCCCCAGCGGCTCTGGCCGTCCGGGGTTGGGCGGTACTGGTAGAACATGTGCCACACGTGTTCATTTTTCGCGCCGAGGCGGATAACACCAGCGGGTCCTTCGAGGATGCCTTCCTCGGCGGTGAGGTGCAGTTCGGGTCTAAACGTAGTCATCAGCGGGCAGGTTCCTCTTAGATCAGCTTCTTGTAAATATCAACGGTTTGTTGCGCAATGGTGGCCCAGGAAAAATCGGCCACCGCGCGTTCGCGGCCAGCCTGGCCCATGCGTGCGGCAGTGTCCGCGTCCGCAACAACGGCGTTCACGGCCTCGGCCAGGTTGCGCTCGAAGGTTTCGGGATCCGATTCGTCGTAGTCCACCAGCGTGCCGGTCACGCCGTCCACAACAACCTCGGGGATACCACCCACGCGTGAGGCCACCACAGCGGTGCCGCACGCCATCGCCTCAAGGTTGACAATGCCCAGCGGCTCATAGATAGAGGGGCAGACAAACACGTCAGATGCGGCGTAGACCTCGCGGATCTTATCGGCCGGCAGCATCTCTTCCACCCAGAACACACCGTCGCGCTCAGCGCGCAGCTTGTCCACAAGACCCTGAGTTTCGGCTGCGATCTCCGGCGTATCGGGTGCACCGGCGCAGAGGATGAGCTGCACGGAAGCGTCGAAAAGCTGGGCTGCCTTGAGCAAATGGGGGACACCCTTTTGGCGGGTGATGCGGCCAACAAACGACACGATGGGGCGCGTCGGGTCAACCCCGAGCTCCTCGGTGATGGTGCCCTTGGTGGGGTACCACAGCTCAGTGTCAATGCCGTTGAGCACCACATGCACCTTGTCCGGGTCAATGCTGGGGTAGGCGCGCAAAATGTTGTCTTTCATGCCGGAAGACACGGCGATGACAGCATCCGCGTTCTCCATGGCGTTTTTCTCGCTCCAGGAAGACACGTTGTAGCCGCCGCCGAGCTGCTCACGCTTCCACGGGCGGTCCGGCTCCAAAGAGTGGGCGGTGGCCACGTGAGGAATGTCATACATCAGCCCGGTCAGATGGCCACCCAGGCCCGCGTACCAGGTGTGGGAGTGGACCACATCAAGGTTGTTCGCGCTGTGCGCCATGCGCAGGCCGGTGGACAGCGTTTTCAACGCACCGTTGGCGTCTTCCAGCGCCGGATCGACGCCGTGGACGTACACATTTGCCTCGTCCCGCGGCGCGCCCATGCAGTGCACATCCACGTCCACACCGTCGATGCCTCGCATGAAGCGCGTGAGCTCTGTGACGTGGACGCCGGCACCGCCGTAGATTTCCGGCGGATACTCTTTTGTCATCATTCCCACTCTCATGTCCGCCACCCTAGTGACGTTTCGCAAACTGTGTCAGGAAGCTTGCTAGTTGTGCTGCGAGCGGGCCATGTTTTCCCTAGTCTTAGACATATGAAGAGCCAGCCACGTGTCCTTGCAATTGTCCTTGCGGGCGGCGAGGGGAAGCGTCTTTTTCCCTTGACCGCGGACCGCGCGAAACCCGCTGTCCCGTTTGGCGGTAATTACCGCTTGATTGATTTCGTTTTGTCCAACTTGGTGAATGCGGGCTATATGCGTATTGCCGTGTTGACGCAGTACAAGTCGCACTCCCTGGACCGTCACGTGGCTACGGCGTGGAATGTGTCGGGCCCGACGTCGCAGTACATTGCGTCGGTGCCGGCGCAGCAGCGTCGCGGTAAGCGTTGGTACAACGGCTCGGCGGATGCGATTTTGCAGTCGCTGAACCTGATTTATGACGATAAGCCGGACTACGTCCTAGTCTTCGGTGCGGATCACGTCTACCGCATGGATCCCTCGCAGATGGTGGAAGATCACATTGCTTCGGGCAAGGACGCTACGGTTGCGGGTATCCGCGTGCCGCGTGAGGAGGCCACGGCCTTTGGCTGCATCCAGTCTGAAGAGGACGGCACGATTACGGAGTTTTTGGAAAAGCCCGCCAACCCGCCGGGTACCCCGGATGATCCGGATATGACCTATGCGTCCATGGGCAACTACTGCTTCTCTACGGAGGCGTTGATCAAAGCCCTGCTTGAAGACGAGCAGGATGAAGACTCTGACCACGACATGGGTGGCAACATCATCCCGTACTTCGTGTCCAAGGGTCAGGCCAACGTGTATGACTTCTCCTCGAACGATGTGCCGGGCGCGACAGATCGTGACAAGGGCTACTGGCGTGACGTAGGCACCATCGACTCGTTCTACGAGGCGCACATGGATCTGATTTCCTCGCACCCGGTGTTCAACCTGTACAACAGCGCGTGGCCGATTCACTCCACGGAGGACGGCAACCTGCCGCCGGCGAAGTTCGTGCTGGGCGGTATTGCGCAGGAGTCCATTGTGGCCTCCGGCTCGATTGTGTCGGGGGCGACGGTGCGCAACTCCGTACTGTCCACGGACGTGCGTGTGGAGGAAGGCGCCACCGTGGAGGGCTCCGTGCTGCTGCCGGGTGTGCGAATTGGCAAGGGTGCCGTGGTGCGCCACTGCATTTTGGATAAGAACGTCTACGTCTCTGACGGTGAGATCATCGGCGTGGACGCGGAGCGCGACCGCCAGCGCTACACCGTCTCTGACGGCGGCGTTGTGGTGGTTGGCAAAAACGAAGTGGTTTAGCGCTTCGTAATTAAGGTGAGCCCGCCGTCGAGCGGCAGGCGGGCCACCAGCGCGCCGTGGTCGGCGGCGAGCGTTTCCACGTAGTCGTCGGCGGTGCGTGCGGCGTCGGTGTCGCGGTCGCGGCGGGAGGGGTCGGCCAACGTGCCGTCTAGAAGCGAATCAGCGACAACGATCATCCCGCCCTGGCTGAGCAGCGGCCAGGCAAGCTCAAGCACTGCCTGCAGCTCGCGCGGTGCAACATCCAGGTAGATCAACTGGTAGGCCTGTGCGGCCAGGCGGCCCATGACATCCAGCGGGCGCGCGGTGAGGAAGCGAGTGCGCGACGCGCCGTGTCCGGCAAGCTTGAACGCGTCCTTCGCGCCGGCCTGCAGCGCCGCATCCGGCTCAATGCAGGTCAGCGTGGCCTTCTCCGGCAGGCCCGCCAGTAGGTGCAGGCCAACCACACCCGCAGCCGGGGTTACGGCCACCGCACCCTGGGTGCCGGTCGTGCCAGCCAAGGTTTGCAGCAAGGAGCCCACGACTATCGACGGCGCACGCAACCCATTTTCATCCGCCTCTACATGGGCGCGATGCAGCGCATCGGGTGCCTCGGCGAGACGGTCGGTGATGTAAGAGGTCATCTGGGTAAACGCTGTTGCAGTCACGATTTGAAGCATAGTTGGTTGGCCACGCCGTGGTGGCCATAGTGGTAATATCTCGGTGATGAATGCGCCAGAGACGCAAGACACAGCGGAAATGCTCAGCGGCACCGCGGCCTTTGATGCCGGGACGGGCGAAATGCCGACATGGGGTGAGTTGGTGCGCGAGCACGCGGACAGCGTGTATCGCCTGGCGTATCGCTTAACGGGTGACAAGCACGACGCGGAGGATCTGACGCAGGAAACCTTTATGCGCGTGTTTCGTAACGTGTCCAAGTATCAGCCCGGCACGTTTGAAGGCTGGTTGCACCGCATCACCACGAACCTGTTTATGGACATGGTGCGTCACCGCGCGAAGATCCGCATGGAGGCCCTGCCTGAGGACTATGAGCGCGTGCCTGCGGTCACCATGACCCCGGATGAGGCGTACAACGCGTCTGTGCTGGACCCGGCGTTGCAGGCGGCGTTGGATGAGCTGAGCCCGGATTTCAAGGTTGCTGTGGTGTTGTGTGACGTGGTGGGGATGAGCTACGAGGAAATCGCAGACACCCTGGGTGTGAAGATGGGCACGGTGCGCTCGCGTATTCACCGCGGGCGGACCCAGCTGCGTCAGTCTTTGGAGCAGCAGGCGGAGGTGGACGCCGCGGCGAAGGAGTTGATCCGTTCGCGATGACTAGGCGGTTTTCTTCCACGGAGCATTTAGGCCCTGAGGCGGTTGCGGCGTTTGTAGACGGGGAGTTGTCGGCTTGCGCCACCCGTCGCGCCCAGGACCACATTGTGCAGTGCCAGGAGTGTCATGAGGAGGTGGTGGCGCAGCGTGGGGCGTCTCAACGCATGCGCTTTTTGCGTACCGACGAGCACGTGAAAGCCCCCACCTCCCTCATCGAGAAGCTTGCCAACATGTGTGATGACGACGAACTGCATGACGGGACGGAAGCCAAGCGCAGCCCGCGCGAGAAGCTTGCTGACGCGCTGCAACGCTTCCGTCAGGGTAGAGTGACATAGGTGTTTTCCAGTTTCGGTTGGGGAGAGTTCCTCTTCGTCATGATCATCGGCCTGATTGTGATCGGGCCGGAACGCCTCCCCAGCGTGATTGAAGACGTACGTGCGGCCATCTACGCCGCACGCAAAGGCATCGCGAATGCCAAAAAAGAACTCAACGGCGAACTTGAGGGCTTCGGGGAGTTCAAAGAGTTCAAAGAACCGCTGGACACCGTGACCAAGTATGCGGCGATGGGGCCGCGCCGAGCGATGACCAGTTTCCTGTTCGAAAGCGACGAAGACGAGCAGCCGCAGGCACCCGCCCAGCCCCCGCAGCAACAAGCGCAGGCACCGAAGCGCGAGGCGGGGTTCAACTGGGAAGACGTGCTGTAGACAGCACGTCAGCACCTACGGCGATTACTTCACCTGGGGGTTGAGGCTTTTGCCAGCCAGGGAGTCGCGGCGTACCTTCAGCTTGCTTGCAATCTCATGAATTGCCTTGGCGGCGGGGGAGTCCGGCTCGGAGATGACTACCGGGTTGCCGTCGTCACCGTGCTGGCGAAGCTTCGGATCCAAAGGAACAGAGCCCAAAAGCTCCACTGCAGAATCCGTCAGCTGCGTCAGGCGCTCGGCTACGTGCTGGCCGCCGCCTTCGCCGAAGATGTTGATCACGGAGCCGTCGTCAAGCAGAAGCCCCGACATGTTCTCCACAACACCCGCGATCTTCTGATCGGTCTGCTGGGCGATGGTGCCGGCGCGCTCCGCAACCTCGGCTGCTGCAGCCTGCGGGGTGGTCACAATGATCAGCTCCGCATTCGGCACGAGCTGCGCAACGGTAATTGCAACATCGCCAGTTCCCGGCGGCAGATCCATAAAGAGCACATCCAGATCGCCCCAGTAGACGTCGCCTAAGAACTGCTGGATAGCGCGGGTAAGCATCGGGCCGCGCCACACAACCGGCGCATTGCCCTCCACAAACTGACCGATGGAAATGTGGCGCACGCCGTGAGTAATCGGCGGCATCAACATCTCATCCACCACCGTCGGGGTCTGGCCCACCGAGCCCATAAGGCCTGGGATGGAGTGGCCGTAAATATCCGCATCCACAATGCCCACGCTCAACCCCTGCTGCGCAAGGGCGGTGGCCAGATTCACCGTCATGGAGCTTTTACCCACGCCACCCTTGCCGGAGGCGACCGCGAACACGCGGGTGCGCGAATTCGGGTCAGCAAACGGGATAGCCGGGCCAGTCTGCTCACCGCGCAGCTTGGTCGCTAGCTCGCGGCGCTGCTCGTCGCTCATCGTGTCCATAGACACGCTCACGTTGCCCACACCCTCAAGCTCTTCAAGCACGGCGCGGGTGTTGCGCTCAATCGTGTCGCGCATTGGGCAACCAGCAATAGTCAGGTAAATGACTACCGACACGTCATTGCCGGTGATGTCAATGGATTTGACCATGCCAAGCTCAGTGATCGGCTTGCCAATTTCCGGGTCGTCCACACGCGAAAGCGCTTCAGTAACAAGTGCAGTGGTGATCGAATTCGTTGTAGCCATGGTGACAAGCAAGTATAGGCGTTTGCCCGGGGACTATAGTAAGCAGCGTGACTTCCATGACTCAGCCCCCATTCAGCGGGCGCGACCCGCGGCAAGTACCCTCCGGCTGGCCCGTAGGCAGCTTCCAAACCTACGCCGAAGCTCAAGCCGCCGTAGACAGCCTGGCGGACCGCAACTTCCCAGTGCAGAAGCTCACCATCGTGGGTGTGGATCTCATGCAGGTGGAAAGCATCACCGGCAAACTCACCTGGGGCCGCATCCTCGGTGGCGGCGCGCTGTCAGGCATGTGGATGGGTGTATTCATCGGCCTGATTCTGTCCCTGTTTACACAGACTGGCACCGGCTGGGCAATCATCCTGTGGTCCCTGCTCATCGGCGCCATCTTTGGCCTGGTGTTCGCGGCAATCGCGTACGCCTTTACTGGCGGGAAGCGTGATTTTTCGTCTGCAACCACCATCGTCGCCGGCCACTACGACGTGCTGTGCGACCCGGACGCCGCAACCCAAGCACGCGACATGATCGCCTCCCCGAATCAGCCCGGCCCGACGCAGTAACCGTATGGGCAAGGCAGGCGTAAAACGTGTAATTGCGGCAGCGACGGTGGTTGCCGCGGCGCTGGGCACCTCAGGGTGTGCGTCCACGCAGGGGCTGAAAGAGCTGCGGTCCATCTGGACCAAGCAAGGAACCCCGGTGGCTATCGGTATTAACCCGCACTCATCAGAGCAAGTGGTGTTAGGGGAGATCTATAGCCAGATCTTTGACGCGATGGGCTACGCGGCTGGCGTATCCAGCTTGAGCGCCAGTGAGACACAAGACGCGCTGACCCTGCTTCGGAACCAGCCTGTAGATCTTGTGATCACATGCACCGGCACCCTGCTTGAGTCGCAAGATCCCAACAAGGCTGAAGAACTCAAGGCAAGCGACCTCAGCGGGCCTGAGCTTTCGGACGCCACCTACGACGCCATGGTGGCCACCTTCCCCTTCAACATGAGCACGGTAAATCCGTCGCCGGCAGAAGGCTGCGCGCCGGTGGAGGAGATGCCAGGGGAGGCGCCGGAGGACGCATTGGAGGGGGAGGCGCCTGTGGAGGAGCCTCGGGGATTGCCGCAAAACATCGTGCCGGTGTTCCTAGACGGCAAGTTTGACCACGGAACGATCACACGCATCAACTTCATCACTCGTGTGATGGCTACCGATGAGATTCAGGAGATCGCCGCCGAGGTGGATAACGGTGCCCCTGTGGGTCAGGCGGTGTCTGCGTGGATCGCGGAGTACGCAGGCATCATGGGCGCTGTCCCAGTGGAGTAAAGCGCACAGCGCACAACACCTAGCGCAAGGCAAAGGCCCCCACACACTGTGCGGGGGCCTTTCGCTTATCTAATGGGGGCGGTTATTTGGCAAACGCCTCGTCGATAAGCTGCTGCTCTTCCTGCTGGTGGATCTTGCCCACACCGGTTGCAGTGGTGGACTGCGCGCGGCGGGAGACGCGAACCATCTCAGGCATATCCGGGATCAGGTTGCGCAGGTGCTCGTTGTAGAACGGCCACGGACCCTGGTTAGCCGGCTCATCCTGCACGAAGCGGATCTCCTTGGCGTTCGGGTAGTTCGCAAACGCGTCCTTGAGGCGGTTGAACGGGATCGGGTGCAGCATTTCAAGGCGGATGATCGCAACGTCATCACGACCGTCCTTCTCCTTGCGCTTAGCAAGCTCGTAGTAGATCTTGCCGGAGCACAGCAGAATGGTGGTGACCTTGTCTGTGTCGGCGATCTTCTTGTTGCCGCGCTCCACAAACGTTGGATCATCAATCACGGACTGGAAGCGGTTGACCTCGGTGAAGTCCGCAGGCTGGGACACAGCTGCCTTGTTGCGCAGCATGGACTTCGGCGTGAATACCACCAGCGGACGCTTCATCTCGCCGAGTGCCTGGCGGCGCAGCAGGTGGAAGTGGTTCGCCGGAGTAGACGGCTGTGCAATGGTCATGGAGCCCTCAGCAACCAGCTGCAGGTAGCGCTCGATGCGTGCGGAGGAGTGGTCCGGACCCTGGCCCTCGTAGCCGTGCGGCAGGAGCATGATCAGGCTGGACAGCTCACCCCACTTGGTCTCGCCGGAAGAGATGTACTCATCAATGATGGTCTGTGCGCCGTTGGCAAAGTCACCGAACTGTGCTTCCCACGCCACCACAGCGTCGTGGTCAGCGATGGTGTAGCCGTACTCAAAGCCAAGGCCTGCAAACTCGGTCAGTGCGGAGTTGTACACCTCGAAGCGGCCACCGTTGCCGGCCTCAACGGCCGCGTGGTCGATCGGGTTGAACGCTTCGCCGTTCTCCGGGTTGTACAGCACTGCGTGGCGCTGGGTGAAGGTACCGCGCTGGCTGTCCTCACCGGCGAGGCGGACAAAGCGGCCTTCCTTGGCCAGGGAACCGAAGGCGAGGAGTTCGCCCCAGCCCCAGTCAATGTCACCGTTTTCGAAGGAGCCGCCACGGTTCTTCAGCACGTTCTTCAGGCGCTTGTTCGGCGTGAAGTCCTCCGGCAGGTCAGCGTAGGTATCGGCCAGCTTCTTGAAGGTCTCTTCCGTGATGCTGGTGTCCAGACCACGGGTGAGCTCCTGAGAATCCGTAATACCGGTCTGCTCGCTCGGTGCACCCTCGGAAGCCTTCACATCAGAGAACACAGCGTCGAGCTGATCGTGGAAGTCCTGTGCCGCAATCTCCGCTTCTTCCTGGGAGATGTCGCCGCGGCCAATGAGGTCATTGGTGTAGCGGGTACGCACGGACGGGTGGGAGTCAATGCGGTCGTACATGACCGGCTGGGTCACCGTCGGGTCATCAGCCTCGTTGTGGCCGCGCAGGCGGTAGCAGATCAGGTCAATGAAGACGTCCTTGCCAAACTCGCGGCGGTACTCGGTTGCCAGCTGGGCAACCCATGCGGCTGCCTCCGGGTCGTCACCATTGACGTGGAAGACCGGGCAGTCGAAGCCCTTGGCCAGGTCGGTGGCGTAGTAGGAGGAACGGCCGGAGTCCGGGGTGGTGGTGAAGCCGATCTGGTTGTTCACAATCACATGCACCGTGCCGCCGACGGAGTAGCCCGGCAGGCGAGACAGGTTCAGGGTCTCCTGGACCACGCCCAGACCAGCGAAGGATGCGTCACCGTGGAGCATGATCGGCATGACCGGGAAGTCCTCGCGGCCTTCCTCAGCCTTGAGCAGGTCGGTCTTGGCGCGTGCCATACCCACCAGCACCGGATCCACAGCCTCAAGGTGGGACGGGTTAGCGGCCAGGGAGACCTTGATCTCACCGTCGCCGAACATCTGGATGTGCTCGCCCTCAAAGCCCAAGTGGTACTTCACGTCACCGGAGCCACCCTGCTGAGCAGCCTTGAAGTTGCCCTCGAACTCGTTGAAGATCGTCGCAACCGGCTTGCCAACAATGTTGAACAGCACGTTCAGGCGGCCACGGTGCGGCATGCCAATGACAACCTCGTCCAGGCCTTGGCCGGCGGCGGTGTCAATCGCAGCGTCCATAAGCGGGATCAGGGTCTCCGCACCCTCAAGGGAGAAGCGCTTCTGGCCCAGGTACTTGGTCTGCAGGAAGTTCTCAAAAGCCTCAGCGGCGTTGAGCTTCTGCAGGATGTACTTCTGCTCCGCGTTGGTCGGCTTCGGCATGCCAGCCTCCATGCGGTCACGCAGCCACTCACGCTCATCACGGTCCATCACGTGTGCGTACTCAGCGCCAACGTGCAGCGTGTAGGCGGCGCGCAGACGAGAGAGCACCTCGCGCAGCGTCATGCGCTCCTTGCCGCCGAAACCACCCACGTGGAAGGTGCGGTCCAGATCCCACAGGGTCAGGCCGTGGGACTCCAGCAGCAGGTCGCGGGAATCCGGCTTCGGCAGGCCCGGCTGGTGCCAGCGCAGCGGGTTGGTGTCCGCGATCAGGTGGCCACGAGAGCGGTATGCCTCGATGAGCTGCATGACGCGGGTGTCCTTGTTAATGCCGGTATCCGGCAGGTCCTGTGCCCAGCGCAGCGGGGAGTAGGGGATTTCGAGGGATTCGAAGATTTCGTCCCAAAACTTATCGTCAATAAGCAGCTGCGAAATGTCACGCAGGAACTCACCGGACTCTGCACCCTGGATGACGCGGTGGTCATAGGTGGAGGTCAGGGTGACCAGCTTGCCCACGCCAAGCTCAGCCAGGCGGTCCTCGGAGGCGCCTGCGAACTCTGCCGGGTAATCCATCGCACCAACGCCAACGATGGTGCCCTGGCCCTTGGTCAGACGCGGGATGGAGTGGCGGGTACCAATGCCGCCCGGGTTGGTCAGCTGAATGGTCACGCCGGAGAAGTCATCCATGGTCAGCTTGCCCACGCGGGCGCGGTCCACGATGTCCTCGTATGCGTCGACGAACTGGTTAAAGGAGAGCTTCTCGCACTCCTTGATGGCTGCAACCACCAGGTTGCGGGAGCCGTCCTTGCCCGGCAGGTCAATAGCCAGACCCAGGTTGATGTGCTCCGGCTGTACCGCGAAGGACTTCTTCTCTTCCTCGCGGTAGTTCTTGTTCATGTCCGGGTGCAGCTTGGTTGCCTGGACGATGGCGTAACCAATGATGTGGGTAAAGGAGATCTTGCCGCCGCGGGTCCGCTTCAGGTGATCGTTGACCAGGGCGCGGTTTTCAAACATGAGCTTGACCGGCATGTCACGCACGGTGGTCGCCGTGGGAACCTCAAGCGACTCGTTCATGTTCTTCGCAATAGCGCGGAATGCGCCCTTGAGCTGGGTCTCGCCCGGCTCAACCTTGATCTCCGGGATGCGATCCAGTGGGGACTTCTTCGGCTTCGGCAGAACCGTCTGCGGCTTCTTGGTCTGCGCTGCGGCCTGGTCAACCTTGGTCTCACGACCGTCCTGGCTAGGTGCCGCCGTGGAGCGCGCCACCTTGGAATCCGTCTTCGGCTGCGAGGAGCCCTTTGCGGACGGGGTGACGTTGGCGGTGCCCTTTGCAGTCTTCGGAGCGCCCTGCTTTTCAAATAGCTCACGCCACTCCGCATCGACGGAGTTTGGATCCTCCTGGAACTGCTGGAACATCTCGTCAACCAGCCAGCTGTTCTGGCCGAATGTGTTTTCGCTGCTCACGGCAGGTGTTCGCCTTCCTTCAGTGGTGTCAAGTTTGTCTAATTTAGCGACTTCACAACGATGTTAGTGAAATCAGTCACGCTTCGACATCGCCTATAACAATTCTTGCAGGTGTGCCGCCGGAACTACCCCCATTATCGGTGTGCCTCCCACATGCGTGCATACCGGCCTCCCATAGCGAGTAATTCAGCGTGGCTGCCGTCTTCCACAATACGTCCCGAATCAATAAAAACGATACGGTCCGCCCGCGCGGCGGTGGCAAGCCGGTGCGCCACAATAACGGCAGTTCGCCCAACGGTGGCTTGGCTTGATGCGTTGAGCACGGCGCGTTCGGTCGCAGGATCCAACGTGGCTGTTGCTTCATCCAGCAGCATCGCGTCTGGCTGCAGCAGCTCGGCGCGCGCAAGTGCGATGATTTGTCGTTGGCCAGAGCTTAAACGCCTGCCGCGATCACCCACGCGCGCGTTGAAGCCGCCTGGGATGGATGCGATGACGTCTAGCGCACCAATGCGCTCAACTGCTGCCTCGATGTCTGCGTCAGTGGCCTGCGGCATTCCGTAGGCAATGTTGCTGGCAACCGTGCCTGCAAACAGGTAGGACTCCTGCGGCACCTGCGCCAGGCTGCGACGCCACTGGGGAAGCGGGAATTCACGAATATCCACACCGGAGGCACGCACAGAACCTTCGACAGGATCGTAGAAGCGCGCTAGGAGTTTGACCACAGTGGATTTGCCCGCGCCGGTCGGGCCGACCAGTGCCACGTTTTCGCCCGGGCGCAGTGCCAGGGTCATATTCGCAATGGTGGGGGTGGTGGCGCTTTGGTAGGTAAACGTGGCGTCGGCAAGCAAAAGCTCCCCACGTACAGCCTGACGGGCATCGGGTGAGGTGCCGGTATCGGGCACGTCGGTGCGCTCGCGCAAAAGTTGGGTGATGCGCTCGAAGCTGACGGTGGCTTGCTGCCAGGAATCAAAAATCTGGCCAAGCTGCTGAATCGGCCCGTAGAGCTGGCCGAGATACATGGTGAAGGCTACCAGCACGCCGATGCTGAGCGTGCCATCTGCCACCCGTTGGGCACCGATGCCTATCACCAGTGCCGTCATGATTTGGCTAATGGCCTGCATGGCGGGGAAATACAGGCCCATGGCGGTAATAGAGCGCATGCGCAGGCGGCGGTAGTGATCGGATTCGGCGGCGAAGGCGGCTTCTGCACGCGCCTCGCCGCGGTGCATCTGGGTGACACGAATGCCGCCGATTAGCTCAGCAAATTGCCCGTTGACCAGGCTGACCTGGGTGCGCGCGGCGCGGTAGAAGCGCTTGGAATAGTGCCGGAACACTAAGGTGGCAAGCACGATCACGGGCACCGCCAGCATGGCAATCAAAGTCAGCGCGCCGTCGGTGGACACCAGCATGACGGACACACCGATCAGTGAGCCGACGGCCACAATCGCCTGGGCAAGACCCGTCTGCAAAAACGAGGACAGCGTGTCAATGTCCGTGGTCATGCGCGTGATGATCTTGCCGGACAGCCGTGATTCGAAATAGCTCAAACCCAGCCGCTGCAGATGCGCGTAACTGCGCAGCCGAAGCCCGTAGAGCAGGCGTTCGCCAGCGCGCGAGGACAGCACCGTCATCGCTACCTCCGCAGCCCAGGCGATCAGCACCACGCCCAGGCCAAGCGCGCCTACCTGCAGCAAAAATTCTCGGTTGCCTTGCTCGATGCCGCCGTCAATCGCCGCGCGGGTCAGCGTTGGAAACGCCAGATCCGCCGCCACACCAACCACCAGCAGCGCAACGGTTGCCACAATCAGCCAGCGCACCGCAGAAAACAGGTTGCGCACACGGAACTCGCCTTCCGGCAGTTGCAGTTGTGGCATCTCCGTCGCCTCTGGCAGTTGCGCCACTCGCTCCATCAGCTCCTCGGTGGCGGAGGCAGGCGCAGCATCCTGCGCTACCTCGGGCCACAAGGTTTCCGCAGAGGGCTTTTGCTTATCCACGCCTACGTGATCCCCACCAGCGCCCATCAACGCCTGGTAGGCCTCGGTGTGTACCACCTTATCGCGAGGACCGTCCATGATCACGTGGCCGTGATCCATGACAATCACGCGGTCTGCGTGATCCACCGTGGACTGGCGGTGCGCCACCGCGATCACGGTCACCCCGTGAAGGTGGCTTCGAAGATTCGCCAGGATTTTGGCTTCGTTGATGGCATCGATGGCGGATGTGGCGTCGTCAAGCAAGAGCACCTTTGGGCGGGCGAGCAGCGCACGGGCGAGTGCTATGCGCTGACGCTGGCCACCGGAGAGGGTCAGCCCGCGCTCACCGACCTCAGTCTGATAGCCCTCGGGCAGGCGCTCAATGAACTCATCAGCAAGCGCTAGGCGCGCTGCCTGCTCCACCTCAGCCTGTGAAGCTTCCGGGTTGCCCAGCGCAATGTTGTCGTAGACAGAGGTGGAAAACAGGAAGGCCTCATCAAACACACACGTGACTTTGGTGCGATCAGTGGGGAAGACCGTACCGTGGTCAGGCGTGTAGAAACCGCCGCCAAGCTGCAAAGCCATGGTCTTGCCCGAGCCAGGCGGGCCAACGATAGCCACCTGCTCGCCGGGATTGACGTGCAGCGTGAAGTCATCTAGCACCTGGTTGCCATTGAGTGCAAAATCCACGTGGTCGAAGCGGATGCCCGAGCTGGCCTGTGTCTGCTGTGTTGCGGGGGTTTCTGGCGCTTCGGGTGCTTCTGGTGCGAGTTCGAGGACGTCTTCAAGCCTCGCAACCGAACTCATCCCCATGTGAATGCGCACATACTGGCTTGTCAGCGCGGAAAGCTGCGTGGTCATCGCCGTGAGGTAGGCGGTAAAAGCCACAAACGTGCCGACGGTGATGTCACCGCGAAGCGCACTCATGCCGCCAATCACAATCGTGATCACCAGCGCCACCTTGGGCAGCTGCGCCAACAGCGGCTGGAACCGTGCAGTGAGCTTCGCGGTGCGCATCTTCACTGCGTAGAGCTCTTTGCCCAACGCATCCAGCGCATCAATCTCGCGCTGCTCCTGGCCAAAAGCCTGCACCACGCGAACGCCAGAAACCGTCTCCTCAACCTGCTGCGTGAGATCCGCGGCCTTCTGCTGGTTCACCCAGGTTGCGGCGTACAGCAGACGGCGTGAACGGTTCGCTTCCCAAATCATCAGCGGCAGCAGTGCCAGTGCCATCAGCGACAGTGAGACGTCCATGGCAAACATCACCACAAGCGTGGCCACCAGCTGCAACGCTCGCGTAAACAGCATGGGGGAACTGCCCAACACCATGTGGAACTGGCCCAAGTCTGTAATTGAGCGCGACACCACCTGGCCCGCAACAATGCGGTCCTGACCAGGGCCGTCTAAGCGGTGCAAGGTGCGAAGCAGTTGTACGCGCATCCAGTGCTGGCTATTGGACGCCAAACGCCCCGAGGTAAACCTTCGGATGAAGTTCACAGCAAACGTGGCAAGGGCAATGGCCACCATGGCCCAGGCGACCTTGTGGATATCGCCTGCCGTGTTGCCTGCGGCGATGTCGATCGCACGACCCGTCAGCGCCGGTACCGCTGTTTGAAACACTGCCGAAAACACCGCAGCGGAAAACGCCACAATGGCAGGACCCCGGTTGGCGGACAGCGCACGCAACAGCGCGCGCCTGGCGCTGGGCGGGCTGGATGGTTTGGGCTGAGGTGAAGACAAAATCTACTTGGTCTATCTACTCGGTCTCGGCTTCCGGATTCTTCTTGGTGTTTTTAAACAGATTGAGAATCCACGCAGCAAAGTTGCGGGGATCCATGCTCATCTTCGCTTCTGCAGCGTCCGCTTTCTCCGGCAGTGGTTCTGCAAACGCTACGGGGGTGGCCCCCAAGGCGCCGACGGCGTTGTCCACCACGGCGTTAGCAAGCTTGCGGTTGGCAGCCCTGCCGGCAAGCGCGCCAAGGCCCAGTGGCAACAGTTTGCCAATCCAGCCACGAAGCAGCTTGCGACGCATAGAACGCAGTGCAAACCAGGTCAGCATGCTGTTGGCTTCCTTCAGCGTTGGCCCGGAGAACTTGTTCAGCGTGTTTTTGCTCAGCGGCTTGTCACTGTCAGAGCCCAGAATGGTATCCACAATGGCCACGCCCTTCGCGCCGGTCAGCGTGGTCAAGACCACCGCGCGGCGACGCTCCGGATCGGAGATATCCGTGCCTCGCAGGTACGCCGAGGCAACGGTGTAAAACGCAGCGAGATCTAAAAACAGCACAGACTCGCCGGCAATGGCAGCTGCGCCCGTAACAAAACCAACGCCAGGAATCGCCGCTGCAAGGCCCGCGCCAGCGCCGGTTGTGGCAACCGTGGTACGGAACTGCTTCGTCATCAGCTCCTGAATCTCATCTGGCGTTGCGTCTGGGTTTTGGCGACGCAGCCAATTCACGTACGCGCGGATCGTGCCCGTCTGCAGGTTCACTGCCGCATCCACAGAACGGATAAAGGCTTTGCCTAACGGTCCAGCGTCCTCAATCAGGCGATTGGGATCCTCTGACTCAATTTCCTTGATCAAGGCCTTCGTCTCACGTTCGGAGATTGCTGTGCCTTCTGCGTTGTTGTTCTTTTTGTTTCGTTTAGTCCCCAGCATTCGGTGACCTCCTTTTTGTTCTCGAAACAGTCTACGGGTGTGCAGCGCTACGCTGGCGGGCATGGATGGAGAGCAAAGCCTAGAGGTGCCCACTTCGGCGGGCGTCATCCGCGGCTTTATCCACCCCCGAACTGGCGTGCGCACCTGGCGCGGTGTGCCCTATGGCGGACCGACCGGTGGAGAGAACCGTTTCCGGGCGCCACAGATGGTCACCCCCTGGGAAGGCGTGCGTGAGACCACCCGTTTTGCCCCGCCCGCACTCCAGGGCTCCTTTGGGTGGAAAGACCACGTTGTTGGCACCGAGGACTGCCTGACGCTCGACATCGTCCGACCGGACACTGATGAAGAGCTTCCCGTGGTGGTCTACTTCCACGGCGGTACCTTTGTTACCGGCGCAAGCCATGAAAAAGTCCTGCGCGGCCACCTGCTGGCGAAAGCCACCAACGTTGTCTACGTGTCAGTGAACTTCCGTCTCGGCGTGCTGGGGTACCTGGACTTCCGCTCCGTAGGCTCGGACTGTGAGGCCAACCCGGCGATCCATGATCAGATTTTGTCCCTGGCATGGGTGCGCGACAACATTGCCAACTTCGGCGGCAACCCTGAGCGGGTGACCATCATGGGCGAATCCGCTGGCGGCGCCGCAGTCCTACACCTCATGTGCGCACCAGCCGCGCGCGGTATGTTCCATGCAGCTGTTGCCCAAAGCCCGCCCGCAGCCGGTGTGCATTCTCGCCCCCAGGCCGAAATGTGGGTGCATGAGCTTATCGACGGCATGGGGATGTCCCGCCTGTCCACCCTCGAAGACCTGCGCAAAGCAGATGCAGCAGACCTGGTAAGAACCGGCCAATCCATGCTGTTCAACGGCAAAGAGCTCGTGCAATTTAACACCGCGTTCATGCCAACCGTGGACGGGATAACCCTCAAGGCGCACCCCATCGACGTTTTCGATATGGGCAAGCAAGCCGCAGTGCCACTGATCATTGGCACGAACGCCGATGAAGCCAGCTTTGCCAAAACCATGTACCAAACCATCAAGCAACGCCAACGAGCGGCGCGCCGGGCGTTGAGCGTGTATGACCCGGACAATGCCACCCAGGTCATGCGGGTGTACGGCGATGTGGTGGGCAGACGTGATTTTGCTGAGCTGATTGCAGACGCCGTGTTTTGGGCCCCGTCCGTGTTGGTGGCTACCGCGCACCGGCAGGTGGCGGACACGTGGATGTATCGCTTTGACTACGCCTCTGAGGCGATGCGCAGAATTGGGCTCGGTGCGGTGCACACCTCCGATTTGGCGCCGGTGTTTGGTGATCCGCATGCCACCCGCGCGTCCAAGATTGACCGCTTTGCGCCCGTTGAGGATTTCCAGGCCGTGAGCCGCATGATGCAGTACCACTGGGGCGAGTTCTTCCACCACGGGCGACCGGGGGAGGAGTGGCCGGAGTACGGGTTCCGTGATGAGGATGTGCCGGGGCGTGCCACGGCCATATTTGACCGCGAGTTTTCGGTGCTGTTTGACCCGAAGGCCAGGCAGCGTCGTGCGTGGGAGGGCTTTGATATGCGTGAGTGGGGCATTGGGCGTGCGGAGCTGGTGGAAGACGACGAGTAGGCGCCAAACAAACAGTGCGAATTCATCAGCGCCGTTTCGTTTTCGTGGCTAGGCTGGGGCGGGTCCGCATCCGCGCCGGTTGTGCGTCGTGGATGTCCACTGATGTGCATAGTCAGAAAGGTAGTTCTACCGTGAGCTTTTTCGAGGACATTGCTGCAGCCTTAGACCGCGACGGCATTGAGTCGCGCGTGCATGATGAAACCATGTTTGTGCCGATTACGGCCGATGTGGAGATTCAGTTTGTTGAGATAGATCCGCACTTGCCGGCGGCGAATGTGTATATCGCGGCGGCTGATGTGGATGAAGACGATGATGAGTTTGAAGCCATCTTGGTCTCTGTGGTGTTTTCGGTTGAGGACGCGGTGGACACCGTGGCTACGCATATGGCAACGGACCAGGTGGTCACGGTGCTGGCGGACCTGCTTGAGGGCACCGATGAGCGCATTGGGGACCTGGAGTTTTTCCAGGACGGGCTGAACCCGGATCTGGTGCGCGCCGAGGTTGGTGACAACGCTGAGCTGCACGTAACCCTGCAGGTTATAGACGGCACTCCTAGCGCTGAGGTGCAATTCGTAGTGCTGGCGGATGACCATGAGGACTTGGTGGATGACGCAATCGGTGAGCTGTGGGAGTCCGATGGGGACGCAGAGCTGACTGAGGAGGACCGCCTGCGTCTGTTTGAGGTCATCCAGTCCGAGAGTGTTGAGGACGCTGAGGTGTTGGATCTTGGCCAGTTCACGGACTTTGACCGTCTGTTTGATGTGCTCTCGCTTGCCGCTGATCAGGCAGAGGACTGGGAGACGCAGCTTTTGCCGGTGGACGAGGACGATGAGCCCGACGTCTACGACATCTTCGGCCACGACCATCCAGACGAGGACGACGAGGACTTCGATGACGAAGACCTCGACGACGAGGACGACGAGGACGACTTCGACGAGGACGACGAGGACTAGTCGCCCTTAGGCTGCGCTCAGCCCTTCGAACATGGATGATGGGGACTCGATCGGGTTGAACTTCCCGTCGACCAGCCAGACGTAGCTGATGCTGCGCCCGCAGGTTAGCTCATGGATAGCGCCGGCGTTTTCGGGCGCCACCATGGTGCGCACCCACGCTTCGGCCAAGCGGGAATCTACCGGCACCCCAGCGGTGTCGGAGACACGAACCTCAATCAGGTAGGCGGGCACCTGGGTTTGTCCGTAGCCGCGGATCCGGGCCCGTGCTCGTGGCCCGACCCGCCGCCGGGTGATGGCTGCGGTGAGCTGTGGTCCTCCGGCAAATCGCGGCAGCGTCTTCACCGGTGGGCGCCACGCCGCGGTTGGGCGTGACAGTGAGCGTGGGTGGTGCACGATTGCTTGCAGCGCCTCAACGGCGGCGGGGAAGCGGTTTTGGATCTCGGCGGACAGGTCAGTGGAAATAGCTTTGGTAGTGAACATGGCTCACACACTAAAACCTGACCCCCACACACAATCCACAAATTAGAACACCCGTACTATTTTAGCGCTTTGAGGTGGATGAACATTTCGGGCTAGGCTAGTCGCTAACATGACTCAAGTTATTCCTCATCCGGCGCAACCGGCACCAAAGATCCCGCGAACAATCTGGGTGTTAGTTGCCGCCGCGTTCATCATTGCTTTGGGCTACGGCTTCATCGCCCCAGTGCTGCCGCAATTTGCGGCGAGCTTCGGCGTCTCCATGGCCGCAGCAGGCGCTGTGATTTCGGTGTTTGCCCTTGCGCGCCTGCTTGGCGCGCCCGGTGCTGGCGTGCTGGTGGACAAGCTCGGATCGCGCCCGGTATACCTCACTGGCTTAAGCATCGTTGCGGGCGCGACGTTCTTCGTCGCTTTCGCGCAGGCGTACTGGCAGATCATGGCGTTGCGCTTTATCGCGGGCTTCGGTTCAACCATGTTCACGCTGTCTGCGCAGGCGCTCATTGTTCGCGTAACCCATCCGCAGATCCGCGGGCGTGCCAACGCGCTGTACGCCACCGCCTTTTTGCTTGGCAATATCTTCGGCCCCATCATTGGCGCGGCCTTGTCGTTTTTGGGTTTCCGTGTCCCGTTCGCGGTGTATGGCATCGGGGTTGGCTTGGCAGCGCTGTTGGTGTGGGTGCTTACGAATAAGCCGAATTCGAACGCTGTGTTGCCTAAGCCGAAGCCGGCGATGCAGCTTGGTGCAGCGTGGGCCACGCCGACGTATCGCGCGCTTCTGGCTAGTGGTTTTGCTAACGGGTTTGTGAACTTCGGTGCGCGCGTGGCCGTGTTGCCACTGTTCGCTGCTTCTGTGTTCACCCACGGTGCGGCGGCATCCGGCCTTGCGCTCACCGCATTTGCGTTTGGCACCGCGGTGACCTTGCAGTTCTCTGGCCGGCTTGCAGACGTTGTGGGTAGGCGCCCCATGATCATCGCCGGCATGATCACCGCTGGTGTGTTTACCGCGGCGCTGGGCTTTGCCACCAGTTTCTGGCCGTTGATGATCCTTTCCGTCTTGGCGGGTGTGGGCAGTGGGTTGATGAGCCCGGCGATCCAGGCGTCCTTGGCCGATGTGATTGGTAATGATCGCTCTGGCGGCAAGGTGCTTTCCACCTTCCAGATGGCGCAGGATGCTGGACAGATTCTTGCGCCCGTGTTGTTGGGTGCTGTCGCCCAGGCGTTCGGGTTTAGCGCGGCGTTTGGCGTGTGCGGGGTGCTCTTTGGCGCCACGCTGATTGTGTATCTTGTGCTGGGGAAGGAGACGAAGCCGTGCAGCGCGTAATTTTGGATTGTGACCCGGGTATTGATGACACGTTCGCACTCATCTACCTGTCTGCAGCAAACCATGCGGGGCAGTTAGAGCTTGATTGCGTGACGACGTCCGCGGGAAACGTATCAGCCGCCCAGTGCGCCCAAAACGCGGCCTTTGTGTTGGCGCAGTGTGGGCTGCGCACCATCCCGATTGCCGCGGGGTGTAACTCTCCGCTGCAGTGGCCGCTGACCACAACCCCGGAGACCCACGGCGAGACCGGCCTTGGCTATGTCGAAGCACCAAAGCGTCACGTGGAGAAAGACTGGCAGGAGCTGTGGATCGATGCCATTGAGCGCGGCACGGATGACTTGCACCTGATTGTGACAGGCCCTATGACCAACCTGGCAGTGTTCGCCCACCAGCATCCCGCGCACTTTGCGCGTCTGAAGCACATCACGGTGATGGGCGGGTCAGTGAACTACCCGGGCAACACCACGCCGAATGCGGAGTGGAACTTCTGGGTGGACCCGCACGCAGCCAACGAGGTCTTCCGTCTGGCGCACACCCCGATCACGCTGTGCCCGCTCAACGTCACGGAGCAGATGTGGCTTGCCCCGGAGCGTCTTGAAGCAATCGTGAAGCTCCTCGGTACGCAACCCATCGCGCAGAATCTCAAGGAGATCGTCCGGTTCTACTTTGAGTTCCACCAGGACGTGGGGGAGGGCTACGGCGCCCAGATCCATGACCTGCTCACCGTGCTGGTTGCTTTAGATCGCGTACCGGCCACCACCGAACCTGCCTACCTGCAGGTAGAGGCGGACTCGGAGCTCATGCGCGGGGCAGTATCGGCCGATATCAAGGGCATATTCGAGCACGCACCCAACGCAGCGGTCCTCACCAGCAGCGACATCGACGCAGCGTGGGCAGAATTCGAGCAATCCTGCCGCGTGCACGCAGCGTTTAGCGCAGGCGATCCCACACTCGCCGCGGGCTATCACCGCAAGGCCGAGGATTAGCCCACGCATTAACTCAAGCAAAAAGCTGCTAAACTTCCCCAGCGATTCCACTGCGGCCGAGGTGACATAGGCATAGCAGGGGAGGTTCCTGTTTCTCGTTTTGCCGAGCGCTCTTATGCTCTCGCAACATCTTTGGAAGGCCCATCAATGTCACAAACTGCCACCTGGACGCCAGCGCGACGCGCGCTTGTGATCGCCGGCGCTGTCATCATCGCAGCCACCTGGCTCTACCTCGTTCTACTGCGCCCCACCGATTGGGACACCGTCACCGGCTCCACCCAGGGTGTCATCACGCTTCTTGGCTACGGCGTGGGCACGATCCTGCTGCTCATCGCCGCTGTCCCGGTGCTGCCGGCCCGCACGCTGGGCCTTATCCCCATCGCCATGATCATTAACTCCGTGGTGGGGGAGATCGTAGGCTCGATCGGTCTGCCGCTGTACATGGACACCATCGGCACCGTGTTGGTCGCGGCCCTGGCAGGCCCGGTCGCCGGCATGACCACGGGTGCCCTGAACAACGTGGTGTGGGGTCTACTGAACCCGGCAGCCCTGCCGTTCGCAGCAGGTGCTGCGCTGATCGGCTACCTGGCTGGCGTGTTCATTCACAACCTCAACGCGTTTAAGAACATCGGCCTCGTCGTGGTCTACGGCCTTGTGCTCGGCGTGATCGGTGGCATGGTTGCCGCCCCAGTTGCAGCGTTTGTCTACGGCGGCACCGCCGGTGTTGGCACCGGTGCGATGGTCAGCCTCTTCCGTGAGATGGGCGCGTCCCTGATCGCCTCTGTAACCACCCAGGCGTTTATCTCTGACCCGGTGGATAAGGTCCTGGTCATGCTGATCGCGTTTTTCACCGTCAAGGCACTGCCAAAGCGCACGGTGAGCGCGTTCGCGCCGGGCGTGGCAAAGCAGACCGAGCAGACCCAGCCAACCCCGCAGGTCTAACCCCATGCTGAACCCCTTGACCGCGCTTTCCTTGGGCGCCTCCGGATGGATTCTGGTCATGGGGTTGAACCGTCCCATCGTTTCCGCCGCGGTACTCGCGATAGCGCTGATCCTAGGCACGCTCAAGACGCGAAACTTCGCGCTCATCGCCGCAGTCACCGCGCTGGCTGTGCCGGTGGCGTTGTCGATGGTGCTGATCCACGCTCCCTACGGCCAGGAACGTATCGCACCGTTAATCACAAAAGACGGCCTCGCCATCGCAGGCGTGCTTGCGTTGCGATTCTCCGCCCTCATGGCCTGCATCCTCTCCGCCGGCGTGTTCATCCGCGTACCCGACCTAGCCAAGGTGTTGCAGCTGCGCCGCGGCGGCAACCGCCTGTCCTACATCGCGGGCGCCACACTCCAGCTCATTCCGCAGGCGAGCGCGCGGGTGCGTGCGGTGCGTGACGCGAACCGTCTTCAAGCACGGCCCATCACCATCAAAACGGTGGTGCCGCATGTGATCATGCCGGTGCTTTCAGAGCTGCTCACACTCAGTGCCCACCGCGGCCGCGCCCTTGAAACCGCAGGCTACGGCATTGCTGGCCCCCGCACGGTCTTAATGCCGGTGCATGATTCCACGTTGCAGTGCATCATCCGCATCGCAGCCCCCGTGGTGTGTTTGGGGGTGGCGATATGGATCTAACCGCGCTTGAGCAGGCGCTTTCCACGCAGAAGCAGGTGGTTGTTACCGGCGCGTCCGGCTCGGGCCTAAGCACCCTTGCCAACCAGATTCATGACACCTGGCCCAACGCCGCCGTTGTTGGCCAGGACCCGATCGCACACCTGACGTTTCTGCGCGACACCGTTGCCGAAGAGGTAGCCATTGGCCTGGAGCAGCGCGGCGTCCCGCGCGAGGAAATGACCCGCCGTGTCAACGACATGCTCGCGCGTGCGGATCTCACCGAGCTTGCGGAGCGCAACCCCGCGAAGCTTTCCGGTGGGCAGACGCGCCGCCTGGCGATTGCGTGTGTTGCCATCATTGAGCCGGAGATCCTCGTGCTGGACGATCCGTTCGCGGGTCTGGACCCGGATTCCGCCGCGCGCATCCAGTCGCTGTTAGACAGCCTGCCCTCGCGTATCGTCGTGCTCACCTCCCGCGGTCAGGGGCATTTTTTGCTTATCGACGCCACGTTAAACCCCCCAACCACCCCCACCCCCATAACCCTGCCAGAACCAGTAGAGCCTTCTGGTTTGCCGGCGCTGGAGCTGGGGGAGGTGGCCGCAACCCGTGGCCAGCGTCCCCGCAAGTGGTGGCAGTTCCGTGCAGACACCACGCCAGTGTTTACCGCGGGTCCGGTAGCACTCGCGCCACGGCCTGGGGAGGTGCTCTGGCTGCGCGGCGCAAACGGCACCGGCAAAACGACGCTGCTGCGCGCCCTCGCAGGGCTCGACGACAACCCCGGCATTGCCAACACCCATGGCGTAAGCGTGTCGTTGGCCTTGCAACGCGCAGCAGACCAGATTGCCGAGGTCACCACGGCAGGCTTTATCAACAGCCCCGACGCGCTAGCCCGCCTAGCGGATCTGGGTGTGACTCTGGACCCAGAGGAACACCCGCTGGACCTGCCGGCAGCGCACCTGCGGCTGGCGCAACTTTCCCAGGTATTCGCACAGGATCGGCAGTTGGTGTTGCTTGATGAGCCCGACGTGGGCCTAGACAACACCTGCCGCAGCATCGCTCACCGGCTGATCGCCGACGCACTCACCAACGGCCAAGCCGTAATCATGACCTGCCACGACGAATCCTTCGCCGCCGAAGTGGGCCAGTACGCCACACTCCAAGAGCTGTGGCTCGGCGCCTAGCCGCCCCTAGTCCTTCGCGCTTAGTCCCACCCGGTGTCTCGGGTGCCGCTGTTGAGTAGGTGATGAGCCATGTGCGGAATAACAAAGTTCAGGTATCCGCGCCGTGGGCTGTATAGCAGCTCACGCTCTATAAGTAGCTGGCGCACGACGGTGAGGTCTTGAGGTCGTTTGCCTAGAAGCTCAGCGATTTGACCGGTTGAAACTGGCGAGGAGTCCTCCTGAATTTCAGCCATGGCGGTGAGATAGTCGGTTTGCGAGCGTGGGACCCCGAGGAGTGCTGGTCCGTGTACTAGCTGGCCAAGGGTATCTAGAACGGTTTCTGTCACTGCATCTACATCGAATGGCTCGATGATGCTGCGGTTGGCGGAGCGTACTTCCTCAACCAGGTGGAATCCTAGAAGCTGAATAAGGAAGGGGTAGCCGCGAGTTAGAGCAGCAGCCTTGTCGAGAGCGTCGCTGTTGAGGGTGATATTTACTTCGCCTGCTGTGGACGTCAGGATCTCAATAGTTTCTTGCGGGGTCATCGGGGCAAGGCTTACATGCTGAGCTCGCCGCAGAAAAGTAGTGCCCGGATGTTTGAGCAATGAGTTGATCCCATCGGGCAATCCGGCTGCTGCAAAGGCGATGTGGCGGTTGTCCCGTCGTAAGTCCTGGATGGCCGATGAAAGTTCCCACAGTTCGTTAGGGTCGGCGCTTTGCACCTCATCCAGCGTGATCAAAACACCGGAGCGATCGCCGACAACATCGCACAATTGATTAAGGACAGAAATGAGGGATGGTATTGGTTGGGGAGTGTTCCGTTGCTCAGTTGAAATGGATCCAATTCCCGCGACACTGATTCCTGTGATGCGTCGGCCACCATTGTCTTGCTGGCTGACTTTTTGAATGGCTTCGGGAACGATTGTGTTCACGAGTGGACCGATCAAGTCGTAAGGGTGAGCCCGGATGACTATCCAACCGTGTTGTGCAGCAGCATCTTCCAACTCGTTCAGAGTAATGGTCTTGCCGATGCCCCTGGGCCCAGAAATCAAGAGGATGCGACGCGGATCACCAACGCTGCCGTCTAAACTTCGGGAGAAGCGCGTGACCACGGACTCTCTTCCGAGCACCACTGACGGAGAGACACCGAATGTGGGAGTGAAGGGGTTCATGAAGATCCGATCGTCTGCCTGCCGTGGACTTTATACTCTATATAGAGAATATATTTGTTATACACCGCCGGGAATTTATACTTTATATACAATATATACAACGGCGAGTTTCGGCAGGTCCTGACTTGGCTCAATGGTAGGTGATGAAAATCACTCTTGACATTGTGGCCTGTGGGTATGGGGTTGTGGTGGTGGAAAGTTCGGCACTAAGCGGGTAGTGGTGAGGGTAATCAGTAGTCTGATTTTGCGAGTCCGTACATCCGCACTGTCCAGACTGCCTCCAGGACAACCGCAGTCCAGGTGGTGTGGGACGAGCATCACGGGTTGAAAAAGCTGCAGTGGGAGGGCTAATTCTGTGCACGCGCTGTCGCATTCATTCGTTGCTTGCTTTATGTCGTTCTTGTCATTCCATGGGGATACGAGGGGCAGGCACTACCGGATCGCTCTGGGTTGCAACTCGCCACAGATGGTTCCCAATTGTGACTGTGCGCCCAGAAAATCCTGGTTCGGCAGGATGTACACGCACCGAGAGACTGTCGCCTTCGTGGCAGACGGGGAGTTCAAGTGCATGCGCGATCCGTTGGTGACGCTTGTAATCGCCAAGAATGAGAATTCCTTCAGGTTGGAGATTCGAGCGGGACCCGCCGTTATAGCGAATCCGCTTCATGGGATCCTTTTGTTGGGCGACGGTGTAGACAACACCGCGGGGAATGAGCTCCTGCTGTACGAGACGGAAGAGATTGTCCAAGCGAGCCTGCCCACTCGACTGTCCCATAATGAGTTCGAGAGACGAAGGTTCCAGCATGAGGAGAATGTTCTTGGGGTAATGATGCTCCATCCAAGCCCATGCAATCGAATCTCGACCAAGTTTGTTGAGGGTGCGCTTACGGTCCCGGTTAGCTCCAGCATTGAGCACTTCAGGCGTTATTCGGAGAAAGCCAACTCTAAAGAGGGCTGCCTCTTCACTAGCGTGGCAGAGCATGGCGACATGTCCCATTGCTTCATCAGGGATCATCCAACCGTACGGTGCCTTGGAGTATTTACAGTCCACCTCGTGTCCGAGGATTTTGTAATCCATGTGATCGCCGTCGGATATAAAGCTGTCGAACGTACGTCGGATATTGATCTCCAACAAGGAACCAATGTGGGCGAGTTCGGTTTTGCTTAAATCTGATGGTCGAAACCGACCGGTGTGTTGGCCGTCGTAGGCCTGATCGAAAGTTTGTCGAAAGACACGCCCCATTTCTTCGCCATCAGCAATTCTGGATCGAAAAAACTCAGCTAACTCTTGTGCGATTGGATCGTTGATCATCGCTCAACCTACGAGACCCGAATCTGTGGTGCAGCCGCCAACCCTTCGCTGAGCGCAGCACGTATTGATTGGCCGATTGCTTCTGCAACTGGGGGCGGGAAAGCGTTGCCAACTTGCCTCCATTGCGCCGTTTTCCCTCCTTGCCATTGCCAATCGTGTGGGAACCCCTGTAGCACTCCGCCCATTGGGACCGTCAGGCGTGGCATGTTGTCTGGGTCGCCGACAGGGAAATCTGGACCTGGCGCTTCGTCGGCGATAGAGGACCCTCGGACCCCCATCAGTTTCCAGGCTTCACGGGCGCGGGTGGGGCCGACATCTGGTCCGCCATGCTTCTTGGAGCCGCCTACGAGTGTTGGGGCGACAGAAGTGGCCTGCTTCGCCCAATCTTCAGCACCCGGCCAACCTGCTGCACCCATCATCTCGCCTAATGCCTCGCCAACGCTCACGCGGTGATCTAAAGGCTCTGGCCAACGGAAGTGGTGGGCGAGTTCATTGCGCAAAGCGACAAGGATGAAACGTGGGCGCAGCTGGGGCACACCAAAATCCGCGGCCTGGAAAAGATCCCAAAAGGTGGTGTATCCAAGGTCATCTAACTGGTCGATGATCTGTGTTCGGTAGTTGTCGAACCGCTTTTGAGACAAGCCTTTAACGTTCTCCAGCATCACTGCATTCGGTTGGATCTCGTCAATCAGGCGCAACGCTTGGGGAAACAGGTCGCGTTCGTCATCCGAACCGAGTTGTTTACCTGCGATGGAAAATGGAGGACAAGGGACTCCGCCAGCGAATAGATCAATCTGACCGCGCCACTTCGTGCCGTCCAAATCATGAACGTCTTCATGGAGAATCTCCACGGTATCGCCGCCCAATTGCTCACGATTGGCGTGGAGGGTTTTTACAGCCCAGTCATCGATTTCAACCATCGCTTGGTGGGTAAAGCCTGCGCGCTCCAAGCCAAGTGCCTGACCTCCAGCGCCGGCGCAGATCTCTAGCGAGGTGAACCGTTGCTCCATTTGTCCTCCAGTTTCTGATGCTATGAACCTTAAATCAATCTAGCCTAGGCAGTCCACACATCATTCTATGGTGCAAATGTATATTCTAATTTGGGTCGTAGCTACTGCTCATCCGGTACGAACTTTCCCGCGACGTGGTCTCGTGTGCCGTGGTTGCAGACAATGCCGTGCTCGCCGTTGAGGCAGTACCAGGTTTCTGGTCGGCCGACGTAGGTTGCGGTTTCTTCATGGTCTTCGTAGACGAAGCTTTGGATAACGTTTGGGGCGGGGTGACAATCGTCTGGATCAGACGCAGAAACCACATACGTGCCGCTCTTGGCCCGGAAGTAGTTGCAGTAGGTCATCCCAGGTTCAACGAAAGGCGCGAAATGTGCGGCCGGATCAGTGATCGGGGCCGGGGGATTCGCCGGGTCAAAACGGTGGGAAGAATACTGCCCGTTCGGAGCAAGCTCCAGCCAGTAGCGTGCATCCGCATACTTTGAGTTGGCTACACGCAGGTTGTCTGGTCCCTCGACGCGAATCGTGCCGTCTGCAAAGTGGAACAAATCGAACTCGCCGAAAGACACTTTTTCGCCCGGCGCGAGTATGGCCGTGTCTTGCAGCAGCATGTCTAGAGAGGAATCCACGACAACGAAGCCGTAACCAGCCGCGGTGTGGACAAAGCAGGGAAAATCGCCGTGTACATCGCGCACGCGTTGCCGCCCTCCTCAAACCACACGGTTTGAGACTGAGCCATCGGATTATCTGAGAACTGTTCTGGGTTGTTGAAGTCCTCAGGGTTGCGCTCCACCAGGATTGCTAGCGGCGTTGTGATGCGCATGGGGGCAGTATAGGGGGCAACGTGGCGTCGATAAGCAAAAGCCCCTTAGTCGGTCAACCCGGTGGACTCGACAACCTTGCGCAGCGTCTTGGCGGAGGTGTCGAACTTGGCAAACTCGTCTTCAGAGAGGCGAAGCTCCACCACATTGCGCACACCGTCGCGGTTCAGGATGGTCGGGGTGCCAATGTAGATGTCGCGCTGCGCGTACTCACCCTGCAGTAGGGCGGAAACCGGAAGGGCGACGTCCTCATTACGCAAGATGGCGCGGGTGATACGAGCCAGCGCAGAACCAATGCCGAAAGAGGTGTTGCCCTTGCGCTTGATGATGTCGTAGGCCGCGTCGCGGGTCTTGACAAACATCTCATCAATCTCGTCGTAGATACCCGGGTTATTCTCCGCTTCCTTCTCCAACATCGCGTGCAGCGGCACACCAGCAACCGTGCCGGTGGAAATTACCGGAAGCTCCGAATCGCCGTGCTCACCAATGATGTAGTTGTGCACCGCACTCGGCGCCAGGTCGAAGAACTTGCCCAGGTTGTGGCGCCAGCGAGCCGTATCCAGCACCGTGCCGGAACCAATGACCTGATTCGACGGTAAACCGGTCTGCTTCCACGTGACGTAGGTCAGCACATCCACCGGGTTGGTGGCCACCAGGTAGATGCCGTTGAAGCCGTTGTCCATGATGGACTTGTTGATGGACTCAAAGATCTTCACGTTGCGGGCCACCAGGTCCAGGCGGGTTTCGCCCTCGCGCTGCGCTACGCCAGCACAGTTCACAATGAGCGCGGCATCCTCGCAGTCTTCGTAGGTGCCAACAGTGACCTTGATGTTGTTGCCGCTAAACGGCACGGAGTGAGCCAGGTCCTCAACCTGCGCCCAGGTTAAGTCCTGATCAAGATCAATGATTGCCAGGTGGTCAGTCAAGCCCTGGTTGAGCACCGCGTAGGCGTACGCGATACCAACAGCACCTGCGCCAATGAGCACAATCTTGTTGCCGGGAGTGACATGTTCTGGAAGTGATGCATTCGTTGCAGTCATGCCACCTAGTCTAGGCCCTATTTGGCTTCAGGAGGCAGTGAGAGCATTGCTTGTGGACGCCCAGTTGCGAAATACAACAACGACATAATGCCTAGAAACGCCACACCCACACCAAGTGCCAGGTGGTACTGCGGCAACCACACCATAATGCCGAAGGTGAACAGGATAAACGCGATTGAGAAGTACTGCCCGTAGGGCCAGAACGGCACGGGGAATCGTAGCGATTCGACTTGGGTGGGTGTCATCTGGCGCCTGGACGCAACCTGCGCCAACAGGATCATCAGCCACACAAAGACAGTGGCGAAGGTGGCTAGGGCTGCGATGGTTTCAAACACATTGGGGAACATGGCGTTGAGTATCACGGCGATGACAAGCACGATCAACAGGGAAACGGTGGTCATCACCGGAATGTCGCGCACCGTCTTTGCCATTGCGCGCGGGGCGAGGCCCTCCTTAGCCAGGCCGGTGAGCACGCGGCCGGTGCCAAACAAGTCCGCGTTAATAGCGGAAAGGGCAGCGGTGACAACCACCAGGTTGAGAAGACCAGCCGCCCAGGTGACGCCGAGGGTGTCAAAGATCTGCACAAACGGGGACTCTTCACCCGTGATGGTGCGCCACGGATTCAGCATCAAAATGATCAGGATAGCCAGTACATAGAAGAGCAAAATACGCGCAGGCACCGTGTTGACGGCCTTGGGAATGGACCGGTCCGGATCATCGGCCTCAGTGCCAGCAACACCGATGATTTCCGTGCCACCGAAGGCGAAGAGCACGAGGATAAACGCTGCAATCATGCCCTGCGGGCCGTTGGGCATAAACCCGCCGTCATTCCAGAGGTTGTCCACACCCGTAATCGCGGGGTTCTCACCAAGACCGAAAGCGAGGATGGCCGCGCCGCCCGCGATCATGGCCACCACGGCGGCAACCTTGATCAGGGTAAAAGCGAACTCCAGCTCGCCGAACCAGCGCACACTGGCCAGGTTTGCCGCGCCGATGATGAGCAGTGTGACCGTAATCCACACCCACACAGGTGTATCCGGGAACCAGAACTTCATATAAATGCCGATGGCGGTCAGATCCGCCAGACACACAATCATCATCTCGAAGGCGAACATCCACCCCGTGATGTAGCCGCCCAAACCGCCCAGGTGCTCACGGCAGTACACGGCAAACGAGCCGCGCACCGGGTGGCGCACGCTCATCTCACCGAGTGCTCGCAGCATGAAATACACCACCGCGCCGCCAAGCAGATACACCAACAGCACAGACGGGCCGGCCGCCTGGATCGCGCCAGCAGAGCCGTAAAACAGGCCCGTGCCAATCGCACTACCAAGTGCGATGAAGTGAATATGTCGATGTGTGAGCCCCCGGCCTGGGGAGCGTTGCGGCGCCGTGGTCATGTGCCAAGGTTAACCCTTGGTTGTCCACAGCAAGACGTGAGGTGGCTGTGAGGATTTCTCAAGGCGTGAAACGGGGCGAGGAATACTGGCCAGAAGAGGTGAGCTCAAACCAGTGGCCGTCGCGCTCGCCGCGGACGGTGCCGTCGGCGTTGATAGTAAACGTGTACTCACCAAGCGTGACCCGCTCATTCGGGTTGAGTGCTTCGTAGTGGGTCGGACCATCCGTGCCCAACACCTTGGTGGTTTCAAAACCCTCGCCGTCGCGGAAGGAAATGTAGTCCGCCGGCCCCTCGTTGAGCTCCACGTCAGTTTCATTCGGCGGCAACGTGCCTGTGAACTCGGCGTTGCAACCAAAGTACTCCGCCGGCTTGACCACGCAGCGGTTAAACGTGTCACCGAAAACAATCGCGTACATGTGCTTGTATGCACCATCAACCACGAAGTCTTCCGGGTTGCGCTCGGTCAGCGCTGGGGCGGACTCGGTTGTTTCTTCCGGCTGCTCGGTAGCGTCCGGCTGGTCTACCGGTGCCGCGCTCAGCGTTGGCTCAGCCAGCTCGTTTTGTTGCGCCTGGTCAGTGGAATCTGCGCCGGTGCAGGCGGTGGCGCTAAGGACCGTAAACGTGGCGCAAGCAAGCGTGGCAAGAGCGCGCCGGGAAACCTGAGACTTCATGGCTGCGATGCTACGGCACTCACGTGCAGGTATGTGCCGTTACGGCAGCCGGTGGATCTCATCAAACGGCACAGCCACAACTTCGCCGTTGCCTACTGACGCCGGCTCACCACTCGGGCTGCTGTCACCGCAGCTGAGTTTGCCGTTTGCGCCGATGTATTCCTCGCCCTCGTAGAAGTAACGGCCAGTGCAACCCCACCCCTCAGGGGAAGTCCAAAATGCTGCCTGGCCTTCAGTCTCACCAAAGTGCAAAGCCTTGCGGTAGCCCTCCATCACATCCATGGCCGTGTCGCAGTTGGTGCCGTCTTCTACGGCTATGACTGCTAAAGCATCCCCAGACGGCGCGTGCAACACCCCGCACTGCGTGCCAACATCCACGGGTTCTTTGGACTGGGCGATGCGATCTTCCGGGTCATCATCGAACTGAATTACGGAGTTATGCACCTCCACGCCCTGGCCGTCACGCTCCACACGAAAACCACCGTTGTGCAGGTGCGTAAACGTGGTGCCATAAATGGTTACGCGCTGGCCAGGTTCAAGCCCCGGTGGTGGGGAAGCGAATCCCTGAGAGCCGGGGGAGTGACCAGCCTGGAACTCGCCCAAGTCATAGTCAAAGTCAAACACGTTTGAATACGTTGCATCTGGCCACCCGCCGTTGAACTGCATCTCGGGCAGGGGATAGCGAAACATCACCTGACACGACGTGAGTAACTGGCCCGGGTAGTCCGGGTCCAACGATTCGTCTTTGACAAAGCAGCCGGCAACACCAGAGTTGCCACCCACCACAGCGCCATACCCGTTAGCAAACAGCTCCGGGTCAACATCTACGTACCCGTCATCCTCTTGAGCTGCGGTTATCTCTTCGTCCGGCGCCTGAACGTCTTCGATGGGGACGAAGGTGGGAGGGGGAGTCGACGCGGCGTCGTTACGCAGGGCACTGGGCACGCACCCGGCGAGCAGAAGTGTGGCAGCGAGCAGGGGGACGGTACAACGTTTCACAAATAGCAGAGTAACGCGTCCGTGAGTTAAGGTATGCAAGCAATGAGCATTTCCGAAAACGCCACCGGCGGCGAGAATGAGCCGGATGTAAACATGTCGGAAAATCAGGAAAACCCGCAGGATGTCGCAGCCGATGCTGCACGTGAGGACACCAGGGATGCGGGAGTTTCTGAGGATACCGGCGCTGCGGAGACCGCAGCCAATGCCGAAACTAATGAGACTGAGCAGATTTTGAGCCTTGCAGACGTAGTCGGGGTTGAGGCCCACGAACTTGTGCAAGAGCCTGAAGCCGAAGAGGCTTCTGAAGAGACTGAGACTGAAGCTGAAGAGACTGAAAAGCCGGAGAACGGGTTTGAAAACCTGGGCCTGCCGGAAGACGTTGTGGACGCGGTCAAGCGCGTTGGCTTCGAGCAGCCCTCTCCAATCCAGGCGCAGACTATTCCACATCTGATGGAAGGCCGCGACGTTGTCGGCCTCGCGCAGACGGGTACTGGTAAGACCGCAGCGTTCGCGCTGCCAGTGCTGAGCCAGATTGACCCGAAGCAGCGCCACCCGCAGGCACTCGTGCTTGCGCCGACGCGTGAGCTGGCACTGCAGGTGTCGGACTCCTTCCAATCTTTCGCCGACCACCTTGGCGGCATCCAGATTCTGCCGATCTACGGCGGCCAGGCCTACGGCATTCAGCTGTCCGGTCTGCGTCGTGGCGCCCAGGTGATCGTGGGTACCCCGGGTCGTGTGATCGACCACCTGGAGAAGGGCTCGCTGGACATTTCCAACCTGCGCTTCCTGGTGCTGGATGAGGCCGATGAGATGCTGAACATGGGCTTCCAGGAAGACGTTGAGCGCATCCTGGAAGACACCCCGGACAGCAAGCAGGTTGCACTGTTTTCCGCGACGATGCCGGGCGCGATCCGCCGCATCTCCAAGCAGTACCTGGACGATCCGGTAGAGGTGACGGTCAAGAGCGAAACCCGCACTAACACCAACATCACCCAGCGTTACCTGTTCACCGCGCACCGCAACAAGCTTGACGCGATCACCCGCATCCTTGAGGTGACCGAGTTTGAGGCGATGATCGTATTCGTTCGCACCAAGAACGAAACCGAGGAGCTGGCCGAGAAGCTGCGCGCCCGCGGATTCTCCGCCGCAGCTATTAACGGTGACATTCCTCAGCAGCAGCGTGAGCGCACAGTTGATCAGCTTCGCGACGGTCGCTTGGACATCCTCGTGGCCACCGATGTGGCCGCCCGTGGCTTGGATGTGGAGCGCATCTCGCACGTGCTCAACTACGACATCCCGAACGACACTGAGTCTTACGTCCACCGCATCGGCCGCACCGGCCGCGCGGGACGTACCGGTGAGGCAATCCTGTTTGTCACCCCGCGCGAGCGCCGCATGCTGCGCTCCATTGAGCGCGTGACCAACGCAACCATCGAAGAGATGGATTTGCCGACGGTGGATGAGGTCAACGAGAGCCGCAAGACCAAGTTCATGGACTCCATCACGGAGTCCCTGGAGGCCTCTGACCTGCAGGTGTTCAAGACCATGGTCCGCGAGTACTCCGCAGCGAACAACATTCCGATGGATGACATCGCTGCAGCCCTGGCTACCCAGGCGCAGGCTGGCGATGAGTTCTTGATGAAGGAGCCGCCGCGCGACAAGCGCGACCGCCGCGACCGTGATCGTTTTGACCGTGATGATCGCCGTGACCGTGGCGGGCGTCGTGACCGTGACCGCTTCGATCGGGATGATCGCCGCGGTGGCCGTGGTCGCTTTGCCAACGACAGCGAGAACTTTGACACCTACCGTCTTGACGTGGGCAAGCGCCAGCACGTGCGCCCAGGTGCCATCGTTGGTGCCCTGGCAAACGAGGGTGGCTTGAGTTCCAAGGACTTTGGCCGCATCACCATTGGCGGTGACTTCACCCTGGTGGAGCTGCCGAAGAACCTGGACAACGCCGTGCTTGACCGTCTGACGGATACGCGTATCTCCGGCCAGCTGATCAACATCCAGCGTGACCACGGTGCGCCGCCGCGTGACCGTGGTGGTTACGGCCGCGACCGTGGCCGTGGCGGCTGGGACCGTGATGACCGCGGCGGACGTGGCTATGGCCGCGACCGTAACCGTGGCGGTTGGGACCGTGACCGTGATGACCGCCGTGATCGCGGTGGTCGCCGTGACCGTGACCGTTTTGATCGTGATGATCGCCGCGGTGGTCGTGGCGGTTGGGACCGTGACCGTGATGATCGTGGCGGCCGTGGTGGCTTCCGCGGAGGCCGCGACCGCGACTAACGCTTGTGCTTAGCGCTGAACCAGCGCTTAAGCGTGTAATCCCGCTCTGCCGATTGGTTTGACCCGTTAGGCAGGGCGGGGTTTGTGCTTTTATGGGGTCATGGCTGAACAGACTCTCACAATTGATTCCATCCAGGACTGGTCGGAGGCCGTGTATAAAGACTTTCACCAACATCCTGAACTGAGTATGCAGGAAGTGCGGACGCGTCGTCGGATCTGCGAAGAGCTTGAGGCGATGGGCATTGACCCAATCGAAATTGGCGGCGGGGTAGTCGGCACCATCGAACGTGGTGAAGGCCCGACGGTGCTGATGCGTGCGGATTTTGACGCGTTGCCGGTGAGGGAAGAGACGGGGTTACCGTATGCGTCTACAAGCGAAGTGCTCGACGCGGACGGGCAGAAGGTTCCGGTCATGCATGCGTGTGGGCACGACCTTCATACTGCGTCGCTGCTGGCTGCCGGGCGGCTTCTGAGCGGGTCGGGGCAGGAGTGGAGCGGCACTGTGCACTTGCTGTTCCAGCCCGGCGAAGAGACTGCTGAGGGCGCGGCTTCTATGGTTGCTGGTGGCTTGACCTCCAAGATCACCCCGCCTGATGTGGTGTTTAGCCAACACGTCATCTGCGGCGATACGCCGGCCAGCAGCGTTGCTCTGCGCTCCGGCGCGTTTATGTCCACTGCTACCAATGTGGAGATCACGTTTTATGGCGTTGGTTCTCACGGTTCCATGCCGCACTTGAGTGTGGATCCGATTCTGATGGCCTCGTCTGCCGTTATGCGTATGCAGGGCATTGTGGCCAGGGAGGTAAATCCCAACGAGTTTGGCGTTGTCACGGTGGGCGTGATCTCGGGTGGGTTAAAACCCAACGTGATTCCGGAAAGCTGCACGCTGCAGCTCAACGTCCGCGCCTACAGCGACCAGGTTCGAGAGCAGATTCTGCAGGCCATTGAACGCATTGCTGTGGCGGAGACGCATGCGTCCGGCGGCAAGAAAATGCCAGACATCACCTGCTACCAGAGCTACCCGCTGACCAAGAACGACGACGCGGTCACCGACAGGGTGGCGCGTGCGTTTCGCAATGCGTTTGGCAGTGAGCGCGTGCTGGAAAGTGAACCGCTGACGGCGTCGGAAGACTTCTCCGTGATCGCCGACGCGTTCGGCGCGCCCTACTGCTACTGGGTGCTCGGCGGTGCAGAAGCGGGCGTGAGCGTGCCCAACCATAGTCCACACTTTGCGCCGCAAATGCAGCCGACGCTGCGCACCGGGGCAGAAGCGTTGGTGGCGGCTGCGCTTGAGTTCCTCGACTAATGCTCCTCGCTGATGTTTGTGACTGGCCGAGGCAAAAGGGCAAAAGAAAACGCCGGCGGGCGCAGCGGTGAGGCTGGCCAGCCGGCGTAAAGCGCGAAGCGCAAGAACAGCGAAGCGCTAGAACAGGTCCGCAGGCAGGAACATCAGGACCAGGACCAGGACCCACATCAGGTTGAAGATGCCGGCACCGGCAGACGCCTTTGCCTTGCACTTTTCAAAGTCACCGGTGACATCAGACGGATCGGCATCAGCCGGGTCGAGAGCGCCCAGGGAACCCATCATCTTGCGCTGGTGCGGAATCACCATGAAAAACAGCAGCGCCCAAGCGATGACGGAAAGCACGATCGCGGTGTGGAGCCAGTAGTTGGTGCTGTAGGTGTTCCAATCAAACGCCATGACCACACCACCGAGCAGCGGCACCAGCGCAGAAAGCATGCCGTAGTTCCGCGAAATCTTGTGAAGAACGGAGGCGCGACCGGTGGCCTCTTCGCCGCCAGCCTTCGCGCGGGCAGCTTCAGCCGGGAACATCGAGGTGGCGACGACAACCGGGCCAAGAAGCACGATCGCCGCGGCGACGTGCAGGAAGACAAAGAGAGTATTCATGGGCAAATACCTTACAGGGAACGGGCAGAAAGTACCCCTCGGGCGCCGGAGCAGGCGCGTCGCATGGCCTTGCGGTCCTCGTGGGACAACGCCAAACCGTAGGCGGAAGCCACAGCAGAAAGCTGTTGGGCGTATGGGCAACGGGAGCGCCACGCGGGTGGCATCCACTCACCAGGCAGCTTGTCAGACTTGGACTGGTTGGCGCTTCTAGAAGTCACCACCAGGTTCAACGGGTCGTTCGCAAACGCAAGCCGTTTTTCCGCAGGCCACGTGGCTGCGCCCATGTCCCACGCAGCAGCAAGGGGGAAGAGGTGATCAAGTTCAACGTCTGCGGGCAGGATCGCAGCACCGGTATAGGGATCACGGATAGGGGCGGCGTCCCACTCCAGATAGGGAATGTCGCAGGGTTGCCCCCAGGCCGTGGCCAGGGCAACGTCGCGGCTCGTACACGCACCCCCGGAGCCGGGGGCGGTGGCCCAGCTTGCGCCGAAGGCTTGTTGGCGGTTGTAGTTAAGCGTGGTGGTGCGGGGGGACAACGGGGCGTCGATAAGCAAAAGCCCCGTTGGGAACGGGGCGAGAGCAAGAGTGCAAACAATGAGGATTCGAAGGAAAAGCTTCATACCTCTTTAGACTGCGGGAAGTGCCTCCTGGTTCCCGGTGACGCGTTCGAATTCTTCCTCAACCCCCGGCTTCGGTGTGGTGGCCAGGGAAACCGCAACCATGGCGATGGTGGCAAAGGCCACGCCTGGGACGATTTCATAGATGATGTCGCCGAAGTAGGTACCCCACACGAACACGGTGACCGCGCCGACAATCATGCCAGCCAACGCACCCGGGGCGGTGAGGCGACGCCAGTAGAGCGACGCCAACACAACCGGGCCGAACGCCGCGCCGAAGCCAGCCCAAGCGAAGCCGACCAGACCCAAGATGGTGTCAGACGGGTTGAGGGCCAACAGCATGGCCACCACGGCAACCAACACAACCATCAGGCGCGAAAGGACCAGAAGCGTGGTCTGGCTGGGTTCCTTTTTGAAGATGCGATACAAGTCCTCAATAAGCGCCGACGACGTGATCAGCAGCTGCGAAGACATCGTGGACATAATCGCAGCCAACACCGCCGTCAGGATAATGCCAGCAACCAGCGGGTGGAACAGCAAACGAGCCAGATCAAGGAAGATCGTTTCAAAACCGTTCTGGTCCGTCACCGTCGCAGAGGTAGTGCCGAAGTACACGGTGGACACCAGCGCGGTGAACACAGCGCCAGCGAAGCAGATGGTCACCCAGATAATGCCAGTGCGGCGGCCAGCCTTTGCCTCAGACGCCGAACGCAACGCCATGAAACGGGTAACAATGTGCGGCTGGCCAAAGTAACCCAAGCCCCATGCGAGGTTGCCAATGATGGTTGCAGCAGACACACCCGCGATCATGTTGAAGTACTGCGGGTTGCCCTCCGGCCACGGGCCGTACGGGTTGGACGTGGCGTAGGAGAAGATATCGGCAGGATTATCCACCGCAAACAGTGCCAAAATAGGCACGATCATAAGCGCCAGGAACATCAGCGCACCCTGGACCACATCCGTGTAGCTCACCGCCAAAAAGCCACCGATGAAGGTGTAGAGCACCGTAATGGAACCAACGATCAACATGCCGGTGGTGTAATCCCCGCCAAAGGTGGACTCGTAGTAGCGGCCACCTGAAACCATGCCGGAGGAGACGTAGAACGTGAAGAAGAAAATGATGATCACGGCAGCGGCGAAACGCAGCGCACGCGAAGAATCATGGGTGCGGTTTTCAAAGAAGCTGGGCAAGGTGATCGAGTTATTGGCCACTTCTGTGTAGCTGCGCAGCCTCGGTGCGACCCACTTCCAGTTGCACCAGGAACCCACCAACAGGCCGATAGCAATCCACAGCTCACTCATACCGGAGACAAACAGCGCGCCGGGAAGGCCCATCAACAACCAGCCGGACATATCGGAGGCGCCAGCGGAAAGCCCCGCAACAAACGGGCTTAAGCCGCGGTCCGCCAGCACATAGTCGTCATACTTCTTTGTCTGTAGCCAAGAATAGAAGCCAATGGCTACCATGACCCCGAAGTACAAAACGATGGCAAGAACCAGCCAGAAGTTGTCAGTCATGTGCAAAGACAGTACTGCAGAGCGTGATGTAATGGGCGTTGTAGGGGGTGGGTGTTATAAAAGTGGGTATGCCAAAATTCCTTCTCCACGGTCTCTGGGTGCCAGGGTCTGGGCTCAACCTATGGGTTGAGCAGGTAGAGGGACACCGGATTGTCACACTGGATAAAGTTGAGGCGGGCACGTTCCCGGACGTGGTGCACCTTGTTGCAGGAAACAACACGTTCCGCCACCGCCACCGCATCCGCCTCCAAACACCGAAAGGCCGCCAAGTTGAGCTGCTTGCACCAACTGCGGCGCTTGGCCCGGAAAACACCGTGCGCTTGTTGGCTGGGCTTGCTGAGGCCCAGGCGCTGAAGAACGACGCGATTGCGCCAGACCTCAAATGGCTGATCCGCATGTACCAAGGCCTACACAGGTTCGTGCGCGCCGGGCGAGTGAGCATCCACGTCCCGCAGCGCGACAGGCTGTGGTACGCCGAATGGCAGCTTGGCACGGGTGTGCAGGAGCGCGGCTGGCTGGCCGCCATGACCGCCGCAGCACCCGGTGTGCTGGTAGCCAACAATCAGATGCTGGGCGAAGACATGGCGCGCACGCTGACGCACTGGATTGCTACTTACCGGCTTCAGAACACAAACATTCGGCAGCACGACCACCCGTATGGGCGCCACGACTTCATTAACTCACTGGTAAACGGCGAGCCACTGCGCCGCGGAAGCGCCATCTTGGCGCGCCGGGTGGGCGATTGGAACGGCTCTATTACCGCGGTGAACCTGCAGCTGGTGTTTATTGCAGATGATCCGATTGAGCTGGATGAGGATCTTGATTACATCGGTGAAGCTGAGGCAGATGCTGTGCCGCCGGTGTGGCCGGTGCGGGTGCAGGTGCGCTCCGGCACAGACTCGCCCCGCCCGGTGCTTCTGCATGAGTATGACGCGCAGACCGCTCAGCGGCTGCGCAGTGAGCTCCAGCGGGCAAGCCAAGTCACGGATTTGGCGGATCCGGTGCGCCACCCGCGCCCGCATTACTTGCCGCCGGAGTCTGATGAGGGCGACTGGGACCTCTACCTGACAACCGAGGACATTGCCCGTTTCGTGCGCACGGAAGCCGCGAAGCTTCGCAACCACAACTTTGCCGTGATGCTGCCCAAAGCGTGGACCACGATGGAGGCGAAGGCGAAGCTGCATGTCACGCGGGATATTGATCCGTATGACGCCTCCACAGTTCGCCACCTGGGCTTTGACACGCTCTTGACCTATGACTGGAAGGTTTCCATCGGTGACGTTGAGTTGACCGATGCTGAGATGCGTGAGCTGGTTCGCTCCAAGTCAGGGCTGGTCAAGCTTAGAGACGAATGGGTGCTGGCCGACAAAACCGGCCTGGCTAAGACTGAGCGCTACATCCAGCAGCTGCACGATTCGTCGCTGCCGGACCTGAAGAAGCGCCTGGATGCCGCGGAAGGCTTGGCCAACCTCCACGCGAAGCTTGGTCATGCAGACGCCGCGGAGTTGGAAGAGGAAGCCCGGGCACTGCGCGAAGAGTACGAAGCCGCCATGGCAGAGGCTGCCTCTGGCCAGGTCACGGCTGCGGAGCTTCGCCAGCTGGCGCTTGAATCTGCCGCGGATGCCTCGATGCAGCTGCCGGTGGAGATCACGGGTGCGGGTTGGTTCAATTCGCTGATGGGCGGCACGGACCGTCCTGCGCCTGAGCGGGTGGACATTCCCGAAACCGTGCAGGCCTCATTGCGTGATTACCAGCGCCGTGGCGTGGATTGGCTGTATTTCATGTCCCGCAACAACCTGGGCGCTGTGTTGGCAGATGACATGGGTCTGGGCAAAACGCTGCAGCTGTTGACGCTGCTTGCTGTGGAGCAGGACGCCGCGGCGAAGGACGGTCACAGTGACCTTGGGCCGACGATTGTGGTCGCGCCAACCTCTGTGGTGGGCAACTGGGCGCGTGAAGCCGCACGTTTCGTGCCGCACATGAAAGTACTGGTCCACCACGGTGCGGGCAGGAAGAAAGACGATGCGCTGATCGAGGCCGCGCGCGAAGCCGATTTGGTGATTACCTCCTACGGCATTGCCACGCGTGACGGGGCCGCCCTGTCTGAGGTGAAGTGGGATCACGTGGTGTTGGATGAGGCGCAGGCGATTAAGAATGCGGGCACGAGGGCGTCGAAAAGCGTGAGAAGGCTCCCGGCGCGTCAGCGAATCGCGCTGACGGGCACACCGGTGGAGAACAAGCTGAGTGAGCTGCGAAGCCTGCTGGATTTTGTGAACCCGGGGATGCTGGGCTCGCAGGCGTTTTTCCGTAACCACTTTGCTAAGGCGATTGAGCGTGGTGATGATGAGTTGAGCCAGGAAATGAGCGAGCGACTGCAGCGCCTGACCGCACCGTTTATCCTGCGCAGGCTGAAGACGGATCCGGCGATTATTGATGACCTTCCGGATAAAGCCGAGCACATCATCACCGTGGACATGACCGCGGAGCAGGCGGCGCTGTACACCGCGCTGACGGAGGAAATGCAGCGTGAGCTGGGAAGCCGCGAGGGCATGGCGCGCAGGGGGCTGGTGCTGTCCACCATCACAAAGATCAAGCAGATTTGTAACCACCCGGCGCATTTTCTTGGCGACGGCTCAAGCGTCACCCTCAAAGGCCGCCACCGCTCCGGCAAGGTGGAAAAGTTGGTTGAGATCCTGGATCAGGCCGCCGACTCCGGCCAAAGGGTGTTGATCTTTACCCAGTACAAGGCCTTCGGCGACATTTTGAAGCCGTATTTGAGTGAGCGGCTCGGCGAGGACATCCCGTTTTTGCACGGTGGTGTGGGTAAATCTGGCCGCGACGCAATGGTGGAGCGCTTCCAGGCCCCCGATGGCCCGCAGGCGATGCTGCTAAGCCTGAAGGCGGGCGGCACGGGGCTGAACCTGACGGCGGCCTCTATCGTGGTGCACATGGACCGCTGGTGGAACCCGGCTGTGGAGAACCAGGCGACGGACCGTGCGTTTCGTATCGGCCAGCAGCGGGATGTGACCGTGTACAAGATGATCACCCGCGGCACCATGGAGGAGCGCATTCAGGAAGTGTTGGACGGCAAGATGCACCTGGCGGGTGCTGTGGTTGGTGAAGGCGAAGGCTGGATTACTGAGCTGAACGCGGAGGACCTAGCGCAGCTGATGAGCTACAGGGGGCGCAATGACTAACACGAACCGTCCGCACGAAGACAACGTCATCTACGCCAACTTTGGCGCAAAACGTCGCGTCTCCTCCGCGGAGGAGACGGTCGGGCCGCTGGTGCCTCCATCGCCGCGGGAGCTTCGGGAGCGGATCCGGGAGACTGCGCAGCGCATTCGGAACGGGGTTGGGGAAGGGCCTGTGCAGAGTGTGTCGCACCCGTCGGTGAGCTACTCACCGGCGTCGAGCCGCTTGCGTGAGGCGGTAGCGCAACGCACAGACCAGGGGCGTGTAAAGCGCGGCCGGGAGTACGCGGCTGAGGGGCGTGTGACTGGTTTCAACGTGCGCGTCAATACCGTTGAGGCGGAAGTGCACGGCTCACAGCCAGAGCCGTTTTTTGCGGGTTTTATCCTGGCGCGACGCTCGGAAGAAGACTTGGTAGATGCGATGCAGCAGCTAGGTGGGGGAGGCAGTGCAGTCGCTCGGGCCAAGCGCGGGGCGTTTCCGGACCAGGTTGTAGACACCCTGCTGTTTGCGGACGGGGATGATGCACGTTTCTTCTGCGATTGCCCGGATCCCGCCCCGTTATGCAAGCACATCGTTGCGGTGACTGAGGTAGCTGCCAAGCGTTTCGACGCTGACCCGACGCTCCTTTTCGCCCTGCGTGGGTTGAGTGTGGAGGACGTCGAGGCGTCTATACGCGAAGGCGCCGAGGGGACCGCTCGGGCGAACGCTGCGGAAGGCTCGGAGTTTTTCTGGACCGGCCATGAACTGCCGGATTTGCCGACCCCGAAGATTGCCCCGATGGTGGATGATTCGGACACGGATCTGTTGCGTCGCGCGTTGGAATCAGTGTCATTTACCAACATTGACCTGCTCAATGCAGTAGCGGATATTGAGAATCTGTATGACGCATTGGTGGAAGAAGACCACTAGTTCGAAGCAATGTTCGGTATTGCGCGGGAGTGTGTGGCCGTGGCGTGCTATTGCTTAAAGGCATGAAACCCGTGACCGCGACCCTGACGTTTATCCACACCTCTGACTTCCAACTTGGCATGACGCGCAAGTTCCTCCCGCCTGATGCGCAGTCGCGTTTCGACGCCGCACGTTTAGAAGCCGTAGCCAAACTCGGCGAGCTAGCGCGTGACAAGGGTGCCGAATTTATCGTGGTGGCAGGGGATGTGTTTGAACACAACACGCTTGAGCCGAGGACGCACGAGCGCGCACTTGAGGTACTGCGTGCGCTACCGGTGCCGGTGTATCTTTTGCCGGGCAACCACGATCCGTTGGTTGCGGATTCCATTTTCACCCGCCGCGAGGGCGTTGCTGAGATCGACGGTGTGCACGTGCTGCGTGACTTCGACCCAGTTGAGGTGCGCGAAGGCGTAGAAATTGTCGGTGCGCCGCTGACTACCAAGCACGCTTCCGAGGACCTGTGCGCCCGGGCAATCGCACCGCTTGAGCCGAGCGAGAACATCAGGGTGCTGGTGGGCCACGGCGCCGTCGAGGGCTTTGGGGATCAGGACAAGGCCTCTCTGATTAGCGTTGCGGGACTGGAGGAGGCTGCGTCCCAGGGCGTGATTGATTACGTGGCATTGGGCGATACCCACTCCACGCAAGACCTGTCCAGCTCTGGGAGGGTGTGGTACTCCGGTTCGCCGGAAACGACAGACTTCCACGACCGCCGCGAAGGTGTTGCCGGCGGAGAGACGGACTCCGGCAACGCACTGGTGGTCACCGTGGAAAAACGCGGGATGGAATCCACCGTGCAGGTGGAAAGCGTGCCAGTAGGCGAGTGGACGTTTGAAGAGCTCGCCTGGGAAGTCGCAGGTCCTGAGGATGTAGATCTCATCCTGGATCAGCTTCGCGCCTACCCCCACAAAGACCGCACCGTAATCCGATACTCCATCACCGGCACCTTGGGTTTGGAAGACACCGCACGCCTTGAGCGAGGGATTACAAAACTCTCCCACGCCTTTGCCGCACTCTATGAACACGAGCGATACATGGGGCTGTACCTGCAGCCGAGCGACGAAGAACTGGCCAACCTGCCCCTGAGCGGCTATGCGCGCGAGGCTATGGCAGAGCTTGCTGCGGCAGCGAGCGCGCCGTCTCTTCCGGGTGAGGCGAGTGATCCGGTGGTGCGCGATGCCTTAAACCTGCTGTTTCGTCTTTCTGAGGAGGCCAAGTAGCCATGCAGATCCACGCACTGGAACTGACCAACTTCCGCGCTGTTGAACACTTGCGCCTTGATGAGCTTCCTGAGCGCGGCGTCATTGTCATCCACGGTGAGAATGAGGCGGGTAAGTCGACCATCTTGGACGCGATTGATTTGGTGCTCAACCAACGCCACGGCTCTAAGAGGAAAGAGGTCAAAGCTGTAGCACCTGCGGGGAGGGATGTGGGCCCAGAGGTGCAACTGACGGCAACGGTGGGTGACACCACGTTTACCGTGCATAAGCGGTGGATGAAGTCCCCGATGTCTGAGCTGCGCATCACAGTACCGGCGCACAAGAACTTTTCGGGCCGTGAGGCAGACGATCAGCTTGAACACTTGCTTGACCAGCACTTGGACCGCGAGCTGGCCGAGACGCTGTTTCTGCGCCAGGGGGAACTGGACCCAGGCCTGCAGGCGGCAGGGATCGCCTCCATTACCGCGGCGTTGGAAGAGGAGTCCGGTACTCAGGCCGCTGGCGTTGAAGACACCGCGCTGATGGCCGCGGTGGAGGAGGAGTACGCACGCTACTGGGATGCACGAGGTAAACCGAAGGCTGCGTTTACCGCGAAAAAGACTGCGGCTGATGAGGCAGCGGAGGAGCACACGCGCTTGCGCGACCAGGAAGCGCAACTGTCCCGGTATGTGGAAGAGGTTGCGCGCAAGCAAGAGGAGATTGCGCAGGCAAAGGCTGAGCTGCCCGCGGCCGAGGAAGAGGTTGAAACGCGCGAAGCAGAAGCAAGGCAGGCGCGTGAGCTGGGGGAGCGGGTTGAAGCGGCAGCAGAGACGCTGCGGCAGGCAACGGTCACGCTGACTCGTGCGGAAGGCGACGTGCAGCAACGCGAGGCACTGCAGGAGCGCGTGACTGCGCTGCGCACAGAGGCTGAAAGTTTAGCGGCGCAGCTTGAGCCGGCTCGTGAGGCGGCAGAGACCGAAGGTGCGCGTTTGGAAGAGCTGGTGGCGCAGCGGGAGGTGGCGAAGAAACGGGTGAGAGATGCGCGTGTGGCAACGAAGCGCGCGGCGCGAGTGCGTGACCTGGTGCGTGCCCGTACAGAGCTTGCGGCTGGTAACGAGCGTTTGCTGCGTATTGCCGAGGCGGAGAAGACTTACACCGAGCTTTTGGAGGCGTCGCCTCGCCGGACTGTGACGGATGCGGATATCCGCGCCATCGAAGAGGCAGAGGCCGAAGTTGCAGTGCAGCAGCGCCTCCTTGAGGCCTCCGCTGCGAAGTTGGACATCACCGCAACTGGTGCCACGGTGGTTGTAGACGGCGAGGAGTTGGCCGTTGACGGCACGACCTCTGTCGGCGTGTTCGACGGCACAGAGCTGCAGTTTGGGGACGTCACCGTGGTCTACCGCGCCGCACAGGGGCAGCGCGACCCGCGCGAAGCAGCAGATGAGGCGAAACGTGAGCTCGACGAGCTTTTGGAGGCTGTCGGCTGCGAAACACTGAAGGAGGCGCGCGATGCTCGCGATGCGCATGCCTCCCATGCGTCAGCGTTGGCTGGGGCCAAGCAACGTCTTGATGATGTGCTGGCAGGCAGCGACATTGCTGCGTTGCGCTCAGCCCAGACGGCACTTGAGGCGACGGTGGAAGAGCTGGAGCAGGAGCTGGATACACCGGCAGATTTCAGCGAGGCACAGGCGCAAGAGGCTGTGGATGCGGCAGATGCGGAGCTTGCCAAGGCGGAGCAGGACGCGGAAACCGCAGAAGCCGCCGCGAAGCCATTTGCGGACCGTAAGGCGGCGGAGGCGTTGACGGTGCTAAGCACCAGGTGGGAGGCGAAGCAGTCTGAGTGTGCAGATGCTCAAGCGAACCTGGATGCTGCAGAAACTGCTACTACCCAAGACTCGCTCACGGTCGCGCTGGAGACTGCACGCGCAGCGGTTGTGGAGGCAAACGCCACGCACGAGTCCTTAGCTGCTCAGCTTGCAGACGCTGACCCGGACACGGCCACGCTGCTGCTTGCAGGTGCGAAAAACCGTGCTACTAGCCTGCAGGAACGTATGCAGTCGGCGGATAAGCGTATTGCGGAGCTGCACAGCTACATTGAACTTGCCGCCGGTACCGCCCAGCGTGCGGACCTGGCTGAGGCGAAACTCGAGGCAGCGACATCGGAACTCGCGCGAACAACCCGACGTGCGGAGGCGGCCCGCCTGCTGCGCAACACGATGGTTGCGCACCGCGATACTGCTCGTGCTCGCTACACCGCACCGTTTAATGAGGCACTACGCAGTCACGCCCGCGTGCTGTTCGGACCGAGCGTGGACTTCAACTTTGGCGACGCACTAGACATTGTGGACCGCACCGTGGACGGCACCACCGTGGCGCTCAGTGAACTCTCTGGCGGTACGAAGGAACAGTTGGCGCTGCTGACCCGTTTTGCTATCGCGGACCTGGTCACGGCAACTGGCGATACTGCGCCGGTGCCGGTGATTGTGGACGACGCTTTAGGCGCCACCGACCCCGAACGCCTTACCCGTATGAACCTGCTGTTTGACCAAGTGGGGCAGAAGGCTCAAGTGTTTGTGTTGACCTGCTTCCCGCAACGCTTTGACAGGGTTGGTGCGGTACGCAGATACGCCATGGACGAAATAAAGACCCAGCAGGGGTAAGAAGACTTAGTCAGCCTTGACTGCGGAGCCTTCGATCTCCACCTTGATCTCCTTGGACAGGAGCACGCCGCCGGAGTTCATCGGCGCGTTGAAGTCGATGCCGAACTCGGTGCGGTCAATCGTGGTGTTTGCCTCAAAGCCCCAGCGGGTCTCGCCCGTCGGTGCTTCTTCCACGCCGAAGGTTTCAACGTTGAGGGTAACCGGCTTGGTGGTGTCCTTAATGGTCAGGTCACCGGTCAGGGTGCCGTTGCCGGAAGCGTCTACGTTGACCTCGGTGGAGGTGAAGGTGATCTCCGGGTATGCGTCGGTGTTAAAGAAGTCCTCGGTGCGCAGGTGCGCATCGCGGTCAGCGTTGCGGGTATCCGCAGAAGCAGCCTGGATGGTGGCCGTTGCCTTGGAGTCTGCGATGTTCTCCGCAACGGTGATGGTGGAGTTGAAATCATTAAACGTGCCACGCACCTTGGACACCATCGCGTGGCGTACCACGAAGCCGATGGTGGAGTGGGTGGTGTCAAGATTCCAGGTTCCAGTCAATGCAGTCATTGTGTGTTTCCTTTCGTTATTTTTGCTCTGACTGGCCCCGCCGTACACGTTTGGTGACGCGTCACCAATTAATATGTGACACAGCACCCACTTTCCCAGCAAATTCCTAATTGCCTACATATATAAAGTAAGCTTTCCGATATGCCTGCAGAAACTCGATGGTTGAACGAAGACGAGCAACGCCTTTGGCGTCTCATGCTCACTGCGTCCAACAAGATTGCGCGTGGCATGGATGAGACGTTGCAGGCAAAGTCCGGTTTGTCTGCCCCCGAGTATTCCGTGCTCGTCGCCCTGTCTGAGGCGTCAGAAATGCAGCTTCGCCTCCGCCAACTTTGTGAAAACTTGGGGTGGGACCGCTCGCGCACCTCTCACCAGGTAACCCGCATGGCCAAGCGGGGCTTGGTGGAAAAGAAGCGCAGCCCAGGGGATGCCCGAGGCGTGCTTGTGTCCTTGACCGATGAGGGCGTGGAGCGTCTGGAAGCGGCAGTGCCAGGCCACGTGAACTATGTTCGCCAGGCTGTGTTTGACCCAACTAGGGAAGTTGACCGCGAGGCTGTGGAGAAGTTTCTGCAGGCCTTGGTGGACCTTCCGCTGCCAGAGACCTCTAATAGCAACAGCTAACCGTTGTCCTGGCGGGCAAACGCGCCTTTAATGGGGAAGTGGGAACTACCCCAAGCAACCGAAAGGAATACGCAATGTCGTCTCCATACCCGCAGTTTTCCAACAACCAGCCGCAGCGCCGCCTGACCCGTTCCATGACGGACAAGATGCTCGCCGGCGTCTGCGGCGGTATTGCCAACTACTTCAACGTTGATCCGACCTTGGTGCGCATCGTGTTTGTCGTGCTCGCCCTGGCAGGCGTGCTGCCGGGCCTGTTGGCGTACCTGATTGGCTGGGTAGTTATTCCGGCTGAATTCTAGGTTCTGGCCTGGATCAGGCGTATGGCCTGATCCACATCACTGACCGCCACCACGCAATCATCCGAGGTGCGCGTGTGAATGCGGATAACGGGCCCGCCGAGGGTGAACGCGTCAGCGTCATCAACCCGCCATGGCTGCCCGGCAAGTAGTGCCACTCCCATGAACATGGTCAGCGGCACGCGCGGTGCGGGTGTTACCTCCACAATGTCGGCGTAGGGGATTCGCCTTGACCGGTTGTGTAAGCGTACCGTCAACGCATCGGTATCAAGCTTGAGCACTATTTTCTGCCGCAAGATCCACACCGTCCATGCAACGTAGAGCGCTGCAATGGCCACGCCCCACCTGCCGGTGTTGGCAAAGGCGACTAAGCCTGCGGCGAATGTTGCTACGCCAGTCAGGAGGACTGCGGGCCAGCCGGCGGTTCGCCGGATAAGTGTCTGTGTGGGCGCACTCACGCAAGGGCCTCCTTCTTTAGCGGACCTGCAATAACTGCCCACAAGCCCACGGCAGTAAACGCGGTGAGCAGGGCGTACATAACACCTAGGCCGTAGGGTGCGCTGATGACAGTAACGGCATTAAACACAATGTGCGCCGTCACGGCCAGAAGCCACAGCTGCCAGCGGCGCTCACGCACCGCGCGCAGCACAATGAGTGTGAACACCACATGCGCAGTAATCGCCAGCACGCGTTCGTACCATCCCGCGGCGAGCAGGCCGAGACCCATGTTCTGCAGGGCATCCATTTGTTGGTCGAAGGCGTCGATGGCGGTGGCGTCGCCAGTCTGAGCAACCTGCATGCGCAGCATTTCACCGTTGGTGAGCAACATGATGTTGGTTGCCAGGGCAGAGGCGAAAAGCAGCAGCGCCTCGATACCGCCGTGGCCCAAGCCAAAGCCCACACCATCGTGCCAAGACCGGGTGTTTTTCGCCCAGTAGCGCAGCACGATCCAGCGTGTAGTTTCCTCAAACAGGCCGGAGGTAGCCACCATCAAAATAGCGGTTGCCGTTGCTGCGGTGGCCGGGTCCATCACCCGGCTAAACACCAGTTGCAGCGGCACCACCAGGGCCATCCTGGCCGCCTGGGAGAGGGGGAATGCAAGAGCGCCCCAGCCTAACGACGCCCACGTAAACCCCAACTTCCACCTCCCCACAAACCAGGCGAGGAGGACTCCCACAACTACGACGGCAAACTGCACAACGACAAGACCAAACGTCATTGTGCCTACGATACCGGCGCGCTACTACTTCAGTGCAGCGAGGTTCCCATCGACGAGTTCGAGCAGATTATCGACGGGGCCAATCACGTCCGCCCTCTTCTCCTTGAGTAGGTGGTGTACTTCGATGACGCGCCCTGCGAGCGTGGTGAAGCAGATGGAGTGGTGCACATCATCGGGCTGAACGCCTTCAGGTGTGAAGCACTTCCACTCAAAGTTCGGCGTATTTACCGTCTTTTCAACTGGCATGTGATTCTGCGACTCGGTGAAGCCGCGAGCTTTGTCGAAGAAGAACTCCATTTCCGAGTCGTTGACGTTTGCTAAGGGGTATGGCTCATCATTGTTCAGCGCCATGTATGCCTGAACTGAGGCCATCGTCGGGTCTTCTCGGCGCAGGTATTGGCCCTCAACCGAGTTGATATCGGAATCTACGATGAGCTCTTGCGTCTCGTAGCCGTTAAGAGTCTCTAGTGCGCTGAACAGGTCACTGATTGTCACACCGTCGTAGACCGTGGACGGATCGTCGGGGTTGATCAAGGCTTCAGCCAAGTCTTTTGCGTTGGTGCCTTCTGTGCTTTCGCTGCTTGTGCTGGTGTCCGCAGCAGCTGTGGCCGTGGTTTCAGGTGCCGCCTGCTCAGCAGTAGTGGTAGTCGGCGCGGGGGCGTCGTCCCCGGTGCTTGAACAGCCCACGAGAAGCGCTGCGCTAAGGACGGCCGCAACGGAGAGTTTGGTGGTCTTCATGTGGTCGAAGCCTTCCTGTATTAAGCATTCCTGAACTAAGCGTTGCCCGATTGAAGCTCCTTCAGCGGAGCGAGGTTGTTGTCGAGCAGGTCGAGCAGATTATCTGCGGGGCCAACCATCTCAACATCTTCCTGAACAGCCTTGTGCTGGACTTCAATAACTCGGCCCGCGAGGACCGTGAAGCACGCGGTGTTGTTCGTTTCGTTCATTGGTACGTCTTCGGGGGTGACGCACTTCCACTCGAAGTTCGGCGTATTTACCACTTCTTCCACTGGGCTGAATCCGCTTTCCGTGATCATGCTGTGAACTTGTCCGAGGAAGAACTGCATGTGCGGGTCGTTCACGTTTTCCAGCGGGTGCGGCTCGCCACTATCGCGTGGTACGTACGCCTTGACTTGCGCGACCGTTGGCAGTTCAAGGTGGTTGTACTTACCTGTAACTATGTTGGTCTCACTGTCAATTTCGATCTCTTCCGACTGGTAGCCGTCGATGAAATTCAACGCACTGAAAAAATCGCTGATGGTGACGCCGTCGTACACCGAGGTCGGATCGTTCGGGTCGACCATCCCGTCGGCAAGGTCTTTGTAGTCCTTCTGGTCGTTGTCCGCCGAGCCCGTGCTGCTTGTGGCCGTGGCGGACGTGGTTGCGCTGCTGCTTGATGTCTCAGCAGAGGCTGTGGTTTCGGGCAGCGCTTGCTCGGTGGTGGGCGGGGTGTCATCCCCAGAGCTTGAACAGCCCACGGCAAGCGCTGCAGTAAGGACAGTTACAAGAGAAAGTTTTGTGATCCGCATAACACTGAAGTGTAACGAGTGATCTGCGGCGCTGCAGCGGCCCAAGGGGCTGCAGCAACACGAAATACTGCCATTTATACCCGGCCACCTGTAGAAAAGGCTTCCTAAAAGACGGGTAGAACGTGCCTCTGGTTGTTAGCGTGTTAGTAAGCCGAGACATCAACATGTCCGTCAATTCCGAAAAGGCAACACAGTGGGCGCAATTACAACTCAAACGTGCAGCGTTTCAGGCTGCGAAAAGCCGGCGCTGTTCCGTACACGGACGAAGCCGTCATATTGTGATGTCCACTTGGCCGAGATCTACAAACGCGGTGGGCTTGTGCTTCTGGATCCGTTCACAAGGCCGAAGGACCCTCTGCTCACCCGTTGTGTGGAGTGTGGCTTCGAGGCGCACTACAGGTTTGAGTACGTGCAGATCACCGTGAACCGCGACGAGAAAACATGCCGCGCGTGTTGCTGGCGGCAATGGGCCGCTCAGTCGCGCAAGCAGCTGGTCAGGGAGTTCGCGTCGATTCCGGCGCACGAGGCCAAGAAAATAGCCGAAGCATGCGGCTACCAGTACCTTGGCCCGCTGACTAACCCGTCTCTTCTTGATGATCCGCATGGGGTGAAGTGTCCTCATTGTGATCTCATTTCCGCCCAGCGGATCGGTGACATCAAATTTGGGTGCCGGTGCCAAAGATCGAACAAGACCGCTGCTGCCGCAACATCGAGCGCACCGGTGGCGAGCCTTCTGAAGGACCTCGATGTGGAGGCTGTCAGCTGGTGGGACCACGAGAAAAATCCCGAGGAGCTTTGGCATACCGCCGAGAAGGGCTCCCGGAAGAAAGCTTGGTGGACCTGTCCAGAGGGGCATTCGTTTCAAGGGCAGATTGATCAGGTGGTTAAAGGCTGGGCACGGTGCCCAATATGCCGTGAGCGTGAAGAGGAGCAACGCGCCATCGAGGATGCCGAGTTTGAAGAAAAGTACGGTTCAGCCACCGTTTTCGATGTGATGGAGCTTCTCGAAGCATGGGATGAGCCGTACATCGCCCCCGATTTCGTTCCGATTGTTGGCGTGTACGAGCGATTCCAGTTCTTGTGCCCCGAAGGGCACAAGCGTGTTGTTTCCCCCGAAACCTTCTTGAGGCAAGAGTGCCCCACGTGCAAGAGGCTCGAAACCCTCGAAACGTAACGACAAATGCAGCTACCTACACCCGGCTACCTGCAGAAATAATGAATGGTAGCCGGGTGTAGGTAGCTGCAAACTCCAACGGAGCGATGAAAAAATTGCGGCCCCGACAATTGCGTCCCCGACAGGATTCGAACCTGCGACCTTCGGTACCGGAAACCGATGCTCTAATCCACTGAGCTACGGAGACTTCGTCCCGAAAGCCTAGCACTCAGTAGTGCGGGCCTGGAAATTGGGCCGCGTTGGGCCGCGTTGGGGCGCAGCCGGGCAAGTCTGCGCCGGATTCAGGGTTTTGTGAGGAAATCGGTCAAGACTGCACAGGGCAACTTCACGGTCTTACATGCTTGGTCGCGCATAATCATTGTTGCGCGCGATGACAAGCGTGGCACGGGAAACAATGACAGCGAAACGGCCAGTCACTACCGCAAAAGGGAAGTGACTGGCCGTTTCGTGTGGGTGGGTAAAGGCCGTAAAAACCCTTACTTCACAATCATCACAACCAGGTCGCGCGGGCCGTGCACACCCTCAACACGCACAAGCTCAATATCCGAGGTGGCAGAGCCACCCGAGAGCATCGTGTTCGGCTTGAGCGGATCCAGACGCTCGATCATCTCCGGCACGCCGTAAACAACGGTTTCCGGGCGAACGATGCACACGTGGTGGTCCGGCACCAGCGAGAGGGAACGGCGGCCGCAGACCTCGTTGGCCTCAAGCACGATCGTGCCGCTGATTGCTGCGGAGACGTGGGAGTCGGTCACGGCAACAACGTCGCCGAGGTCGCGGGGGTCGGACGACGGATCGTCGGCACGCACGGAGCCCTTAACCTCATCGAATAGCTTCGGGTCCAGCCCCGGGGCGTAGACAACCTTGTCCCAACCACGGTCAGCCAGCGCCTTGGCAATGTCCTTGCCCAGGTCAGCCTCGGTGGTTTCCACAACGGTGGCCTTGTAGTCCAGCAGGCGGTCTACCAGGATCTCGCGCAGTTCCTCGGTGCTCTTGTCCCAGGTGGTGTGGTAGTTGCGCGGGATGTCCACGTGCTTCGGGGTGTTCGCAAGCTGCTGTGCATTGCGGATGCGGCTCAGCATCTCCTGCTTGGCATCTGCGTTACGGCGCTCATCGTCACCAAACGAACCGCCCGTAGCAGCGTTGGACGTAGCTTTTGTAGTCATTTACTTCTCACCCTCCGGGGTATCCAGGTGCTCGTCATGCTCCGGGTCGCCGATCTTGGAAGGAATGCCTTCCTTACGGGCGTTGGCCAGCAGCTCCTGTGCCTCGTCCGTGTCCCACCACTGGCGGAAGGACTTCTTCGGCGGCACTGCCACGTCGCGGTACTGCGTCCAGCCAGAGATCGGCGGCGGCATCGTGTCAATCGTGCCGTTGAAGCCACCGAGGACGCGGCCGAGTGCAACCATGCGCACGGCACGGTTCCACAGCGCTGGCTTGCCCCACAGCAAGCTGATCGCGCTAAACGCGGTCTGCTCCCAACGCGTCGGCTCGTTCTTGGCCTTCTGGTAGCGCAGCTCCAGCAAAATGTCCGTGATCGGGATCTTCACCGGGCAGACCTCGTTGCAGCGGCCGCACAGGGAAGACGCAAACGGAAGGGAGCTGTTCGGGTCCGAAGCAGAATCGATACCGGTCAGCTGCGGGGTCAGAATTGCGCCGATCGGGCCTGGGTAGGTGGAACCGTAGGAGTGGCCACCAGCACGCTCGTAGACCGGGCAGACATTCAGGCAGGCAGAGCAGCGGATGCACTTGAGTGCCTCGCGGCCGATCTCGTTGGACATTGCGGCGGTACGACCGTTGTCCAGCAAAACGATGTGGAAATTCTTCGGGCCGTCGCCCTCAGTCACGCCCGTCCACAGGGAGGTGTACGGGTTCATGCGCTCCGCGGTAGAGGAGCGCGGCAGAAGCTGCAGGAACACGCCCAGATCATCAAAGGACGGCAGCAGCTTCTCAATACCCATCACGGAGATCAGCGTCTCCGGCAGGGTCAGGCACATACGGCCGTTGCCCTCAGACTCAACGATGGAAACGGTGCCGGTCTCAGCAATGCCGAAGTTCACGCCAGAGATGGCCACCTTGGCCTTCATGAACTGCTCACGCAGGTAGGAACGAGCGGCATCTGCAAGCTCGGACGGATCACTGGTCAGCGTGTCATCCGTGTTCGGCATCTTGTTGACAAAGATGTCGCGGATCTCTGCACGGTTGCGGTGGATAGCCGGCACCAGAATGTGCGACGGGAAATCCTCACCCAGCTGCACAATCAGCTCAGCCAGGTCAGTCTCCTGGGCGAAGATGCCGCGCTTTTCCAGCTCTTCGTTCAGCGCGATTTCCTGGGTGGCCATGGACTTGATCTTGACCACGTTCTTCTCGCCGGTTTCTTCAATCAGGCGAGCAATGATCTCATTGGCCTCCTTGGAGTCACGTGCCCAGTGCACGTGACCACCGCGGGCGGTGACGTTGCGCTCAAACTCTTCCAGCAACTCCGGAAGACGCGACATGACGTCCTTCTTCACGGCGGAGCCGGTATCGCGCAGATCCTGCCAGTCATCCAACTCATCCACGGCGTTCTGACGCTTCACGCGAATGGTGGTGGTGGCGTAGTTCAGGTTGCGACGCTTAGTTACATTGTCCAGCTCATGGTGCGCAGCCTTCTGGAACTTCTCGGAGCCGCGCAGGTGGTTCGGGCCAACTGCATGCGGCGGCATCTGGGGTTTACCAAGTGCAACTTTCACAGCATTTTCTCCCTCGAGTAAGCAGCGGACGTTGGCGTCCACGGGTGCTCCTTGGTAGACGCCAGGATCTCAGCCATGTGCAACGCACGCACACCGGAGTGCTGACGGCTCATCGCACCAGCAATGTTCATCAAGCAGGAAGAGTCACCTGCGGTGACGTACTCGGCGTTGGTTTCCTTGATGTGGCGAACCTTGTCGCTGACCATCGCGGAAGAAACTTCAGACATCTTCACCGAGAAGGTGCCGCCGAAGCCACAGCATTCCTCCGAGTTCGGCAGGTCTACAAGCTCCAGGCCCTCGACGTTGCGCAGCAGCTCTAGTGGACGCTCGCCCACCTTCAGGAAACGAAGGGAGTGACAGGAGGAGTGGTAGGTCACGCGGTGCGGGAAAAATGCACCCACGTCGTAGGTACCAGCCACGTCCACAATGAACTCGGACAGATCCAGGGTCTTCTTGGCGGTTTGCTTCGCGCCGTCTACAAGCGCCTTGCTCCCGAACCTCTCAGCCAAGTGCACGTGCTGTTCACGCACAGCGCCGGTGCAGGAACCGGAGGGGACAACCACGTAATCAATGGACGGGTCGGAGAAAGTGTCAACGTACGTCTCCACAATCGGCATTGCCTGTTCCTGGTAGCCGGTGTTGACGTGCATTTGACCGCAGCAGGTCTGAGTTTCGGGGAAGACCACTTCATAACCCAGGCGCGAAAGCACAAGCGCGGAGGCCTTATGCGCGTCGGGGAAGAGGGCATCACCGATACAAGTAGAAAACAGCGCTACTCGCATGTGAGCTCCTTGGGTTGGATTTTGCGGTTATTGAGGTGTTCAACGCGCAGAGCCAGAAGGCAGGCGCAGACGCACAGGTACTATTTTACCCCTTCTGGGCCTACTTCCACACCCGCAGCGAGAGATGCGCAGTAGATACGCGGCAGAGATGCGGCAGATATGCGAAAGCCCCATTCACCGAAAGTGAATGAGGCTACACATCTGGGGGCAACCGTTAGTTCATAACCGTTAGTTCACCACGGGCGCCAGGAAGGAAAGCACGTTCGTCTGCAGGAAGACGATCACACAGATCGCGAGCAGGAACAGGAAGGACCAGCCCACAACCTTCTTGAAGATCTCGGACTCCTTGCCCTCCATGCTCACCGCGGTTGCGGCAATAGCCAGGGACTGCGGGGAGATCATCTTGCCCACAACACCACCGGTGGTGTTTGCGGCCAGCATCAGGTCCGGGTTCAAGTTGAGGTGGTTTGCGGCGGTGACCTGCAGGTTGGCAAACAGGGCGTTTGCGGAAGTGTCGGAGCCGGTCACGGCCACGCCAACCCAGCCGAGGATCGGTGCGAAGAACGCGAAGGCCGGGCCGAGGTTGGCAAAGAACTCACCAATGGTCACGGTCTGGCCGGAGTAGTTCATCACGTACGCCAGCGCCAGCACCAGCATGATGGTCGCCGCAGACCAGCGCATCTTCCACGCGGTGTCTACAAATTCCTTGCCCACCTGGCCCCAGGTCAGCGAGTAGCGGCCATTGTCGTTAAACACCATGTAAACGATGGCCATGATGATCGCGGAGATCACCATCAGGCTGCCCGGGTTGTTGATGTAGGCAAACGAGTAGTCGCTGTTGACCGGGTCGCCGGCCGCGTCGAGCAGCCTGCCATCCAGACCCGGCCACGGGAAGGAAATCTTGAACTGCTTCAGCCAGTTCGGAATGGTCTCACCCAGGTTGGCCAGGCCGAAGACGACCACAACAATGGCGTACGGCAGAAGCGCCATGAACACGCGGTTGGAGGTCAGTTCCTTCTCGTCCTCAGCGCTGAGCTCCGGAAGACCCAGGCGCTCACGCAGAGCGTCCACACCCTTCGGCTGCCAGAAGCGCAGGAGGATAAAGGCGGCGCCAAGTGCCACGATGCACGCAATCACGTCCGTGAGCTGGTACGCGAAGTGATTGGAGGTCCACCATTGGGCGATACCAAAGGAAAGGCCGATGACAAACGCGGCGGGGGCGGTTTCGCGGACGCCACGCCAGCCGTCGATAAGCAGGGCGATGATGAACGGTACGAAAAACGCCAGGAAGGGGGTCTGGTGGCCCACAATTGCGGCGATGTTTTCGGTCTGCTCAAGGGTACGGCCACCGACGTCACCAGCGGTGGTGATCGGGATAGCCACGGCGCCGAACGCCACCGGAGCCGTGTTAGCAATCAGCACGATCGTTGCGGCCTTCAGCGGCGCGATGCCAAGCGCAAGGATCATCGTTGCGGTAATTGCCACCGGTGCGCCGAAACCGGCGAGGGCTTCAAGCAGGCCACCGAAGCAGAATGCGATGAGCATGGCCTGGATGCGCACGTCACCGTTGCCCATCTTGTCAAAGACCATGCGCAGGTCCTCAAAACGCCCGGAGGCGACGGTGATTTGGTAGAACCAGATCGCCGTCAGAATCACAAAGACGATGGGGAAGAGGCCAAACAGGCCGCCGCGGAAGGCCGAAGAGATGGCCAAGGCGGTGGGCATGTTGAAGCCAAAGATGGCAACCAAGCCTGCAACCAGCAGGGCTACAGCACCAGAAGTGTGTGCACGGGCCTTGACGCCCAGCAGCATGATGAAAAAGGTCAGTAGTGGCAGGGTAGACACCAGCGCCGACAATCCGACACTGCCGCCGACAGCGTCAGTGACAACCTGAAATTGGTCCATGTACGCGCTCCTCGGTGGGTGATATGGGGTGATAAACAAAGACAAAGAGAATTATGTCACCTCTCGTATAATTTGACTGAATTCCCCAGTAGGTGGACCTTGTGCCCGCGTACCGTAGACTGCTTTTCCATGACTCCAGCAGATCTTGCAGCTACCATTCGCCAGTTCACTATCGACGTGCTTGAGCAGCGCGGTTTGGACACCTCCGCCGTGCCTGAGGCGGTGACGGTTGAGCGTCCCCGAAACCCCGAACATGGTGATTACGCCACCAATGTGGCGTTGCAGGTGGCTAAGAAGGTGGGCCTGAATCCGCGTGAGTTGGGCCAGTTGCTTGTGGACGCTTTGGGGAACCACCCCGCAATCGCCTCCGCGGAGATCGCTGGCCCGGGCTTTATCAACTTGCGCCTGGCGTCTGACGCGCAGGGCCAGCTGGTAGCGCAGATCCTTGAGGCGGGTAAGGCCTTTGGTAATTCGGATCTGTACGCGGGTAAGAAGATCAACTTGGAGTTTGTGTCTGCGAACCCGACGGGTCCGATCCACCTTGGCGGCACCCGCTGGGCTGCCGTGGGTGATTCGCTTGGCCGTGTTTTAGAGGCAGCTGGCGCAGAGGTAACGCGTGAGTATTACTTCAACGACCACGGTGGGCAGATTGACCGCTTTGCCCGTTCCTTGGTTGCTGCCGCGAAGCATGAGCCGACGCCGGAGGACGGCTACGGCGGTGCCTACATTCAGGAGATCGCAGCTGCGATTGTGGCAAAGCAGCCGGATGCACTGAACGGCACTGACGCAGAGGTGCAGGAGCTCTTTCGCGCCGAGGGCGTAGAGATGATGTTCGCGCAGATCAAGGAGTCCTTGCACGAGTTTGGCGTGGACTTTGATGTGTACTTCCACGAGAACTCCCTGTTTGAATCCGGTGCGGTGGATCGCGCTATCCAAAAGCTGAAGGACAACGGCAACCTGTACGAGTCTGAAGGTGCGTGGTGGCTGCGTTCCACGGACTTTGGGGATGACAAGGACCGTGTGGTGATTAAGTCCGACGGCAACGCCGCCTACATCGCCGGCGACATTGCGTACGTGGCAGACAAGTTTGACCGCGGCCACAACCTGGCCATCTACATGCTGGGTGCGGACCACCACGGATACATCGCGCGTCTACGTGCTGCAGCCCAGGCACTGGGCTACGACCCTGAGGCGGTGGAGGTCCTGATTGGCCAGCTGGTGAACCTGGTGCGCGACGGTGAGGCGGTCAAGATGTCCAAGCGTGCGGGCACCGTGATCACGCTGGATGACCTGGTTGACGCAATTGGGGTAGACGGGGCGCGCTACTCGCTGGTTCGCTCCTCTGTGGACTCCACTCTGGATATTGATCTGGACCTGTGGACCAAGGCGTCTTCTGATAACCCGGTTTATTACGTCCAGTACGGCCACGCACGTCTGTGCTCCATTGACCGTCGCGCTGCCGAAGCTGGCGTAAGCACCGATGGGGAGCTGGACTTGGGCCTGCTTGAGCACGAGAAGGAGGGCGACCTGATCCGTACGCTTGGTGAGTTCCCGGCTGTGGTTAAGGCGGCCGCTGAGCTTCGTGAGCCGCACCGTGTGGCCCGCTACGCCGAGGAGCTGGCAAGCGCCTTCCACAAGTTCTACGACTCCTGCCACATTCTGCCCAAGGCGGATGAGGAGCCAGCGCCGATCCACACTGCACGCCTTGCACTGGCCCAGGCCACCCGCCAGGTTCTGTCCAACGCACTTGCCATGCTGGGCGTGAGCGCACCGGAGCGGATGTAAATGACTCACCCAAGAGAAGATGTCCCCGCCGCACAGCGCGCAGCCGAGCGCAGGCGCACCCCACTGCAGGACGTAGAGGCCTTCAATAGGCTGCCCGAACACGTGTGGCCGCGTAACGCCCGCCGCGATGGAAACGGCGTGGTGTCCATTGCCGGTGTGCCGCTGACGCAGATTGCAGAAGAGTACGGCACGCCTGTGATGGTGGTGGACGAGGATGATTTCCGTTCCCGCTGCCGCGATATGGCCACGGCATTTAAGGCAGCCGAAAATGTGCACTACGCGTCCAAGGCGTTTCTCACCCGCACAATTGCGCGTTGGGTGGATGAGGAAGGCCTCTCTTTGGATGTGGCCAGCGAAAACGAGCTACGCATTGCGCTTGCGGCCAGCTTTCCGCCGGAGCGCATCACGGTGCACGGCAACAACAAGTCCGTTGCGTTTTTGCAGCTGTGTGTGGATTCCGGCGTGGGCCATGTGGTGATTGACTCCCACGAGGAGCTTGCGCTGCTTGAAAACGTTGCTGCCGCAGCAGGGGTGCGCCAAGACGTGTTCGTGCGTGTGAAGCCGGGCGTGGATGCGCACACGCACGAGTTCATCGCCACCAGCCATGAGGACCAGAAGTTCGGCCTGTCGTTGGCGTCGGGCTCTGCGTACAAAGCAGCCTGTGACGCTATTGATTCCCCGCACCTTGACCTGACCGGCCTGCACGCACACGTCGGCTCGCAGGTGTTTGACGCTGAAGGCTTCAAGCTCGCCGCGCAGCGCGTGCTTGGGCTCTACGCCCAGATTTTCCGCGAGCGCAATATGGCATTGAGCTACCTGGATCTGGGTGGCGGCTACGGCATCGCTTACACGGCCGATGAGGCTCCGCTAGATGTTGCTGCTGTGGCTCGTGACCTGCTGCGCGAGGTAGACAACGTGGCGGAAGATTTAGGCATTGTCCCGCCGACGGTGGTGGTAGAGCCGGGGCGTGCCATCGCGGGCCCCTCCACAGTCACGGTGTACTCCGCCGGCGTGGTCAAGGACGTGAGTACGAGTTACACCTCAACGCGTCGCTACATTTCCGTCGACGGTGGCATGAGTGACAACATTCGCCCGGCACTGTACGCCTCGCTTTACGACGCACGCCTGGTCAACCGCCTCGCCACCGGCACCCCAACCGCCACACGTTTGGTGGGCAGCCACTGCGAGTCCGGTGACATTTTGATCAATGACGCCAACTGGCCCGACGATATTGCCCGAGGCGATCTCATCGCGCTCGCCGCAACTGGCGCGTACTGCTATTCCATGGCGTCGAACTACAACGCCTTTGGCCGCCCGGCAGTCGTTTCAGTTCACGATGGCAAGGTCACGCCAATGCTGCGCCGCGAAACGGTGGAGGACTTGCTCGCCCGCGAGTACTAGCGCGGCTAGAGGCTCGGCCATCTTATTGGTAGATGCTGCGACGATGACCAGCTTTTAAAACAATGACAATGAGCTGGTCATCTTCCACCTTGTAGATGACGCGGTAGTCTCCAATGCGAATGCGCCGCTCCCCGTCACCGCCGGCCAGTTTGATTGATCCGGCTGGGCGAGGGTCTTCGGCCAGATTGCTGATTGCTTCGGTGATTCGCTTCGCCGTGGTGCGGTCTAGCTTTTTAATTGCTTTTGCTGCTGACCGTGCGTAAAGAATCCGATATTGCCTAGGCATTGGAATTGAATCCCAATTCCTCCATCAGATCCTCGTGACTAACCAAGTCATCCAAGTCGACTGACCTGGCTTCAGCTAGGTCCATTTTGTCCTCAAGAGCTTCCATAGCGCGATCGAACAGCTCAGGTGACACTAGAACCGCTCGACGAATCGCGCCTCGTGAAAGGATTTCAACGGGCTCGCGTTGTGCGGAAGCAATATAGAGGCTCTGGTTCGCGCGAAACTCTGAAAGCGTGGTCGAAGTCATGCCACGAATCATACAAGTTGTACAAGATGTATGCAATGGTCGATTCAGCTCCACTTTCAACCATCACGGAGTGAATCTGAATGCGCGCTCTACTAGACAAAGCGGTACACTGTGGCGTTATTGCCGACTCAACCGAGCCTTAAAGGAGCTATCCAAATGACATCCGCTGAAAGCAACGGTAACTACCCTGGCAAGGGTGCTGGCGCGCCGGTCGGCGTGGCCATCTTAGGTAAAGGCACCGTTGGTACTGAAGTGCTGCGCCTCATCGGAGAATTCTCCAATAATTTGGAGCAGCGTATCGGCGGACCGATTGAGGTTCGTGGGGTGGCGGTGTCGAACGTCGAAAAGCATAAAGATGCCCCCGAAGTCCAGGGGCTTTTGCTTACGGACGACGCGCATTCGCTGGTCGAGCGCGACGACGTCGATGTGGTTGTAGAGGTTATCGGCGGCATTGATTACCCGCGTGAGCTGGTGCTCAAAGCGCTGCGTGCGGGTAAGTCCGTGGTGACGGCGAATAAGGCCCTGGTTGCTGCACACGGCTCTGAGCTGGCAGATGCGGCGAATGAGGCCGGTGTGGACTTGTACTACGAGGCTGCTGTGGCTGCGGCGATCCCGGTGGTGGGCATGCTGCGTCGCTCCCTGGCTGGTGACCAGGTGCAGCGCATCGCGGGCATTGTCAACGGCACGACCAACTTCATCCTGGATGCGATGGCAACCACTGGCGCAAGCTACGAGGATGCGCTGGCAGAGGCCACCCGCTTGGGCTACGCCGAGGCTGACCCGACCGCGGACGTGGAGGGTCACGACGCTGCGTCCAAGGCCGCGATCTTGGCATCCATGGGCTTCCACACACGCGTGACCTTTGATGATGTGTACTGCGAGGCTATTAGCTCGATTACCGCAGAGGACATCGCGGCGGCGAAGAAGGCCAACCAGACGATCAAGCTGCTGGCTATTTGTGAGCGTCTGTTTAATGAGGACGGCTCCACCCGCGCTGTGAACGCGCGCGTACACCCGACCTTGGTGCCGAATGACCACCCGCTGGCAAGCGTGGACCAGAGCTACAACGCAATCTTCGTTGAGGCTGAGGCCGCTGGCCGTCTGATGTTCTACGGCAACGGTGCAGGCGGCGCGCCGACGGCATCCGCTGTGCTGGGTGATCTGGTTGGTGCAGCCCGCAACAAGATCCACGGCGGCCGCGCCCCAGCAGAAAACCCGTACGCCAACTATGACGTGGTGGGCTTTGATGAGGTGGAGACTCGCTACCACGTGAACATGACGGTCAATGACCGCGTGGGCGTGTTGGCGGACCTGGCGCACCAGTTTGCGGATTCGGATGTGTCGCTTGCCGCCGTGCGCCAGGAGGAGTCCGGCGATGAGGCTCACCTGATTGTGGTCACGCACAAGGCACGCGAGAAGGATCTGCGCGAGATTGTGGACCGTCTGGCCAAGCACGAGGACGTCCGCGCTGTGAACTCCGTGCTGCGTTTGCACGACTAACGGGAAAGGCTGGAAAGTTATGGCTATTGACCTGCAGATTGGCACCCGCGCACGTGTGACGGTTCCGGGATCTTCGGCAAACCTGGGCCCCGGTTTTGACACGCTTGGCATCGCGGTGGGTATTTACGACACCGTTGAGGTTGAGGTCACCGCGTCGGGCCTGGAGATTGAGATCATCGGCGAGGGTGCGGAAGACCTGCCGCGCGATAGCTCCCACCTGGTGGTCAAGGCGATTCGTTTGGGTCTTGCGGCTTGTGACGCCAACGCGCCCGGCCTCAAGGTGATCTGCCACAACAACATCCCGCAGTCGCGTGGCTTGGGCTCTTCGGCCGCTGCCGCAGTGGCGGGTGTGGTTGCCGCGAACACGTTGGCTGGCTCGCCGTTGGATAATGACGCGCTGGTGCAGCTGTCCTCTGAGTTTGAGGGCCACCCGGATAACGCGGGTGCGTCTGTGCTCGGCGGGGCGGTGGTGTCCTGGACCGACATTCCGGTGGATGGTCGCTCCAAGCCCAGCTACCGTGCGGTGGGCATCCCGGTGGATCCGTCAATTAAGGCGGTGGCGCTGGTGCCGGAGTTCCATGCCTCCACAAACGCGGTGCGTGCGGTGCTGCCGAGTCACGTCACGCACACCGATGCGCGTTTCAACGTGTCGCGTACCGCGGTGATGACGGCGGCGCTGCAGCACAACCCGGAGCTTTTGTGGGAAGGCACCCGCGATCGTCTGCACCAGCCGTACCGCGCAGATGTGCTGCCGGTGACCGCGGAGTGGGTCAACCGCCTGCGCAACCGCGGCTACGCTGCGTTTCTGTCCGGCGCGGGTCCGACCGCGATGGTGTTGACCACTACGGATGTTGATCAGGCCCTGCTTGACGACGCTCGCGCGGCCAACCTCCGCGTCCTCGAACTCGAGGTTGCGGGCCCAGTTGTAGCGGAACTGCTTTAGAAGCGCTCCATCCCGCCGCGGAGGCTGGCCAACCCGGTCAGCCCGCGCGCCTCCAAGATGGCGACTGCCTCAGAGGAGCGCACGCCACTGGCGCAAACAATTACGCCACCGTTCTCTAGCTCGTCCGGGGTTTCGCCTTCCATAATCTGCCCGAGTGGCACGTTGATGGCGCCGGGCAGGTGGCCGGTGGTGAATTCTTCGGGCTCGCGGACGTCGATGATCGTCGCGCCTTCGGCGATGGATTCCACCTCAGCGGGCCCGGTCGGCGGGGTGCCGGTGCGCACCTGCTCGGTGACCTGGGGGTCTGGGGCAAGCGCAATGTACTCCCAGGTGCCGGCCAACATGTCGTAGTACCCAAGCTGACCAACCAGTGGATCCCCGAGACGCGTGACAATCTTGAGCGCCTCGGCAGCCATCGCGGAGCCAACCACACCCACCAACGGGCCAAGCACGCCCGCCTGCGCGCACGAGGGCACCGAGCCTGGCGGCGGCGGGGCGGGGAAGAGGTCCTCATACACCGGCCCACGTCCTGCCCAGAACACGCTCATCTGCGCCTCAAAGCCCAAGATGGACCCCCACACGTGCGGGATACCAAGGCGCGCGCACGCGTGTGAGACCACGTGGCGGGTGGCAAAGTTGTCGGAGCCGTCCAGCACCACATCGCAGCCTTCGAGCAGCGCAACAGCGTCTGCACCGTCGTTTGACCACGTCAGGCGATGATTTACGGCATCTACCTGGGTATCAGGGTTGAGCGCTTTCAGGCGTGCGGCGGCGGATTCTACCTTTGGCACGCCCACCGTTTCGCCAGAGTGGACGATTTGGCGGTGGAGGTTGGTGGTGGAGGTGACGTCGGCGTCGATAATCAGGATGCTCCCAACACCGGCCCCGGCAAGGTAGAGCAATGCAGGCGAGCCGAGCCCGCCGGCCCCGATCACGCCGATGCGGGCGCCGCGGATGCGGGCCTGCGCCTCGGTGCCGATGAGTGAGACCTGGCGGGCGTACCTATCCATCAATGCCAACCCAGTGCGTGGTGCCATCCGCCATCAGCTGCTCTTTCCAAATGGGCACCTCGGCCTTGACGCGGTCGGCGACCTCTTCGCAGGCGGCAAACGCATCGCCACGGTGTGCGGCGGCGGCAAGCACCACAAACGCCAGCTCACCAATCGGCACAGGACCCACGCGGTGTGCGGCGTACAGACGCACCGGGTGCTTGGCGGCGACCTCTTCCACCACACGCGCAAGCTCCGCCTCGGCGGTGGGATGGGACTCATAAGTCAGTGCGGCAACGCGCTCGCCGTGGTCGTGGTTGCGCACGATGCCCTCAAAACGCACCAGTGCACCCATGGCATCAGTGGTCACATCGCTCACATCAATAGCGGCCAAGGGCTCCGCGCTAATCGACGTCCCCACAACCACACCAGTCTGCTCCCAGACGTAATCCGGGTCCCTCGGGGCGGAGTGAACGGGGGAGATCAGCTCCACAATGTGCGGCAGCACCGGCTCAAGCACCGTGCAGCCGTCCTTGACCCCGCCGGGGGAACCCGGAAGCGTCATCACAAACGTGGAACCGGCCAGACCCGCAACGGCGCCGGAAAGGATCGCCGTCGGCGTGTTTTCCAGGCCCACGCGGAAAAACTCCTGGACAATCCCGGGCAGCTGCTTGTCTAAAAGGGGGGTGATGGCGCTTACGGTAGCGTCGTCAAGCGAAAGGCCCGTGCCACCCGAGGTGAGCAACACCGCAGGCTGCTGGGCAAGCGCGCCGCGCACAGCGCCGGCGATCTCAGCGTCGGGCACCACAAGCGCATCCGGGGTGTCAAAGCCCATGCGGCGCAAAAACTCCACCGCAACCGGGCCCGATTTGTCCTCGTATCTGCTCGCGGCGGCGCGGGTGGAGGCAACAATAACTCGTGCTGTGTTCATCGTGCAGCCCACCTTACAAGGGGAAATTACAAGGGGTAGACCATAACCAGCTCGCCTGCGCGAAGCGTGGCGGCAACCGGGATGCGGATCAGGCAGTCGGCCTGGGCTGCCTGGCTGAGCAGGTGCGAGCCCGGCCCGCCGATGGGGTGCGCCTGGCCGTCGATCATCCGCCCGCGCAGGAACTGCTCGCGGTTGTCCAGGCCCGTGGTGTCGGCCGCGAGTGGCACCCATGCAGGCGCCGGCGCGTGCCCAAACACGGGGGCGACGTACAGGCGGAAACTCACCAGCGTTGAAATCGGGTTGCCCGGCAGGCTCAGCACGGGTACACCGGCGAAGGTGCTCAGGCCCTGCGGTCCGCCCGGCTGCTGCGCGACGTGCCCGTACCAGCCGTCGGTGAACACCTGGCGGATGACCTCAAACTTGCCGTGGCTGATCCCGCCAGAGGTGACAATCGCGTCGGGATTCAGGGTGTCCACGGCGTGGGTGACCGCGCGCTCAAGGTCATTTGGGTCATCGTTGGTGCGAAGCGTGCCTACAACATCAATGCCGTGGAGCTGCGCGAGCACGGTGAGCATGGGCCCGTTGGAATCCGGAATGCTCGCAGTACCCGTGCCACCGATCTCTTTGCCGCCGGTGATGGTGAGAATCCGTGCACGCCTGCGCACCTGCACTTCGGCGATACCCTGGCCGATCAGCGCACCAATGAGCGCCGGGGTGACCACCGCACCCGCAGGTGCCAGCAGGTCACCTGCGCGGATATCAGAGCCGGCAAGGCGCACAAACTGCCCCGGCGGGCAATCCGGCACGCTGACTTCGGCGCCTTCGTTGACAAACTCGCCAGGGGTGCATGCCTCAACCGGCACGACCGCCGCGGTACCTGCGGGCAGCTTCGTCCCCGTCATTACGGGCGCAGCGCAGTCGAGCCCACGCGGGTAACACTCATCCGGGTCCACACCAGCCGGCACGGTTGGGCCAACCCGCCACGTGCCGGAGCCCGCTTGCGGCAAGGCGTAGCCGTCCATCTGGGAGTTATCAAAACTCGGCGCATCACACTTGGCCAGCACATCCTGAGCCAGGAAACGCCCCGCCGCTTCAGTTACCGGCAGGGTTTCCGCGGGCAGTGTCGGCGCAAGCGCGCGCACGGCAGCGAGATGATCTTCGGGAGTTCGAGCCATGCCAGCTACTGTAGTGGCATGCGAATCCATTATTTCGCGGCCGCCCGCGCCGCCGCCGGGCTCGCCGAAGAAGACGTCGAGGCACTGCCGACACTGGAGCTCTTGCTTGCCGACGCCGCAGCGCGCCATCCAGACCTCCAACCCATCCTGGATCGCTGCACCATTCTTATCGACGGCCAGCGCGCCACCCCCGATGCCTCCCTCACAGGAGCGAGCCGCGTGGACGTGTTGCCGCCGTTTGCCGGCGGCTAGAGCTGGTGATCATGCGCTGAAGATGCGCACCTGATCAGGGCAGTCAAGCGGGTAGACGGCAATGGCCGCACTGCCTGCTTCAAGGTCAGTGGCGGCAACGCCATGGATTACGCCGGAGGGGGTGCGCATGTCAGCGGGCGCGCCTTCGCGTGCAGCACCTACCGCGGTGCCCTCACGGCGTGCCTTGCCCATCAAGTGTGCGGAAAACTCGGTGGTTGGCAGCGCTGCTTCCTGGGCAACGGACGAAAGGCCGCGTAGCTTACCGCGTTCAAGCACTGCGACCGTATCGGCCAGATTGAAAATATCTGCCGTGTCGTGCGTGATAATCACCGTGGTGCGGTCCTGGGACGCGGCACGCAGAAGGGAGCGCCATTGGGCGGAGGTGGGGGCGTCGATGGCGGACAGCGGCTCGTCTAAAAGCAACATGCCCGGTCGCGGGGCCAAGGCACGCACCAGCGCAACCTGGGCAGCCTGGCCGGTGGAAAGCTCGGTGACAGGGACCTGCGCAAGCTCACTAAGGCCAGCTGCGTCGAGCAGCTCAGCAGCCTTGTCGGTGACCATGGCTACCGCACCAAGGGCAGTGGTAGTGTGCGGCAGTCCCGGGTGCTGGGTGAGCAGCACCGCGCCTGGGGCAACAAGTGAGCGCACCAGCGTGGTCTTGCCGGCACCGTTAGGTCCGATGAGCGCAGTGGTTTTGCCGGTGGGGAAGCGCGAGGCTTCCTTCGGCTGGTCTGGCTTGGTCAACGTGGTCAGGCGCGCCTGATCAACTGGGCTTTGGGCACGGAGTTTCGGCTCCGCAGGTTTCTTGCGCAGCAGCTGTGGGAGTGCCGATAGCGCCAGCGCCACAACCGCCAGGAAGATCAGGATGGCGGCCAGCCCGTAGGCCACGGACTGCTCCACCTCACGCGCCAGGTAGATACCCAGCGGCATGGTGCGGGTGACCCCTGGCATGGAGCCGGCGAAGGTCAGCGTTGTGCCGAACTCGCCCAGTGAGCGGGCGAACGCTAGGCCCGCAGCCGTCGCAAGAGCAGGCGCGATGGCTGGCAGGGTGATACGCCACAGGATTTTGCCGCGCGGAATCCCCACGGCGGCGGCTGATTCTGTGATGTTGCGATCAAGCTGGCGAAGCGCGGCATCGAGCGTGATCACCACAAACGGCAACGCAATGTAGACGTGCGAGGCCACCACACCCGGAAACGCGAACGCGAACTGCCAATCCAACAGGTCCAGCAGTGGGGCGGCCACCCCGCGTCGGCCAATAAACGCAGAGAGCGCAAGGCCTGCCACTACCGGCGGCAACGCCAGCGGCAACAGCACCAGGCCGCGGGCCAGGAACGCACCACGGCGCAAACGCTGCATCCACAGCGCGAGCGGAAGCCCAAGGCCTAGTGCAACAAGTGTGGCTATCACGGCGGAAGCCAACGTCACCTCAAGCAGCTGCCTCGTTTCGGCAGAGGTGGCAATGGTGACAAGATCGCCCCACGGCACACGCAGACCAAGCGCGAGTACCGGCGCGAGGATCAGCGCAAGTGTGAGCCACGCCAAAACAACAACAACGGGAGAGAGTTTCTGTCGCACGGATTAGTCCTGCACAGGCGTAAACCCGTGCTTGGTCCACATGTCCTTCGAGCTCAGCAGCAGCGCCAGAAGGGCAGCGGCTGCCTCGGGGTTTTCGGTGTTGGTGGTTACTGCCGCGACGAGTGAGTTGGGGTGTTCACCGGCGTGCGGGATGTCAAAGGTCAATACGGCATCACCTGCGGCTGCTGCGTCCGTGCGGTAGACAAACCCGGCGTCAGCCTCACCGGAGGTGACCTTGCCAAGTGTGTCCGTGACGTTGTGCTCCAACGACACCGGCGTGAACTCCAGGTTGTTCGCGGCAATCAGCGTGCGGGAGACAGCACCGCACGGCACCTGCTCATCACACAGCACCACCTTGGCGTTTGCCAAGCCATCTACGCCCTGGATGTTGGCTGGGTTGTCCTTCGGCACCACCAGCACCATGGAGTTGGTGGCAACAACCTTCGGGTCTGCAACAACGCCTGCGGCAACCGCATCGTCCATGTTTTTCTGGTCGGCCGTGATCAACAGGTCGCCCGGCGCGCCTTCAACCAGCTGCTGCACCAGGTCGGAGGAGCCTGCGTTGATGTAGGTCAGTGTGTTTGGGGAAAGCTCCTGCAGATCGTCGTTGATCACGCGGGTGGAGGCCGCGCCGAGAACGGTCAGGTCCGGGTTGTCGCCTGCGGCGGTGTCTGCGCTCTCAGAGGAGCAAGCGGCAAGAGCAACGGCAGCAGTAATGACAGAGATGCAGACAAGGGCACGGTTCATGGCACTAAAGCTAGCAGAGTTTTCTAGAGCTCAACCCGGCCTAGCTGGGCCAACTCCTCTGGCGTATCGTAGTCGCGCTCGGCGCCTTGGGTCTCATGCTTGACGACGCTTCCCGCCACCTTGTACAACGCCTTCGCCGGCACGTCGTGCGTACCCACCTTTTCTATTGCCCCAAGTAGCGCTTGCTTGCGCCACACCGCGCATAGCGGCTGCATAAAGTCTTCTTCGTCCACGGCGACGGCGGCGGCAGCATCCGGGGCGTTCTGGAGCGCCTCGACCAATGCCGGCAGCGCTTCCGGGGAGTGCGGGGCATCAACTGCTACAACGGCGACCAGATCAGCATCTGCAAGCGCCACACCAGCAGCAATGCCGGCCACTGGCCCGCCGAAGGGTGGGTCCTCGCACACAGTTGGGATTTCGGGTGGCAACCCAAGATCAAATGGGGAGACCACGATTGGGGTGGTGGGAGTGGGGAGGGCAGATAGCGCTGACAAGGTGGCGTCGATAAGCCTGATGCCCTCAACGCGCACTTGGGCCTTGTCTGTGCCCATGCGGGTGGAGCGACCACCGGCGAGGATGATGACTGAAAGCGCAGGCACGGTGATTATTGGGGGAGTTCGCGGGACCAGTCGCCGGAGCGGCCACCGGACTTGGCGGTAATGCCCATGCGGCGCACGTATGCGGAGCGGTCCACACCTTTGACCATGTCAACGATGGACAGCGCGGCCACAGAGACCGCCGTGAGCGCTTCCATCTCAACGCCGGTGCGGTCCGCGGTTCGCACCGTTGCCTGGATAAACACGTGGTCTTCTTTCAACTCAAGGTCCACCGCACAGCCGTGTACGCCAATCGTGTGGGCAAGTGGTAGCAGGTCAGGTACTCTTTTGGCAGCTGAGATGCCAGCTACGCGCGCGACGGCGAGCACGTCACCTTTGGGCACCGTGCCATCGCGCAGTGCCTGCATGACTTCCGGTGAGCAGGCAACCTCACCCTGTGCAGTTGCTTCGCGGACGGTGGGCTGTTTGGCCGTGACGTCGACCATGTAGGCCTCGCCATTAGCACCAAGGTGAGTGAACTTCATATCGGTGGAGTCTAGAGGGTGGTCAAGGTGACGTGGAGATGCTGCGGCGTTTCCTCACCCGGCGCGAGAAGCGCGATGCCGTCGATGCCGGTAAGCGAGGCAACCATGTGGGAGCCCACGTGCTGTGAAAACGCATGCGCGACTGGTTCGGCACCGCTGTAATCCAGACGCACCGGAATCAGGCGAGTGACTTTCGGGTGCGGCTGCGGGAAGCCTTCGGCGGTTATGGCGCGCACCTGCGGGCGCGGGCGCGTATTGCCAGCGAAAGCACGAATCAGCGGCACCAGATACATGTGCGCGGAGACGAACGCGGCCACCGGGTTGCCAGGCAGGCACACAAGCGGCGCGCCGGCGCTTACACCAACGCCCTGCGGTCCGCCAGGGCGCTGCGCGACATGGCCGAACCACATGGAGCCGTTGTGCTTAGCTACGTGACGCACCACATCAAACGCACCCGCACTCACCCCGCCAGCGGTAACCACAATGTCATGCGTTTTCGCGGCCTGGTTGAGGGTGCGCGCGAAGTCCTCTGCACCATCACTGGCGTGCAGCTCGGTGACCTCGGCAGCACCGGCATCGCGGGCGATCTGGGCGAGCAGCGGCGCATTCGAGTTCGGAATCTGCGCGCCTGTGATCGGCTCAGGCCAGGAGACAAGCTCATCGCCGGTGGTGATGACGGCAACACGGGGAAGTGCGTAGACCTCAACCTCGCGCACGCCGGTAGACACCAGCGCGGCAAGCGTTGGGGCGTCAATCACCGTGCCGACGTCCGCCACCACGGCGCCAACCGGCGTATCCGAGCCTGCGCGGCGGATGTGGCCGCGCTTGGTGTCAGCCCCGTTGATAGTCACCTGCTTGGGCAGTTCTACAGGTCCGCGCTCAATGTTGGTCTGCTCAACAGGGATGACAATCAGGTCATCAATACCCGCAGGAATCGGTGCACCCGTCATGATGCGTACCACGTGGCCTTTCGGGCAGTCCACAGGAGCGGCGCCTGCGGGGATATCACCCGCAACCGGCAGCGTCCATGGGCCGTCACCGTCCAAGTCGCTTGCCCGGACCGCGAAGCCATCCATCGCGGCATTATCAAACGGTGGCACAGCAAACCGTGCTCGGGCGGGGGAGGCGAGGGCGTGTCCTGTGGCGTCGACAAGCAGCAAGCTCTGAGTACGCGGCGTGGCAAGCGCAAGGACTTCAGCCAAGTGTTCATCGATGGTGCGCATGGGGTTAGCCTCCGATCTCGCTCATGAGACGCTCCGGCTGCAAAAAGCCAGGATCATCAATACCGTGGCCAGGCTTCTTCGCCCACATCGCCGCAGCCCACAGGTCAGCCAGTTCCGTGTCGGTGGCACCTGCCCGCATGGCGTCGCGCAGCGAAATCTCATCCGCCTGCGCCGAAAACAGACACGAACGCACCGCACCATCCGTGGTTAGCCGCGTGCGATCACACGCGCCGCAGAACGGATGTGTCACCGAAGCGATAATGCCAATCTGCCCACTGCGCGTGCCATCCGTGACGTCCCACAGCGCAGCCGGGGCACTTCCGCGCGGCGTTGCTGCAGGGCGCAACGTAAACGATTCCCGCAGCTTACCCAGGATCTCCTCGGCCGTGACCATGTCACCGCGCTTCCAGTGCTCACGAGGGCCAAGCGGCATCTGCTCAATAAAGCGCAGCTGCAAGCCCTTATCCAGGGCAAAGGTGGCCAGATCCGTGATGGCGTTGTCATTCACGCCCGGCATGACCACCGCGTTGACCTTGACCGGGTGAAGACCTACTTCGAGCGCAGCATCAATGCCGGAAAACACATCCTGGATGCGATCGCGCCGGGTCAGCTCGGCATACAGCTCGGGGCTGGTGGTGTCCAGCGAGATGTTGATGCGGTCTAGGCCTGCCTCTTTCAGCGCGAGCGCACGTTTGTCCAAGCCCACCGCGTTGGTAGTCAGCGCCGTTGTGGGCGATGTGCCTTCGTCTGTGCGCATCGCCTTGGTTGCAGCCACGATCTTCTCAAGGGACTTGCGCAACAGTGGCTCTCCACCCGTAAAGCGAACCTGGCGAATCCCAAGATCCTCCACGGCGATGCGGATCAGGCGGATCGTCTCCTCATCCGTCAGCGCAAGCTCCGTGGGCATCCACTCCAAACCCTCTGCCGGCATGCAATAGGTACAGCGCAGGTTGCAGCGATCCGTGAGACTGACACGCAGGTCACGCGCCACGCGCCCAAACGTATCTACAAGCGTGCGTGGGCCTTCCTGCGGCGGCGGCAACTGCGCAGGTGTCGGCGCGACCGGGGAAGGTCTGCGAGCCGACACCGGCGTTGGTAAAGAAACAGGACGAGCCATAGTTCGACCCATGATAGGCATCTGCGCCACAAGACCCGAAGTTTCTAGCGGTCGGAGCTTGCGGAATCTGCCTTACGGTTACCAGGTCCCGGAAGCGCAATGACCTCAAACTCGCCACGTTTAAGGTGCTTGCGCAGGTCCTTCTTGTCAAACTTGCCCACAGACGTCTTGTCAATGGAGCGCACAAACGTCCAATACTCCGGCGCCATCCAACGCGGCAACACATCAGCCAGCCCGTCGCGGAGCCGAGCTGCGGTCTCTGCACTGGGTTCGACCTGCGGGTGAACAACCGTTACAGCAAGGGGGCGTTCGCCCCACTTCTTATCCGGGATACCAATCACCGCGCACTCGATGACCTCCTCGGACTCCATGATCAGGTTTTCCACCTGAGCGGAGTAGATCCACTCACCGCCAGAGCGGATCACATCACGCGCACGGTCATACAACGTCATAAACCCGTCATACGTCACCGTGCCCACATCACCCGTGCGCAACCAGCCGTCCGCAGTAAAGTGCTCCCGCTCATCCGTGACCGTCTCGCCACGGAACTCCGAGGCCATCTTGCCGTTCTCTTGCGTAGGCGAGTGGTAGTAACTTGCCGCAACAAGGTTGCCGCGCACCTGGATCTCACCCTGGGTCAAGTCGTTGGAGGCCATCACCATGCCGTCATTGACTACTCGATACTCCAACCAGGGAGCGAACCTGCCCTGGGAGACGCGATACGCCCAACGGGCCTCACCAGCAGCGCCCGAAGGCGGGCGCGCCACCGTACCCACAGTGGACGTCTCCGTCATGCCCCACACATGCACGATGTCAACGCCATAGCGTTCCTCCCACACCTTGATCAACCCCGGCGGGGCAGGGGAACCGCCAACGTAGATTTCCTGCAGGCTCATACGCTCCGGAGGATTGTTCAAGTAATGCACCATCAGCTGAATCCACAACGTAGGCACACCATGCGCAACACGCGGGTGTGCCGATGCAATCAAAGCCGCCAACGTCGGGGCCGAAACGTCTGAATCTGGCAACACCAACGGTGTGCCGGCCAAAAACGCCGCAAGTGGAACACCCCAGGACAACACGTGATAAATCGGAATGCAGCACAAAAACGACTCACCATGCGTCACCGCCAACGAGTCAGTGGCACGCAGACTCATCGCCTCAAGCCACAACGAGCGATGCGAATACGCCACGCCTTTCGGCGCGCCCGTCGTTGCAGTCGAATACACCAAAGCAGCAGCGGTATTTTCCGGCAGAGAGGGCCAAGGAAAGAGGGTCGACCTGCCGTCCAAAAGCATCTCATAGCTGCGAACATCAACCCCCTGCGGCAAAAGGTCAGCCAGCGGAGCAACAGGAGAAGTGCCAATAAACGCCACAGTTTGCACCGAAGGGCACATTTCAAGCAGCCGACCAAGCTTGGCCGCCAGGCGCGGATCCGCCACGATCACCTGCGCTTCAGAGTGATTGACAATGTAGGCAATCTGATCTTCCATCAGCTGCACATTCAACGGCGTGAACACAGCGCCTTTCGACGCCACAGCGAACATCACCTCAAGATGCTCCGCACAGTTGTACATCAGGGTGGCAACACGCTGATCACCATCAATGCCCAACTCATCATGCAACGCATTCGCAAACGCACCCGCACGCGCCGCAATCGCAGAAAACGTAGTCTCCTCGGGCTGATTCTCACGCCACGTGGTGCACTTGGTGGACCCATGCACCGAACTCCCGAACTCCAAAATACGGGCGACGGAGAACGGCACCTCCTGCATCGTAGAAAGCATGCTGCCAACTCTAGCGTGACGCGCCCACAGGCCCGGAATATGGATTTACATCCAATGCGCTATACTTTCGCCTTGGATCACCGCAGTTGGGCTGCGGACATGGCCCGCCTCTCGCGAAACACTTGCCGCGAGGTCAGATCCACCCCTCACACCTCAACATGGTGATTTTGCTGCAACTTTGCGCTCAAAACATGTGCCCTTGCGGTAGATACCCACAAGGTGAATGAGGAAGCGCGACATACAAATAGACGAAAGCTGCTGGCACGGCCGCGGAACACGAACAACACATACTTTTCCGCACCAGGGCATCCCAGCTGAGCTACGAAAGGACATCCGTGACCGCAGAAGGTAATACGGCTGCAAACCAGGCCAACGTGGACCTGGCATCTATGAAACTTCCGGAGCTGCGCAAGCTGGCAGCTGAGCGGGGGCTTAAGGGGGTATCTGGACTCCGCAAGGGGGACCTGATCCAAGCAATCGCAACCGGCAAACTCCCGGAAAAAGCAGCGGCACAGTCTGGTGCCGCTAGCGCCGCTAAGGAGCAAGCGCCGAAGGAAGACACCCCACGTGACGCCAGTGGCGCTGGTGACACTGACGCAAAGCGCTCCGACGACGACCAGCAGTCGCGCTCCGCGGCGCGCCGGGCACGTCGCAACCGTTCGCGCAATCAGCACGAGCAGGGGGATCAGCAGGGCCAGCAAGAGCACGCAGACTCCAGCAACTCGCACAAGGGCGACGGGGAATCGGGGGAGCGTTCCGGCCGTCATGACCGTGATGACGGTAGCGACCGCGACAATAACCGAGACAATAACCGAGACAATAACCGCGGGGATCGTGACAACAACCGCGACAACAACCGCGACAATAACCGTGAAGACGGCGAAGGTGGCGGGCGCCGCGGGCGCCGTGGTCGTCGCAACCGTAACCGTAACAACCGCGATGGCCGTGACCACGGTGGTAATAACCGCGACAACCGTGACAACAACCAGGGCGATAACCAGAACTTCGAACCGGAAGAGCTGCAGGAAGTTGCCGGCATTGTGGATGTGGTGGATAACAACACCGCGTTCATCCGCACCACCGGCTACCGCCAGAACAACGCAGATGTGTTTGTGAACAACAGGCTGGTTCGCCAGAACGGCCTGCGCTCTGGTGACGCCGTTATCGGCCAGGTTCGTGCCAACGGCCAGGGCCACTCCCACGGCAACGGCCGTAACCGCCAGCGCTACAACCAGCTGGTGCGCGTGGATTCCGTCAACGGCATGACGCCGGAGGAAGCACGTGGCCGCAAGGAGTTCCACAAGCTCACGCCGCTGTACCCGAACAAGCGCCTGCGCCTAGAGACTGAGCCGAACATCCTGACCACCCGCGTCATTGACCTGGTCATGCCGATTGGTAAGGGCCAGCGTGCGCTGATCGTCTCCCCGCCAAAGGCAGGTAAGACGACGATTCTGCAGAACATTGCCAACGCCATTGCCACCAACAACCCGGAGTGCTACCTCATGGTTGTGCTGGTGGATGAGCGTCCGGAAGAAGTGACGGACATGCAGCGCTCCGTCAAGGGTGAGGTCATTGCCTCTACCTTTGACCGCCCGCCGTCAGAGCACACCGCCGTGGCAGAGCTTGCCATTGAGCGTGCGAAGCGTCTGGTGGAGATGGGCCAGGACGTGGTGGTCCTGCTGGACTCCATCACCCGCCTGGGCCGTGCCTACAACAACTCTTCGCCGGCATCCGGTCGCATTCTCTCCGGTGGTGTGGATTCCAACGCGCTCTACCCGCCGAAGCGTTTCCTGGGTGCTGCCCGCAACATCGAGGAGGGCGGCTCGCTGACCATCATCGCAACCGCCATGGTGGAGACCGGTTCTGCTGGTGACACCGTGATTTTCGAGGAATTCAAGGGCACCGGCAACGCCGAGCTGAAGCTGGATCGCAAGATCGCAGAACGCCGCGTGTTCCCGGCTGTGGACGTCAACCCGTCCGGCACCCGCAAGGATGAGCTCTTGATGAGCCCGGAGGAGGCGCGCGTGATGCACAAGCTGCGCCGCATCCTGTCTGCGCTGGATCCGCAGCAGTCCATTGACATGCTGATTAAGCAGCTGAAGAAGACCAAGAGCAACGGTGAGTTCCTCATGGGTGTGGCTAAGTCCGCGCCGATGGCTGCTGACCAGACGGAAGAGGATTACGTCTAATGGCTTCAAACTCGAACGTCTCGCTTGTAGACGACTATGTGGCCGAATACGAAGGCATCCAAGCCCAGATGGGCGACCCGGATGTTGCCGCGGACCAGGATCAGTTCCGCAAACTGTCCAAGCGGTACGCGGAACTCCAGCCGATTATCAAGGTCAACGATGAGCTGACGCAGGCTCGTGAGGACCACGAGGCGGCGTCTGAGATGGCCAACGAGGACAAGGAATTCGCTGAGGAAGCGACCCGCCTCGAAGGCGAGATTGTGCGCCTGGAAGAGGAGCTGGCTGACCTGCTCGCCCCGCGCGATGAGCACGATGGCGATGACGTGATCATGGAGCTCAAGGCCGGCGCCGGCGGCGAGGAAGCTGCGCTGTTCGCAGGCGATCTGGCACGCATGTACCAGAAGTACTGCGAGAAGCACGGCCTGACCTGGGAAGTGCTTGACGTTGCTGAGTCTGACCTCGGTGGCGTCAAGGACATGACCGTGGCTGTCAAGTCCAAGACCCCGTCGCGTGATGGCGCGTGGTCCATGCTGAAGTTTGAGGGCGGTGTACACCGTGTGCAGCGCATCCCCGTGACGGAGTCGCAGGGCCGCATTCAGACCTCGGCTGCGGGCGTCTACGTGTTCCCGGAAGCCGATGAGATTGAAAGCGTCAACATTGATGAGAAGGATCTTCGCGTCGATGTGTACCGTTCCTCCGGCAAGGGCGGCCAGGGCGTGAACACCACGGACTCCGCTGTGCGTATCACCCACTTGCCCACGGGCATTGTGGTGACCTGCCAGAACGAGCGTTCCCAGATTCAGAACCGAGCGCGTGCCATGCAGGTGCTGCAGGCTCGCCTGGATCAGCTGGAGCGCGAGAAGGTCGAGGCTGCTGAGGCTGAGGGCCGTGCCTCCCAGGTGCGCACCATGGACCGCTCTGAGCGCATCCGCACCTACAACTGGCCGGAGAACCGCATTTCGGATCACCGCATTAACTACAAGGCCAACAACCTTGACTCGGTGCTGGACGGCAACATGGATGACTTGATCACCGCGTTGCAGACCCATGAGCGCCAGGAGCGCCTTGAGGCCGAGTAACCTGCGTCAGCTCCTTTCGGAGGCGGCGCACACGCTTGCGCAGGCTGGCATTGATACGCCCGACAATGATGCTCGCCTGCTTGCGGCGTACCTGCTTGAGGTGGCGCCGCTTTCGGTGATGTTCACAGACCCGTACGAGAGCTTCGCTGAGGAGTTTTCCCAGCTCATCGCTCGGCGGGCGGCGCGTGAGCCACTACAGCACATCACCGGGCAAGCGCCCTTTGGCCCCCACACCTTGGCTGTTGGCCCGGGAGTGTTCATCCCGCGGCCCGAGACGGAAGTCATTGCCGAATGGGGAGCTAGTTTGCTTGCCGACGCCACGTCAAACCCCCCAACCGCCCTCGACCTTGGCACCGGCTCTGGCGCCATTGCGCTTTACCTTTCGGAGGCGGTGCCGGGGGCGAGAGTCGTTGGCGTCGACAAGCAAGAAACTGCCCTGGAATATGCCAAGCGCAACGCACCCAAGGTGGAGTTTGTGCGCGGCGACATGACGGATCCCACGCTGTTGGGGGAGCTGGATGGGGCAGTGGATGTGATTGTGGCCAACCCGCCGTACGTGCCTGAGACTCCGGATCTTGACCCGGAGGTGTACCACGATCCGCATGAAGCGGTGTTTTCTGGCGCGGACGGGATGGACGCCATCCGCGGGCTGGTGCCCGTGGCTGCGCGCTTGCTGAGACCTGGTGGGCACCTGGGTATTGAGCATGATGACACGACATCTGAGGCTGTGCAGGATGTTGTGCGTGCGCACGGGGCGTTTGGGGACGTGCGTGTGATTGCGGACCTGACCGGTCGGGCACGGTTTGTTGTAGCGAGTAAGCTACCCCTATGCCCGCCACAACCTACGATTGTTTAACTCCGGACGGCCGCGCCCAAGGGATCGCCGCAGCAGCTGAAGCGCTGCGCGGCGGTGACGTTGTCGTCTTGCCCACCGACACGGTCTACGGCATTGGCGCGGACGCGTTTAACAACGCCGCCGTGGCAAAGCTCTTGGCAACCAAAAAGCGTGGCCCGGATATGCCGGTGCCGGTGCTCGTGGGCTCCTGGACCACCATCCAGGGCCTGGTACGCGAGTTCTCTGACACGGCAAAGACACTGGTTGAGGCGTTTTGGCCCGGAGGGCTCTCCATCATTGTCCCGGAGGCGCCAAGCCTGCCGTGGAACCTGGGTGACACGCGTGGCACAGTGCTGCTTCGCATGCCCAACCAGCCGCTGGCGCTGGAGCTGCTGCAGGAAGTCGGCCCGATGGCAGTGTCCTCTGCAAACATCTCCGGACACCCGCCAGCAGTGAAGATCCATGAGGCACGCCAGCAGTTCGGCAATGCCGTGCCCGTATACCTGGACGGGGGAGAGGCCACGATTGGTCAGGCCTCAACCATTGTGGATATTTCATCCGGCCACCCCGTAATCATGCGTGAAGGCGCAATCTCGCCGGAACGTATCGGTGAAGTTCTTGGCGTGGACCCGGAATCCATGCGCAGAACCCCGCGCGAGCAGTAGGGGAGCTTTTCTTCCAATGAACGGTCTTGGTGTGCCGCTGCGAGAGCTTGGCCTTGTGATTCTTGTTGCCGCGGCTATTACGTACTTGTCTACGGGGCTTGTGCGCTCTGTGCTTGTGCGAACTGGCCGTGTTGCAGAGATTCGCCAGCGCGACGTGCACACCCAGCCGACTCCGTCTGTTGGCGGCGTGGCCATGTTTACCGGTTTTGTCTCTGCGGTGTTTTTGGCGCAGCAACTCCCGGCGCTCACGCGCGGATTTGCGCCGGTGACTCCGGAGATGACGGCTGTGCTTGCAGGCGCGTTTGCCATTGTGCTGGTTGGGATTGTGGATGACCTCTACGAGCTCGGCGCTTTGGCGAAATTGGCTGGTCAGTTCGTTGCCGCGGTGGTGATGGCGCTGATGGGCATTGTCTTTACCGTGTTCTTCCTCCCCATTGGGGAGGGCACCACGTTGGTCCTGGATCAAGTCCAGGGGGTTGTCTTAAGTGCCTTGTTTACCGTGCTGCTGATCAACGCGGTGAACTTTGTCGACGGTATCGATGGCCTTGCAGCAGGCCTGGGCATGATCGCCGGCCTGGCCATTTTGCTTTTTGCGCTGACGGTGCTGCATGACCAAGGTGGCGCCGTATCCGCCTATCCGCCCGCCATCATCTGCGCTGCACTAGTGGGGATATGCGCCGGGTTCTTGCCGCACAACTTTGAGCCCGCACGCATCTTCATGGGGGACTCTGGTGCCATGCTGATTGGTCTGCTGCTGTCTGCGGCAAGCGTGTCAGCCTCCGGCAAGATCAACATGTCGCTCTACGGTGCGGCAGACCTTGTGGCGTTGATCAGCCCAATCATTGTGGTGCTGGCAGCCATTGCGCTGCCGGTTGTTGACTTTGTCTGGGCCGTGGTGCGCAGGCTTGCTCGTGGTCAACGGCCTTGGGAGGCGGACGCGGGACACCTGCACCACCGTCTCTTGAGGCTTGGGCACACCCACCGTCGCACGGTATTAGTGCTGTACATGTGGGTATCCGCAGTGGCGTTTGGCGCAGTGAGTTTTTCCATCGTCCCGACAACGTATGCGGCCGCTTTCACTGTGATCGCGCTTCTGGTGGCATTCGTTGCCACGCTGGTGCCACTCACAAGGGGCAAGATAAGTGCGCCGTTTGGCAAGTGACAGATAGGATTGGCCCCCGTGAACGAAAACGGCAACCAAAACGGTAATGAAAACCTCAGCGATACCGAGCCGGACTTGAACGTCCGAGATACCGAGGAGTTTGATGATCCGCGGCGCCCGTTAATCCGAGCACTACGGTTTGGTGCCTACGCGCTCATTGCCTTGACCGTTATCTCACTGATGGCTTGGGGCAACGCTCGTGATCTGCCGGGCATTTGGGGAGTGTTGATGGGCGCCGCTATCGGCGGTGGCTTTGTCTTGGCTACAGCCTTGACTGTGTTGGCTACGTCTAACTCCACGACGACTGCCACGATGGCTGTCGTGCTTGGCGGCTGGCTGCTGAAGATGGTCGTAATTATTTTGCTACTGCTCTGGCTGCGAACCATGGATTTCTACGACGCAACGGCGTTCGGTGTTACCACCATTGCCGCACTGGTTGTGGCGCTTGCCGCGGAGACGTTTGGCATCATTTCCACGCGTGTTTCTTACGTGTCTTAAAGGCATCTAGTGGTCGTAGGATTAGTTGGGGTAAACACACGACGTTCTGTGACGGACATAACAGTCCCGTAAAAGCTGCCTGTGACCATTGATTTTGTCGCAAAAATGAGCCTGCGTGTTGGGGGAAAGCGACGCGGTTACCCCTAAGGCGCGAAAACCGTTATCAACCTGTTAGGCTATCCGCTGGGTTTACTTGAGGAAGGGGCTTCCCTTACCTGAAGGTCCATCCCCTGTCCCGCGGTAGCAGATGTGCGACGGAGTCCGCCGCGGAGGCAGTCTTCTTGAAGAAGTCCATCGCACCGCATTCCTTGTGGATGCGGCCCGAGAACGGGAGAGAACGCTGAGCGTTACAACGTTGGCCATGAAGGGGAGTTTCCACGCACCCGAACTTGGTCCAGAATTTTTCCCGGGGCAAACTTTCGGCCACATCATCGGTGAAGACTTTGCCGGTGGTTGGTTCGCGCTTGATCGCATCATGCTCGTGCGTCTTTTCATCGCACTGATCATGGTGCTTCTCTTTGTTATTGCCTTTAGGAAGCCGCAGCTGGTTCCCAAGGGCCTCCAGAACTTCGCCGAGATGGGTGTGGACTTTGTCCGCGTCCATATCGCCGAAGACACCTTGGGCAAGAAGGACGGAAAGCGATTCCTGCCGGTTATCGCCTCCATCTTCTTCACCATCTTGTTCATGAATGCAGCCACGATCATTCCGGGATTAAACATCTCGCCAAACGCACGTATCGGCATGCCGATCGTGTTGGCGGTGGTGGCCTACATCGCAATGATCTACGCCGGCGTACAGCGTTACGGCGCGGCCTACTTCAAGCACTCGACGGTGATCCCCGGCTTGCCCCCGCTGCTGCACCTTCTCGTGGTGCCGATCGAGATTTTCTCGACCTTCGTTCTGCGTCCGGTCACCCTGGCACTTCGTCTTATGGCGAACTTCCTGGCCGGCCACATCATCCTCGTCCTTCTGTACTCAGCTACCAACTTCTTCTTCTGGCAGCTGAATGCTTGGACGGCGGTCAGTGGCCTGACCTTGATCGCAGCGATCTTGTTCACCCTGTACGAGTTGATCATCATCTTCCTGCAGGCGTACATCTTCGCTCTTCTGACGGCGGTGTACATCGAGCTGTCGCTGCACGCAGATGCGCACTAACAAAGCGCGTACAAACGGCCAAACTGAATAACCCCACCATTGTCACTCGCGTTCGTGGCACAAACACAACGCCACGGCGCACCTAGAAAGGGAACGACTTTCACATGAACGACATCATTCTTGCTCAGGCAGCAGAGACCGTGAACCGCTACGAGGGTCTCGGCACCATCGGCTACGGCCTTGCAACCATCGGCCCGGGCATCGGCATCGGCATGCTCGTTGGCAAGACCGTCGAGGGCATGGCTCGCCAGCCGGAGATGGCTGGTCAGCTGCGTACCACCATGTTCCTGGGTATCGCCTTCGTTGAGGCACTTGCCCTGATCGGCCTCGTTGCCGGCTTCCTGTTCTAAAAAGAACACGCGTTTATACCCGTTCATTTTTTAGATCAGGAGCAACCAATGACAAACGTCAACGCTTTTATCGTGGCTCAAGGCGCTGAAGCCGGCCACGAGACGCTGCCGCTTGAGACGACTCCGTCGATCCTTTTGCCAGCAGCGTACGACGTGGTTTGGTCGCTCGTTGTCTTCATCATCGTCTTCCTGGTGTTCGCGAAGTACGTGCTTCCGCGTTTCCAGGAGGTTCTGCTGGAGCGCGAGGACCGGATCAAGGGCGGCATTGAGCGTGCTGAGGTCGCCCAAAAGGAAGCAAAGGCTGCCCTGGAGAAGAACAACGCCGAACTCGCTGAGGCTCGCGCCGAGGCGGCTGAGATCCGTGAGGCTGCGCGTACGCGCGGCAAGGAGATCGAGGCCGAGGCTCGCGCACGTGCTGAGGAAGAGTCCCGCCGTATTGTCGAGGCAGGGGAGAAGCAGCTGCTCGCATCGCGTGAGCAGGTTGTTTCCGAGCTGCGCAATGAGATGGGCCAGAACTCGATCAACCTCGCTGAGCGTCTGCTTGGCACCGAGCTGTCGGATGCTACCCGCCGCTCGAACACGATCGATGACTTCCTCTCTGAGCTCGACCACGTTTCGACGAGGAAGTAGGCGAAATGAAGGCAGCAAGTCGCGAAGCACAGACGCACGTGGAGGGCAAGCTCGATGAGCTGATCCGCTCCTCTGACAACGCCGTCGCCGTTGCCGCGCAGATCGGCACCGAGCTGTTCCTCACTGTGGACCAGCTCGACGCTGACCGTTCGCTGCGTGTCGCTGTTGCAGATACTTCGCTTGACGCATCTCAGCGTGAGGGCATCATCACCCAGGTGTTCGGCTCGAAGGTTGCAGAACCGACGAAGAACATTCTGAGTGAGGCTGCATCGCAGGAGTGGTCCACGCCTCGTGAATTCCGCCAGGGCCTGGTTGCTTTGGGTCGTCGTGCGCTTTCCCGCGCCGCCGAATCCCAGGGCCAGCTGGAGCAGGTGGAAGAGGAGCTTTACCAGCTGTCTGTTCTTCTGGAGAACCAGAAGGAACTGACGCAGCTGTTGTCGGACCGCACCGCCACTGCCGCGCAGAAGCGTGGTCTGTTGGCCAGCGTGATCTACGGCAAGGTGACCATGTTTACCGAGGCGCTTGCGCTGCAGGTAATTGGCCGCCCTATGCACAACCCAGTTGATGATCTTTCGGCTCTGGCTGAGGAGATCGCTGAGTTGCGTGGCAAGTCCGTGGCGCGCGTTGTTGCAGCAGAGGCGCTTTCCTCTGCGCAGCGTGAGGCACTCGCAAGCAAGCTTGAGAACATTTACGGTCGCGAGATGGCCATCCACACCGAGGTTGACCCCAGCCTCCTCGGCGGCATGATCATCCGTGTTGGTGACGAGGAAATTGACGGTTCGACGCGCGGCAAGCTCGCACGTCTTCGTACTGACCTCGCTGCGAGCGCGACCCTTTAAGAACAATATGCTGGAAGAATCTACCGAGAGCAGGAAGAACATGGCGGAGCTGACGATCTCCTCCGATGAGATCCGTAGCGCGATAGCGAACTACACCTCGAGCTACTCTGCGGAGGCCTCCCGTGAGGAGGTCGGCGTGGTGACTTCGGCTGCAGATGGTATTGCCCAGGTTTCCGGGCTGCCAGGCTGCATGACGAATGAGCTGCTCGAGTTCCCGAACGGCGTCATCGGCGTCGCACAGAACCTGGACACCGACAAGATCGGCGTTGTGGTTCTGGGTAACTTCGAGTCCCTCCACGAGGGCGACAAAGTAAAGAGGACCGGCGAGGTCCTGTCCGTACCGGTCGGCGAGAACTTCCTCGGCCGCGTCATCAACCCACTGGGTCAGCCGATTGACGGCCTTGGCCCGATCGAGTCCAACGAAGAGCGTGCACTTGAGCTGCAGGCGGCAGGCGTGCTTGACCGCCAGCCGGTTGAGGAGCCGATGCAGACGGGTCTGAAGGCTATTGACGCCATGACCCCGATCGGCCGCGGCCAGCGCCAGCTCATCATTGGTGACCGTAAGACTGGTAAGACCGCAGTCTGCATCGACACCATCTTGAACCAGAAGGCATTCTGGGAGACCGGCGACCCGTCGCAGCAGGTCCGCTGCATCTACGTCGCAGTCGGCCAGAAGGGCTCCACCATCGCTGGTGTGCGCCAGACCCTGGAAGAGGCAGGCGCACTGGAGTACACCACCATCGTGGCTGCTCCGGCATCTGACTCCGCAGGCTTCAAGTGGCTGGCTCCGTTCACCGGTGCCGCCCTGGGCCAGCACTGGATGTACCAGGGCAAGCACGTCCTGGTTATCTACGATGATCTGACCAAGCAGGCTGAGGCCTACCGTGCGATCTCCTTGCTGCTGCGCCGCCCGCCGGGCCGCGAGGCATACCCGGGCGACGTGTTCTACCTGCACTCCCGCCTGCTGGAGCGCGCCGCCAAGCTCAACGACGAGCTCGGTGCAGGCTCTCTGACCGCACTGCCGATCATTGAGACCAAGGCAAACGACGTCGGTGCCTTCATTCCGACGAACGTTATTTCCATTACGGACGGCCAGGTCTTCCTGCAGTCTGACCTCTTCAACCAGGGTGTGCGCCCAGCTATTGACGTGGGTATCTCCGTGTCCCGTGTTGGTGGCGCTGCACAGACCAAGGGCATGAAGAAGGTTGCGGGTAACCTGCGTCTGGACCTGGCCGCATACCGCGACCTGGAGTCCTTCGCAGCGTTCGCATCTGACCTGGATGCTGCTTCCAAGAAGCAGCTGGAGCGCGGCCAGCGTCTCGTCGAGCTGCTGAAGCAGTCCGAGAACTCCCCGCAGCCGGTTGAGTTCCAGATCGTCTCGATCTGGGCTGCCAACGAGGGCGTCTTCGATCCCGTTCCCGTCGAGGATGTCCGTCGCTACGAGCGCGAGCTGCAGGAGCAGATCCGTGCAACCGCACCTGAGGTGTACGAGCAGATCCAGGGCGGCAAGGCTCTGGACGAGAACTCCCAGGCAGCGATCCTGCGCGTGAACGAGGAATTTGCACGTGGCTTCCAGTCCTCTACGGGCGAGCGCATCGTCCGTGAGCCGGAGGAGAAGGCACTGCCGTCCTCGCAGGTGTCCAAGAATCAGCTCAACGTCAGCCGCTCCAAGTAAGCACGCAAGTGCAACCTTGGACTACTACATAAAGGAAGGGAGGAAACACCATGGCAACTCTTCGCGAATTGCGTGACCGCATCAGGTCCGTCAACTCTACGAAGAAGATCACGAAGGCTCAGGAGCTGATCGCGACCTCGCAGATCACCAAGGCCCAGCAGCGTGTAGACGCAGCGAAGCCGTACGCCGATGAGCTCAAAGACGTCATGGAACGCCTCGCAGCTGCGAGCTCCCTCGACCACCCCATGCTCCGTGAGCGTGAGAACGGTCGAGTCGCAGCAATCCTCGTGGTCACCTCTGACCGCGGTATGGCCGGCGGCTACAACCACAACGTGCTGAAGAAGGCGACCCAGCTGGAGCGCATGCTCACCGAGGCTGGATACAACGTCGTCCGCTACGTCACTGGTAACAAGGGTGTGACCCACTACAAGTTCCGTGACATGGACGTCGAAGGCGCCTGGACCGGTTGGTCCCAGAAGCCGACGTGGGAGTCCACCCACGATGTGCGTCGTCACATCGTCGATGGCTTCATGGCTGGTTCTGAAGGCACGGTTAAGTGGCGTGAGGGACTCACCGGTGCCGAGGGCGAACCCGTTCGCGGTTTCGACCAGGTACACGTGGTGTACACCGAGTTCGTCTCCATGCTTTCGCAGGAGGCCCGCGTACACCAGCTGTTGCCGATCGAACCTGTGCTTGAAGAAGTCTCTTACGAGACCGAGCACATGCTCGCGCCTGCTGAGGAAGGCGTATCGCCAGACATGGAGTTCGAGCCGGATCCGGATACGCTCATGAATGAGCTGCTTCCGGTATATGTCTCGCGCTCGTTGTACTCGCTCTTCTTGGAGTCTTCGGCGTCGGAGTCCGCTTCGCGCCGTACCGCCATGAAGAACGCGACGGACAACGCAACCGAGCTGGCCAACAACCTGTCCCGTGAGGCAAACCAGGCCCGCCAGGCTAAAATCACCCAGGAAATCACCGAGATTATCGGCGGCGCAGGCGCGCTGTCCGGTAGTGAGGAAAGTGACTAAATCATGACTACTGCTCACAACTTTGATGAGCGCGATGAGACGCCGGGCGAGGCCACGTTGCAGGCTGAACCGCAGGCGCCGGCTCGCACGGAGTCCACTCAGAACCCGCGTGGTTCCGAGAACGGCCGCGTGGTCCGCGTCATCGGCGCCGTCGTCGACGTGGAGTTCCCTCGTGGCGAGCTCCCCGCGCTCTACAACGCACTCGAGGTTCACATCGACCTCGAAGGCATGTCCCGTGACATCATCCTCGAGGTTGCCCAGTTCCTGGGCGACAACCTCGTCCGCACCATCGCCATGGCTCCGACGGACGGCCTCGTCCGCGGTGCACAGGTGAAGGACTCCGGCAACCCGATCTCCGTGCCGGTGGGCGACCAGGTCAAGGGCCACGTGTTCAACGCACTCGGCCAGTGCCTGGACGATCCGTCGGTAGGCGAGGACGGCGAGCGTTGGTCCATCCACCGCGAGCCGCCAGCATTCAAGGACCTTGAGGGTAAGACCGAGATCCTTGAGACCGGCATTAAGGTCATCGACCTGCTCACCCCGTACGTGAAGGGCGGCAAGATCGGCCTGTTCGGTGGTGCAGGTGTGGGCAAGACCGTTCTCATCCAGGAGATGATTACGCGTATTGCTCGCGAGTTCTCCGGTACCTCCGTGTTCGCCGGTGTTGGCGAGCGCACCCGTGAGGGCACCGACCTGTTCCTCGAGATGGAGGACATGGGCGTGTTGCCTGATACCGCCCTTGTCTTCGGCCAGATGGATGAGCCGCCAGGGGTTCGTATGCGCGTGGCCCTGTCCGGTCTGACCATGGCGGAGTACTTCCGCGATGTGCAGAACCAGGACGTGCTGCTGTTCATTGACAACATCTTCCGCTTTACCCAGGCGGGCTCTGAGGTATCGACCCTTCTGGGCCGTATGCCTTCCGCTGTGGGTTACCAGCCGACGCTGGCGGATGAGATGGGTGTGCTGCAGGAGCGCATTACCTCGACCCGTGGTCGTTCCATTACGTCTCTGCAGGCCGTGTACGTGCCGGCGGATGACTACACCGACCCGGCACCGGCAACCACCTTCGCTCACCTGGATGCAACCACCGAGCTGAGCCGTTCCATTGCTTCCAAGGGTATTTACCCGGCAGTGGACCCGCTGACCTCGACCTCCCGCATCCTGGAGCCGGGTATTGTCGGCGAGCGTCACTACAACGTGGCGCAGAAGGTCATCGGTATTCTGCAGAAGAACAAGGAACTGCAGGACATCATCGCCATCCTCGGTATGGACGAGCTGTCTGAAGAGGACAAGATCACCGTTATGCGCGCACGTAAGATCCAGCGCTTCCTCGGCCAGAACTTCTTCGTTGCTAAGAAGTTCACCGGCGACGAGGGCTCCTACGTGCCGCTGGAGGAGACCATTGACGCCTTTGACAAGCTGGCGTCTGGCGAGTTCGACCACTACCCGGAGCAGGCCTTCAGCAACCTGGGTGGCCTGGACGATGTCGAGGCTGCATACAAGAAGCTGCAGGAAGCGTAAAGGGGTAGATCATGGCTGAACTTACCGCGCAATTGGTCTCTGTTGACCGCTTGCTCTGGAAGGGGCAGGCAAAGATTGTCACTGCGCAGACCACCGAAGGTGAGATCGGCATCCTGCCCGGTCACGAGCCACTGTTGGGCCAGCTTAAGGACAACGGTGTTGTGACCATCCAGCCGGTGGATGATGAGCGTATCGTGGCGGCCGTACAGGGCGGGTTCCTGTCGGTCCAGGGCGATAAGGTCACCATCCTCGCGGATTACGCGATCTTCGCCGGCGAGGTCGACTCCGCTGCTGCGGAGAGCGGCCTGCATGATGAAGACGAGCTGACCAAGGCCCGCTCCGAAGCGGAGCTGGCCGCGGTCCGCCGCGCGTCCAACATCAATAGGTAGGCGCTTACCTCCTTTGGACACCCCCTGTCGGAAACGGCAGGGGGTGTTTGCCTATCTTCACCCCGCCAACGGCGCTAGGATATTGCGAAACAGGAAAGGCGTGATGTGCATGGAGATCCTCGCCGCTATTGTGCTGCTAGTCATCGCACTTGTCGTGGTAGCTGCGGTGTGGCGCTTCACTATGTTCCGTAACAGTGGTGTCCAAGGCCTGATCCGTCTCTTGCCTGCTGAAGGCTCGCACGGATGGCGTCACGGGGTGCTTCGATACTCGGGTGATGAGGCGCGTTTTTACAAGCTGCGCTCACTGTCCTTTAACTACGATTTGGCGTTTGATCGCCGGGATATGACGTTTAACGGTATCCGGAAGCTCACAGATGAAGAGCGGGACTTCATGCCTGAGGTAGATACCGCGCTTGAGCTGACCGGTCCGATGGGGGATTTTGAGTTTGCGGGCGAGCGTCACGCGGAGATGGCGTTGATCTCGTGGGTGGAATCTGCGCCGGATGTTCGGGCGCAGCGGGGGGATATGAATGAGCTCGCTGAGAGGGCGAACAGGGGGCGTCGATAAGCTGGAGCCCATGCGTTTAATTATCGCTCGATGCTCTGTTGACTATGTTGGCCGCCTGGATGCGCATTTGCCCATGGCAACCAGGCTGATTTTGATCAAGGCTGACGGGTCTGTGTCCGTCCATGCGGATGACCGTGCGTACAAGCCGCTGAACTGGATGATGCCGCCATGCACGCTGAAGGAAGAGGCGGTGGTGGACATCGATGGGGAGGACACCGGCGAGCAGCTCTGGATTGTGGAAGGCAAGAAGGGCGAGCAGCTGCGCATCACCATTGAAGAGATTATTGCTGACAACTCGTATGAGCTTGGGGAGGACCCCGGTCTGGTCAAAGACGGCGTTGAGGCACACCTGCAGGAGCTTTTGGCCGAGCACATCACCACGTTGGGTTCGGGGTATTCGCTTGTGCGTCGAGAATATCCAACGGCGATTGGTCCCGTGGACATTCTCGCACGAGACTCCGGCGGCGGGACAGTGGCGGTAGAGGTCAAACGCCGCGGCGGCATTGACGGTGTAGAGCAGTTAACCCGCTACGTGGAGCTGCTCAACCGCGACGAGCTGCTCGCACCTGTCCAGGGCGTATTTGCCGCCCAGGAGATCAAGCCGCAGGCACGCACCCTGGCGGAAGACCGCGGCATTCGCTGCGTCACGCTTGATTACGGTGAGCTGCGCGGCATTGAGTCCAACGAGTTGCGGCTGTTTTAAATGCCACGCAGAAACCGTAGAGCGAACATCACGCCGTCATACGTGTTGCCGCGTGACGGCTCCACGTTCATTGGCACCCAGGAAGTAGAAGGACCATACGGGGAAACCTACTGCGTGCGCCAGATCGGTGCGGCCGCTGCCACGAAGTACTACGTGTGCCCGGGTTGCAACCAGAACATCCCGCCGGGGGTGCGGCATGTGGTGGCGTGGCCGAAGGATGCAGGCCGCGGCGTAGATGACCGCAGGCACTGGCATAAACACTGCTGGGAGCGACGGCGTTAGACTGGGCCGCATGATTGCAGCGTTTTCTGTCGCGCCAACGGTAACCAATAACGCCACTGCCGCAATGTCTGAAGCGGTAGCCCGGGCCGTGCAGGTTGTGCGCGACTCTGGTTTGCCGCATGAGACAACCGCGATGTTTACCACCATTGAGGGCGAGTGGGACGAGGTCATGGATGTGATCAAGCGCGCCACGGCTGCGGTGGAGGAGGTCTCTCCGCGCGTGTCGCTGGTGATCAAGGCGGATATTCGTCCTGGCTACACTGACATGCTGCATCAAAAGATGAATTCCCTGAACAAGCACTTGGAGGCATAAACGATGACCCAGCCACAGTTCACCGGTGGGGCAGTCGACCTGGCTGCGCTGGCCCAGCAGGCCGAGGCCCGCAAGGAGCTTGCGGAGTCCACGTTCGAGCCGTTTATTGAGGTCACCGAGCGCGACGTTGAGGCCAAGGCATTTGAGCGTTCCACCCAGATCCCTGTGGTGCTGATGGTGGGCACGGCCCGCTCGCCGGAGTCTGAGCAGCTGAAGGCAACGCTTGCATCGTTGGCCGCTGGCCAGCGGGAGTTCCTTGTTGCTTACGTGAATGCGGATGCGCACCCGCAGCTTGCCCAGGCGCTGGGCGTGCGCGCGTTGCCAACGGTGGTAGCACTTGCCGCGGGCCGACCCGTGACCAACTTTGAGGGCAACCAGCCTGCCGAACAGCTCACGCAGTGGCTGCAGGCGCTGGTGCAGAACATCGGCCCGCAGCTCAGTGGTTTGGCAGATGAGTCGGATGCAGGGGAGCCGGAGGCCGATCCGCGCCTGGCCCAGGCAGAGGCTGCCGTGCAGGCAGGCGATTACGATGCGGCGATTGCCGTCTATGACGAGATGTTAGCCCAGGACCCAGCGAACGCCGAGGTCAAGCAGGCGAAGGCCACGGTGGCAGTGCTGAAGCGTTTCAATCCGCAGGCGCGCACGAGTGACCCGATCGCGGACGCCGCCGCGGACCCCACGGACATGGCCAAGCAGCTCGATGCCGCCGATGCCGAGGTCCTTGCCGGCAACCCAGAGGCGGCGTTTGAGCGCCTGCTTGCACACGTGAAGACCTCACCCGAGGCCAAGGATCGTTTGCTGGAGCTCCTTTTGCTTTTCGACGCCAACGATCCCCTCATCAAACGCACCCGCACCAACCTCGCGAGCGCGCTTTTCTAGCGCTGGAGTTCGCCTAGCGCGAGGTTTCCGTAGGTCAGCGGCGCAGCTTGTACCACTGCGCGCTCATCGCGGGCAGGGTGAGCGCCACGGATTGATCGAAGCCGTCCCAGTTAACCGCCTCGGCGGAAACCACATCCGGGAGGTGGTTGCCGGCGCCGCCGTAGACAGCGTCATCAGTGTTGATGATGAGCTCCCACTCGCCACCCTGGGGAAGGCCAAGGCGGTAGCCCTGGTGGGTGCTGCCGCTCAAGTTGATCACGGCGACGATTGGCTGGCCGTCGGCGCCCCAGCGGGTGTAGGCGAGGAGGTTATGCGCGGCGTCGTCACTCTTGAGCCACTGGAATCCCATGGGAGTGTTGTCCTGGCTAAACAGGGCAGGGTTGTCGCGGTAGACAAAGTTCAGGTCACGCACCAGACGGTGGATGCCGCGGTGGTATTCGTGGCCCCAACCGTTATCAAGGTTGTCCCAGTTCACGGAGTGCGCTTCGTCCCACTCGGTGGTCTGGCCCCACTCGCAGCCCATGAAGAGCAGCTGCTTGCCGGGGTGCGAGAACATGTAGCCGTAGAGGGCGCGAAGGCCGGCGGCTTTGTTCCAGTCGTCGCCAGGCATGCGCTGCCACAGGGAGCCCTTGCCGTGGACCACTTCGTCGTGGCTAAACGGTAGGACGTACTTCTCGCTGAACGCGTAGACCAGAGAGAACGTCAGCTCGTTGTGGTGGTAGGAGCGGTGGACCGGGTCGAGGGAGAAGTACTCCAACGTGTCGTTCATCCAGCCCATGTTCCACTTGCAGGAAAAGCCGAGGCCGTCTGCGTCGGTTTGGGCGGTCACACCCGGCCACGCGGTGGATTCCTCCGCGATGGTGAGCACACCAGGGAAGTTGCGGTGCACCGTGGCGTTGGTTTCCTGCAGGAACTGGACGGCCTCCCAGTTCTCGCGGCTGCCGTCAGCATTCGGCAGCCACTCGCCGGGCTCGCGGGAGTAGTCGAGGTAAAGCATGGACGCCACAGCGTCTACACGCAGGCCATCGAGGTGAAACTCTTCGCACCAGTACAAAGCGTTGGCAACTAGGAAGTTACGCACCTCGTTGCGTCCAAAGTTGAACACGTAGGTGCCCCAGTCTTTTTGTTCGCCGCGGCGCCAGTCGGGGTGTTCGTAGAGAGCTGTGCCGTCGAAACGCGCAAGCGCCCACGCATCCTTGGGGAAGTGGGCCGGTACCCAGTCCACAATCACGCCGATGCCGTTGGCGTGCAGTGTGTCTACCAGGGCGCGGAACTCATCCGGGGTGCCCCAGCGTGCAGTCGGTGCGTAGTAGCCGGTGACCTGATACCCCCAGGAGCCACCGAAGGGGTGCTCCGCAACGGGCAGAAACTCCACGTGCGTAAAGCCGTTGTCTACAAGGTAGGGCACGAGCTCTTCGCGCATGGTGGTGAAGTTCGCGCCCTCCTTCCAGGAGCCGATGTGGCATTCGTAGATGCTCATGGCGGCATTGGTGGCGTCGACGCCGGCGCGTGCCTGCATCCACTCCTCGTCGCTCCACTCAAAGGTGCTTGGCGCGGCGACTACGGAGACCGTCTCTGGTGGGCACAGCGTCTGCTTGGCCATTGGGTCGGCTTTGTCAATACGTGTGCCGTCGGCAGTGTGAATAGCAAACTTGTACTGTGTGCCAGGCTCAATGCCGGGGATGAAGATCTCCCACACACCCGTAGAGCCCAGAGAGCGCATCGGGTACTGGCTGGGGTTCCACCCGCAGAAATCACCGATGACGGCCACGCCCTTGGCGTTTGGGGCCCAGACGGCAAAGGAGGTGCCGGTGACCTCTCCAAGGGAGGTGGTGTAGCTGCGCACGTTGGCGCCGAGGACCTCCCACAGACGCTCGTGGCGGCCTTCTGAGATCAGGTGCTGGTCCAGCTCACCAAGCGTGGGCAGGAAGTGATACGGATCCGCGACGATCTTCGGTTCCAACCCTGGGTAGGTGATGCGGAAGCGGTAGTCGGGCGACAGGTCGTCTTCCAACGGGGCGACCCAGAAGTCATCTCCAACGGCTTCCATTTCCAAAGCATCGCCGTGGACAAGTAGTTCTACGCGTTCCGCGCCGATCTGGCGAGTGCGCACGATGGAGGCGTCACCGAGTGGGTGCCACCCGTAGATGTCGTGTGGTGCGTGGTGGGTGCAGCTCAGGAGCCGGCCATAGTCGGCCTGGTCGATTGCAACGTTGTTCATGTGGGCTCCTTAGAAGTTACGGACGGTAGTCGTGGTCAGATATGCGACGATACGCGGTACTCGGCCTGCGTTCAGATGAAATATTTGGCAGCACGAAGATATGCGCAACATTTTGCTGCGGGGCAAGGCGCACGTAGTTTTCTGCACCCCAGGTATACGTTGCGCCGGTGATCTGGTCGGTGACCTCGAAAGACTCACCAGGGTTGATGCCGATCTCTGAAAGGTTGAGACGCAGTATGCCGTCCTGGGTGTAGTAGGGATCCAGGTTGACCACTACTAGCACCGCGTTGCCGGTGATCGCATCCACCTTTGAGTACGCGATGAGCTGGTCATTAGAGATGTCGTGGAAGTGCAGGTTGCGCAGCTGCTGCAGCGCCGGGTTTTCACGGCGGATGCGGTTGAGCATGGTGATGTAGGGCTCAAGTGATTCGCCGCGGGCAAGTGCCGCCTCAAAATCGCGGGGGCGCAGCTGGTACTTCTCGCTATCCAAGTATTCTTCACTGCCCTCATGGACCGGCTCGTGCTCGTAGAGCTCATAGCCGGAGTACACGCCCCACAGCGGGCTCATCGTTGCGGCCAAAGTAGCGCGAAGCGCGAACATTGCCGGGCCACCCTTTTGCAGGGATTCGTGCAAAATGTCCGGCGTGTTCACAAAGAGGTTGGGGCGGGAGATATCCGCAACGTCGATAAGCAACTGCCCAAAATCGGTCAGATCAGCCTTGCTGGTCTTCCATGTGAAGTGGGTGTAGGACTGGCTAAACCCAGCCTTGGACAGCCCGTACATGCGCGGCGGGCGGGTAAAGGCTTCCGCCAGGAAGATGACATCCGGGTCCGTTTCGTGGACCTTGGAAATCAGCCAGTGCCAGAAGTTCACCGGCTTGGTGTGCGGGTTATCCACGCGGAAGGTGGTAATGCCCAGGTTGACCCAGTACATGACTACGCGGTAGATCTCCGCGTAAATCTTCTCCGGGTCATTATCAAAGTTGATGGGGTAGATGTCCTGGTACTTCTTCGGTGGGTTCTCCGCGTACGCAATCGTGCCGTCCGCCAGCACTGTGAAAAACTCCGGGTGGTCTTTGGCCCACGGGTGATCGGGTGCGGCCTGCAGTGCCAGGTCCAGGGCGATTTCCAGGCCGAGCTCGTCGGCGTGGTCCATCATGTCCAGGAATTCCTCTTCGCCGCCAAGCTCCGGATGGAAGGTGTCGTGGCCGCCTGCGGCAGATCCAATTGCCCACGGGGAGCCAACGTCGCCCGGCTCCGGGGTCAGGGTGTTGTTGCGGCCTTTACGGTTGACTTCACCGATCGGGTGAATTGGTGGGAAGTACACGGTGTCAAAGCCCATTGCGGCAACACGGTCGAGTGCCTTGGCGGTTGTTGCCCAGGTGCCGTGCACCGGGTTGCCCTTGGCATCCACCCCGCCGGTGGAGCGCGGGAACAGCTCGTACCAGGAGTTCACCAATGCTTCACGACGCTCAACGTACACATCACAAATAGGTCCATGCGAGAGCAGCTCACGCAGTGGTTCTACCTCGGCGTGTACAGCCTCGTTGACACGGTCGGCGAGTGGCACCGTGTCGTCCACAAGCAGCGTGCTCAAACGCTTCTTACCTGCAGCCTTAAACAGAGCTGCACCGTGGGCGAGGTCATTGGCCATCTCCTCGGCGGTTTGGCCGGCGGCAAGCTTCTTGGAGGCGGCGTTGCGCCAGGTGGCAAGCACGTCGCTCCATGCGTCGACCCGGAAGCGCCACAAACCCTGCTCATCCGGAACGAAGACTGCGTGCACGTAGTCCGGGCGATATGCCTCGGGCTGCATGGCAATGGCGTACTCTGCCCCGCTGGGGGAGGTCACTTGCAGTGTGGCGCCGACTGCATCGTGGCCTTCGCGCCACACCAGCGCGGAGACGGGAACAACTTCGCCGACTACCGCTTTCGCGGGCAGGGTGCGGCCGGAGACTTGGGGGCGGACGTCATCTATTCCAAAGCGAGCAACCATACTTTTCAAGCGTAGTCGCCACGCAGCGTTTCGACTTCCCACACTTGGAGCGAATTTTAGTCCACAATAGGAGGGGTGAATCAGACAACGGATCCTGACCTGCTTATAGATTTCCGCGATGTGACGTTTGTGCGCGGCGGCAATACCCTTGTCGGCCCTGTGGATTGGCAGGTTGAGCTGGACGAACGCTGGGTGATTATCGGCCCCAACGGCGCTGGCAAGACCACGCTGATCCGGATGGCATCGGCACAAGAGTTCCCGTCTTCCGGCACCGCCTTTGTGTTGGGTGAGCAGCTGGGCAAGACCGACATGCGTGACCTGCGCGCCGCGATCGGCCTGACGTCTTCGGCTATTGCCAAGCGCGTACCGGATCAGGAGAAGGTGGGGGATCTGGTTGTTTCCGCAGGCTACGCCATTATGGGGCGTTGGCGTGAGGAATATGACGAGCAGGACTATGACCAGGCTGTGGAGGTGCTTGAGCAGGTTGGCGCCATGCACCTGATTGATCGCACCTGGGGCACGTTGTCTGACGGTGAGAAGAAGCGTGTGTTGATCGCGCGCGCCGTGATGACTAACCCGGAGCTTTTGATCATGGACGAGCCAGCGGCCGGCATGGACTTGGGTGGCCGCGAGGATCTGATTGCGTACCTGGGGGATCTGGCGCTTGACCCGGACGCCCCGGCGATTGTGATGATCACCCACCACCTTGAGGAGATCCCGTATGGGTTTACTCACGCCATGCTGTTGGATGAGGGCGATGTGGTGGCACAGGGCCTCATTGAGGACGTGTTGACCAGTGAGAACGTGACCAAGGCGTACCACCAGCCGATTGAGGTTACGTATGAGGATGGCCGTTTTGCTGCGCGCCGTGCACGCAAGGCCAGGGGTGGGGCGCACCGCAAGTGATGGATAAGGCGCGCACGACTGGTGCCGTGTCGGCGGATAAAGGTGACGCAATTGATGTCACTGACACCACCGGCTACGGCGGCGCGCGCCTGTCTGCAACCGTGATCTTGCTGCGCGATGACGCTGACGGGATGAAGGTGTGGGTGCAAGAGCGCGTGCTGTCCATGCTGAACTACCCGGGGTTGACGGTGTTTCCGGGAGGCGGCGTTGACACTCGCGATTTCCCGGGGCGTTCCTGGGATGACGGTGAGCTGTGGCAGGGCCGTAGTGCCATTTCGCTCGCTCGCCAGTTGGGGGTGACTAAGTACAAGGCGCGTGCGATTCTGTTTGCGGCAGTGCGTGAGCTGTTTGAGGAGACCGGTATTTTCCTGGCCGTGGATGGCACAGGCGAGGTGCTCTCGGATGCCCGCACGTACCACGATCAGCGAATGACGCTTGAAACGCATGAGCTTTCGCTCACGGATGTGCTGCAAAAGAACAAGCTTGCGGTATGCGGTGACTTGTTGCATCCCTTTGCCCGCTGGGTGGGTAACTCTGAAAGCGGCATGTGGTTTGATACGTTCAGCTTCCTTGCCGCCAACCCCGAGGGCCAAGAGCCGGATGCTGAGACAGATGAGGCGGATGACGCGAATTGGTTCTCGCCCTCTCTGCTGATGGACGGCTGGCGCGCCGGTCTTGTCCGCTTCGCTCCACCGACGTGGATGCAGATCATGGAGCTCACCTCCTACGATTCGGTCGCGGAGATTATTGAAGCAGCCAAGCATCGCACGATTACCCCCGTTGTAGGTGACCCGGTCGATGACCCCCGGATGGAGGAGTACTTCTACCGTGCACCGCAGGATCGCATTGGTCGCAAGCTATGAGCTTTTCGCTTGACGACGTTGCGCTGCTTGCCACCAACCGCCCCCGCATCCAGGAGCTCGCAGGACAGCTTGCGCTGACGAAGAAGTCCATCTTCGCTGACCGTGCGCTGCTTGAGCGTGAGTTTGGTGAAGGTGCGCGGGCGGTGAGTGAACTCGTGGCGTCGCAACGCATGGGTGCCGGCAAGTTTCCGGGAGACTGGCTGACTGACGCCGATGCGGCGCAACAGGCCACCCCGCGGGCAGTGGCGGATGTGCGCGCCAGGCGCATTGCTGCGGCAGGCTACGGGCTGGTGCACGACGTGACATGCTCGATCGGCTCGGAAGCGCCGGCGTTTGCGGAAGCTGGCGTGCAGTGGATCGGTTCAGACCTGGATATGGTGCGCCTTGCCATGGCGCGCGAGAACCTAGGCGAGCGTGCGTGGTTGGCGCGCGCTGACGCGTTACACCCGGTGACAAGCGACGGCGTGGTTGTCGCCGACCCCGCCAGACGTGCCGACGGCCGGCGCATCACCGACCCCGCCAAACTCATGCCACCTCTGCCGGACTTGGTGGACGCCTACCGAGGCAGACCGCTAGCCGTGAAATGCGCACCCGGCATCGACTACTCCCAATGGGAAGGCCTAGTCAGCGTGGTCTCCGTAGACGGCGGGGTAAAGGAAGCATGCCTGTACTCAGCAGACTTCGGAGGCGGCCGCGAAGCCGTCGTATTGCGTGGAGACTTCGAAGAACGCGTGACATCAGATGAACCCGATGACGTTGTCGCCGATGCTCCCGGAACCTTCATCATCGAGCCAGACGGAGCGATCGTGCGCGCCGGGCTGGTTGCTCACTGGGCAGCACGCCACGGGTTGTGGATGCTGGATGAGCACATCGCGTTTTGTGCCGGTGAGGCCATTCCGGCGGGCTACAGCGGTTTCCGTTTTGTCGAGGCAGTGCCATTGAAGAAGCTGAAAGCTGCCCTGGCTAGCCACGGCGCGGGTTCGGTGGAGATCCTGGTGCGCGGCGTGGACGTTGACCCAGACCAGCTGCGTGGCAAGTTGAAGCTGCGGGGCAAGACGCAGATGGCTGTGGTCATCGCCAGGATTGGGGACGCCGCGGTGGCTCATATCTGCACCGCACGCGAAACCGCGTAAGTGAGGGCAGGGCGCGTAAGTTAGAGCCCTATGACGTATCTTGACCACGCGGCAACTACTCCTATGCGTGCATGTGCCATCGAAGCGCTTGCGAAACATGCGGGTGCGGTGAACCCGGCAAGCCAATACGCGTCTGGTCGCAGGGCGAATGCGGTGTTGCAGGAGGCACGCGAGCAGATCGCACAGCTGCTCGGGGCGGACCCGGTGGAAGTCATCTTCACCGGCTCGGGTACAGAAGCCGACAACATTGCGGTGCGCGGGCTGTACGCGGCAAGTGAGCTAGACCGTGTGGTGGCCAGCACGATCGAGCACCCCGCGGTACTGGAGAGTGTGCACGCTCTTGAGCGTACGGGTGCGAAGGTGGACTGGCTTAGCGTGGGCCGCGACGGTCACGTTACTGATCTTTCCGCCCTGGATACGCCCGCGGCAGTAGCCACGTTGATGTGGGCTAATAACGAAACGGGTGCGGTGCAGCCGGTTGAGGAAGCGGCGCGTCGCGCACAGGTAGCTGGCACGCCGTTGCATGTAGACGCGGTGCAGGCAGTGGGGCGTATTCCGGTTGATTTCCATGCGCTTGGTGCCACCACGCTTGCCGCAAGTGCCCACAAGTTTGGCGGTCCGCGCGGCACTGGGTTGTTGTTGGCTCAGCGTTCGCCGGCGCCGCAGCCGGTGATCGTCGGCGGCGGCCAGGAGCGAGGCATCCGATCCGGCACGGTGGATGTGGCCTCGGCGGCGGCGACGGCTGCGGCACTTGCAGAGGCGGTCGGGGAGATGGAAACAGAATCCGCGAGGGTGCGGCTGCTTCGCGACGATCTGGCGCACTATATCCTCGCCACCATCCCGGATGCCGTGATGACGACGCAGGAGCCTGCATTGCCGGGACACGCGCACTTCATGTTCCCGGGTGCGAATGCAGATGCCATGATCATGCTGCTTGACCAGCAAGGTGTTGAGGTTTCTGCGGGTTCGGCGTGTTCTGCAGGCGTGATCCGCCTAAGCGGTGTGCTGGAGGCCATGGGCATTGGTCAGGAAGAGGGCATGGGCGCGCTGCGCATCACGCTTGGCAGGACCACACCTGCCGCGGATATTGAGACCATCAAGGCGCTGCTGCCGGACGTGGTGGAGCGCGCACGACTGGTGTAACAGGCGCGTCGAACGTAACCCGTGTTGTACGTGTGACTGGTGTGGCTAGTGTGATAAAGTCGCGCGCATGCGTCGACTAGTTGCTGCCTTAACCGCTGCCGCCCTGACTTTTGCACCCCTGCCTGCGATTGCCCAGTCTTTTCCTGGGCTGATCTCTGGCGTTGACGTTGCTGGGCACCAGCGACCGGGCGGCCAGGCAATTGACTGGAAGCAGGTTTCCGGCCCAGGCATGCAGCAGTTCGCCTTTGTAAAGGCCACTGAAGGCTCCGACTGGAAGAACACCTTCTACGACGAGGATGCTCGCGCCGCAGCCGATGCAGGTATGCGCGTTGGCGCCTACCACTACGCGCGCCCGGCTGGCGATGCGCTGGCACAAGCCCGCTACTTCGCCTCCGTGATCAACGAAGGCCCTGCAACCCAGTTGCCGCCGGTGCTTGACCTTGAGGTGGCTGAAGGCAAAAGCGCGCTGCAGCTGACCGCATGGACGCAGCTCTTCCTCGGCGAGGTGCAACGCCTGACCGGCAAGACGCCCATGATCTACACGTACCGCTACTTCTGGTACGAGCACATGGACAACACCAACGCCTTTACCAACTACCCGCTGTGGCTGGCTGCGTACCAGAACCGTCCGCCGCGCCCGGTGGGTGGCTGGGACAAGTTGAGTTTTTGGCAGCGCAGTGAATCCGGCCGTGTGCTGGGTATTTCCACGCCAGTGGACATGAACCTGTACAACGGCAACACTGGCCAGTTCCACCAGTTTGCGGCTGGCAACACGCGCGCAGGCGGCGGCGTGCTGGAACGTTTCCAGGTCGCAGAATCTGGTGAGCTCAAGGTGCTGGAGCAAGACAACACTGCGCTGGTGTTGGCGATTCTGGCACTTGCTGCAGGCGCCGTCGGCCTGGGTGAGCTGACGAAGGCCGTCGACCTCGCTGGCTTTAGTGATGCCGATGCCCGCAATATCGCCAACTTGGTACAGCGCCTGGCAACCACAGGCGAGCTGCCGGTAGAGGATCTTAAGAACATGGTTGCTGGCCGCTACCAGATCGGTGACCTGCTGATTCTTCTGGACAACGCAGCGAAGTAACTACTCGGCGGGGGCAGTAGGGGAGTCGTGGCGCGGCGTCGTTGCCAAGGCACGGCACCACGCCTCACCCTTGAACTGGGCGGGCACCGCACCCATGAGCAGGTTGCGGTTAAGCTGCGGGCTTGCCTCAATCGGCTGGTTAGCGCCAATGAGCACAATGTTGCCGTAGCGCCTGCCTTTCAGCATCGGAGGATCCGCAATCGCCGCCACATGCGGGAACACCTCGCACATGCCCGCTAGCTCCTCCTTGGCCTCCTTGAGGTCTGCATGCGAGCCACAGTTGGCAACATAAAGGCCGCTGTTGCTTGTCGACGCCCTGACGTTTTCATAAAACTCCACCGTCGTCAGACTGCGCGGGGTGGTGGCGGACGAGAACACGTCACGGATAATCACGTCGCGGGTTTCTGGCTTGAACGTGTCGGTGACTTCGCGAGCGTCCCCAACACGGATCTTCACCGCCGGCGCACGCGGGATGTCGAACAGCTCACGGGCCAGGATCGCTAGCTCAGCGTCGATCTCCACAACCGTGTTGCGTGAGCCTTTCCATTTGCTGGCGAAGTAGCGCGGCATGGTGCAGGCCGCGCCGCCGAGGTGAGTCAGGCGTGCCTTCGGCTTGTCTGCATCCGGGTAGGCGCTATCTAAAAAGTCTGCGATCCAGCGCATGTACTCAAAATCCAGGCGCTCCGGATCACCTGGGACGATGTGCGAGCTTGGCACGCCGTTGACCAGCAGCACCATGGAGCCGTCTGGCTCGTGCAAAACCTCGGCGATGCCGGTATCGATCTCATGAAACTCGCTTTTTGTAGCCATGGCTGGTCAGCGTACCCGTCGGCCTGCGCCCGTCGACTAGAGGCGTGCGTCCGTGCCCCGCAGGTAGGCTACAGCGGCAGCCCATCCGGCTACAGTCAGCGCCGCGGAAGCCACGAGGACGCTCACGATGGTCGCAGCATCGAGTGCCCCCGCCGCAGCGACAGCGGAACTGCCCAACCACAGCGTTTGCGACAACAACGCGGGAGCCACAATGAACCGCACACCAGGTACTCCGGCGGCGAGCGCACCGAATGATACGAGACTTGCTACTACCGCAAGACTGATGGGAGCGGCAAAGCTACGGATGATCATGGATAACAGTGACTGCCAAGAGGCCACAGCGACGGCCGGGGCTAGAGCCAATAATGCTGCGACGAGGAGTTCGCCTGGCACTGCACCAGGAATTTGCAACGCCCAACCAACTGCAAGCGTCAGACCGATGAGGATCGCGTGCATCGCCGTGACAGCGACCGTGATCGCGGCGATTTTTGAGGCCACCAGGGCGCCCACCGATCGCGTCGATGTCAGCATGGTGAGCCAGTTGTGCCCGCGATGCTCGACTCGCCAGGCTGCTGCGGCGAGGATCGCGATGCCAGCAGTACAGAACAACAACCCATAGAACAGCATGACCTGGGAGAAGTAGCTACCCCAACCAGCGGTCAGGGTGCCGGTGTTCGCGGTGTAGTTGCCCGCGCCGATCGCAACTGCGGTTATGGGGACGAGGAGGGCAACCGTCCAGACGTGGGAGCGTCGGAGCTTGAGCAGATCGTTTCGGATCAGATCCATGGTCTAGATCTCCTTTCGGTCTAGGGCCTTGGTGCCAGCGACAAAGGCTGCCGCCGCAAGGACGAGGTAGCCGGCCCATAGCAACCAGCTGGGCTGCGTCGGAGTGACCCCGGTCTCGGTGAAGCCGAACGGAAGGATCACAGCGAAATACCCAAAAGGGTTGATCGCGGCCAGCCACGGAGGAGAGAGCAACGATGCGATGCCGAGGAACCCGCCGACGACACCGACTGCGAGCACCACAAGTTGGGATTCAACGAGCGCGGCCAGCAGCAGCATCACCGCAAGGAGTGCAAGCGTGGTGCCCGCGACGCTGAGGCCGAAGCGCAGCCATATCTCCGACATGTCTTCGCGCGGTGCGGGTGCGCCCATCGCGACGGGCAGCGCTATGGCCCCAGCGAACTCAATGCTCTTTGCGACGACAACTACCACCGTCGCAACACCTAACTTTCGAAGAAGCAGCGCTCCGGGTCGAGTTCCTGCGATGGCGTTGAGCCGCCACCCGCCGCTGATGTGCTCTGTATCCACGATGCGGCTGGCCACCAGTGATACCTGCAACGGAGAGAGAAACGCGAGCGCCATGGCGAACCCGATGAGATGTCCCGCCCATGCGGTATCTGGATTGGTTTGGAATGCGACAGCGGTGTCGCCTGCGAAGAGACTCATGTTTGCGAATAGGACAATGCCAACCGTCATCAGCAGACTCAGCCACACGATTTTGGTGCGTCTGAGTTTGGCAAACTCCACCATCATGCGTCTGCCACCTCCTCGCCAGTCAGACCGATAAAGATGTCTTCAAGGCTGCGTCGCTTACGCAGTACCTGATGCAAGGGCACGCCGTGTGCCACTAGGAGGGCGATGGTGTCGGCGACGTGGGCGTCGTCAAGACCGGCAAGCTCCACACCCCCTGCTACTCGAACAGGGTGGAGTCCCTTCAGCACTTCGGCGGCGCTAGCAGCGTCAGGCGTCTGGATGAACACATCCGGCAGTTGCGCGCTGTAAAGCTCCTCTTGCGATCCCTGGAAAACGAGCCGACCGTGGTTGATAATGGTCAAGTCAGTCGCCATCTTTTCAATCTCAGACAACAGGTGGCTCGACACTAGGACCGTTCGGCCCTGATCGCGGGCGAGGCTGATGATCAGTTCGCGGATCTCCTCGATGCCTGCGGGGTCGAGGCCGTTAGTGGGTTCGTCCAGAATGAGCAACTGTGGGTCGCGAGCAAGTGCCATCGCAATCCCCAGGCGCTGCTTCATGCCGAGCGAATAGTTTTTCACCAACTTGTCCATCTGGCCGTCGAGCCGCACCAGCGACACCGCGCGGCGTACCGCATCGGGATCGGCGCCGAGCAGACGCGTGACAATGCGCATGTTTTCACCACCGGTGAGGTGTGGGTATGCGGCCGGAGCTTCGATGAGCGAGCCAACACTCGATAACACCTGGGCGCGGTTCGCACGCGTCATGGGCTGGCCGAGCACGCTGATATCTCCGCGCGTTGGGGTGATGAGGCCGAGCAGCATCTTCATCGTGGTGGACTTGCCGGAGCCGTTTGGGCCGAGCAAGCCGTGGACCACGCCGGGCGCGACCTTGAGGTCCAGGTTGTGGACCACATCTGTGCGTCCGTAGGTTTTGGTCAGACCGTGGGTCTGAATGATCGGTGTTTCCATACACCCCACTTTCACGCCCGACAGGGGGTGAGCGCGTCGGCGTACGGCACGATATTTGCTGTGATACCGGGGTATGACGCTTCAGGAGTCCAACAGGTCGGTGCGCGAGACTAGCCCAGTGCGGTAGGCGAAAAGCGCTGCGTGGACCCGATCGCGCGACTGTGTCTTGGCCAGCACGCGGCCCACGTGAGTCTTCACTGTTGGCATAGAGATGAACATCCGCTCGGCGATCTCCGTGTTGGACCACCCACGCCCGATTGCCACGAGTACTTCGCGTTCGCGCTCGGTTAGGTCCGTAAGCGCCAGCCTGTCGGCAGGGGAGAGGGCAACTGTTTCCTCATCCGGAGCATGCAGCTTTGCTACGACCCGGTTCGTTGCCCGCGGCGAAATCACCGCATCACCGTTTGCCACGGTGCGGATGGCATCGAGCAAAGTCTCCGGTTCAGCATCCTTGAGCAGAAAACCGCTGGCACCGGCGCCAAGGCCGCCAAGCACATAGGCTTCGTCATCAAACGTGGTCAGGATGATCACCTTGGTCGCCGGATGTGTTGCTACAACCTGCCTCGTCGCAGCGATGCCGTCCAACACAGGCATCTGCACGTCCATGAGGACGATGTCCACCGCTTCATTACTGCACGCCTGAACCGCCTCCTTACCGTTGCCAGCAAGCCAACGCACCTGCATATCCTGCTGCGAGTCGATGACGCTGCGGATGCCGTGGAGGAAAAGCGCCTGGTCGTCTACGAGTCCGAGAGTGATCATGGATGAAGTGGGATCCTTGCTTCAGTAGCCCAAGTGCCGGTTGCGCCAAGGGAAGTGGTGACGTTGCCGCCGACAAGCGACGCACGCTGTTTCATCCCCTCGACACCGTGGCCCGGCTGAGACACCGCGCCGGGTGCGACGGGATTGCTTACCAAGACCTTGACGTCGTCGCCCCAGCTCACGGTTAAGTTGGCGCTGCCAGTGCCGTGTTTCATCGCGTTGGTGAGCGATTCTTGGACGATGCGCTGGACGGTTAGCGCTGTGACTGGGGCTAAATCCTTGGGTGGGGTGCCCTTGACGGTGTAGTCCACCTGAAGCCCGCCGGCGCGGCACGTGGCAACGAGCCTGTCAATGTCCAATTCCGCCAACGGTTCCACCGGACGTGGACCGGTATTGCGCAGTAACTCGACAACACCGCGCATCTGCCGAAGTGAATCTCGACCAACACTGCCAATGGTGCGCAATGCCGCGTCTTTCGCTTCTAGAGTTTCGTCACCGAAGCGTGCGCCGTCGGCCTGCGCGACGATGACAGTCAGTGAATGGGTGACAATGTCGTGAATTTCTCGGGCTAGGTGGGCACGCTGTTCTTGGGCCTCGCGTTCGAACTCCGCACGCTGGCGCGCCAGCTCTTGCTCCGCGCTCTCTTCAGCGCGGCGGCGAAGCTCACCGAAAAGTAACGCCACAGTGAGCAGAATGATGCTCCAGAAGACGTAGGGGAGTCGCTCGGCAGGCTCGAGCGCGGTGAGCGCGGGGATGACGAACGCGGTGGCTGCGGCGTCGCCAAGCAGCAGTGCACCCGTGGCGATGTCGCGGTGCGGGGCGGGCAGGTGGCGCCTGGCGATGTAGGCGGCGAACGGCGCCACGGCGATTGTGCCGACGGGGAGTGAGTTGCAGAACGCCGCGGGAATGAGCACCGCAAGTATCGCAGCGAACGTTTCCAGCGGCCAGCGCCAGCGGGTAAACGGGGCCGCAACGGCGCAGGCCAGCAGTGCGAGCCCGACGACCAACTGCCGCGAATCCGGCAGCAGCCCAACTAGGCAGGTGACCAGCATGAACGCTGCCATGCCCGCATTGCGGATCAGCACTGCGCGGGGAGTGGATAAGTTCATGACCGTCCACGCTACTTGCCGCCGCGGGCAGCCGCGTCGTACTGCGGTATGACGCTTAGGACTTCACCAGCCGCGCGATAGCTGCGGACGCCTCTTTGATCTTGTCCTCGGCTTCCTGCCCGCCTTTGATGGCATTGGCGACGCAGTGCTCCAAGTGATCGTCCAGCAAACCCAGTGCTACGCTCTTCAGCGCCGCGTTGACCGCACTGATCTGGGTGAGAATGTCAATGCAGTAGGCGTTTTCGTCGATCATGCGGTGAATACCGCGGGTCTGCCCCTCGATACGCTTGAGACGAGCGAGATAGCGGTCTTTTTCGCTGATGTAGCCGTGGTTGGCTGAGTTCCCGGAAGCGGGGGTGGGGGTGTTCATCATCGGTCTCCTGGATGGTGTGGACGGTGTTGGGTCACTTGGACCGGTTAAGTATCCGGTCGGTGCTGCTCTGTGGGGTGAGGTCGAGTCGGCGCAGCAGTTGCGCATTCAGAGCCACGACGACGGTCGAGGCCGACATCAGGATCGCACCGACGCTCATCGGCATCACGAAACCGATTGGAGCGAGGATACCGGCAGCCAGCGGCACGGACAGCAAGTTGTAACCGGCCGCCCACCAGAGGTTCTGCTTCATCTTCCGGTAGGTCTCTCGCGAGAGCTCAATGACCGAGAGCACCGATCGCGGATCAGAGCTTGCCAGGATGACCTCCGCCGAGCCGATGGCCACGTCGGTGCCCGCACCGATCGCGATACCGACATCGGCCTGGGCCAGCGCCGGTGCGTCGTTGACGCCGTCGCCGACCATGGCGACCTTGTGTCCCTCGCTCTGCAGTTCCTTGACCTTTGTGGCCTTGTCCTCCGGCCGCACACCGGCGAAGACCCGATCGATGCTCAATTCGCCCGCTACGGTGTTCGCCACGGCCTGCGCGTCGCCGGTAATCATGACGACTTGAGCACCCGATGTGTGCAGTGCATCGACGGCGTCGCGGGACTCGGGGCGGATCTCGTCGGCAAGCCGCAGCGCGCCGATCACTTCGCCGTCGGCGAGGACGTGGAGAATGATCGCGCCCTCCTTTCGCCACTCGTCTGCGATGGGGAGCTCTTCGGCGGAATGCATCTCAAGCAGGTAGGGACCACCGACCTCGATTACCTCACCGTCAACCGTTGCCTTCACGCCCACTGCTGGGGACGAAGAAAAGTCGGTGGCCTGCGGGACGGCTACGCCACGGGCCTGAGCAGCCCCGGTGATGGCGCGGGCGAGCGGGTGCTCGCTGTCTGCTTCGGCGGCCGCTGCCAGGGCAAGCACGTCTTCTTTATCACGCCCGCCGGCGGGGTCGATCGCGGTGACGGTGGGTTCGCCCTTGGTCAACGTGCCGGTCTTGTCGAACAACACAGCGTCGACTGAGCGCATCGATTCGAGCGCGAGCCGATCCTTGATCAGCACCCCGCCGCGTGCCGCGCGCTCAGTCGCGATTGAGACGACCAGCGGGATGGCAAGGCCGAGGGCGTGTGGGCAAGCGATGACGAGCACGGTGATGGTGCGTACCACGGCGTCATTTGGCATGCCGACGACGGTCCAGACCACGGCGGTCAGAATGGCGGCGCCGAGGGTGAACCAGAACAACCACGCGGCGGCCTTGTCTGCGAGGCGCTGCGCCCGCGATGACGATTCTTGCGCATCGGTGACGAGCTTTTGGATGCCGGCCAACGCGGTGTCGCTACCCGTGGCCGTGACCTCGACTCGCAGACCCGAGTCAGTCGCGATAGTGCCAGCAACCACGTGCTCTCCTTCACCGCGGCGCACTGTTTTCGACTCGCCGGTAACCATCGACTCGTCCATGCTGGCGCTGCCGTCGACGATTGTGCCGTCGGCGGGCACGGACGCTCCGGGCCGGACGATCACGATATCGCCGACCTCAAGATCCGCCGGGGAGACCTTCACAACTTCGTCGCCGTCGATCTTCTCGGCCTCGTCGGGCAGAAGAGCGGCGAGCGAATCCAGGGCCGAGGTGGTCTGGGCGAGGGAGCGCATCTCGATCCAGTGTCCCAGCAGCATGATGACCACCAGCAGCGCCAGTTCCCACCAGAAATTCAGCCCGCGGTCCAGCAAGTTCAGGCTCGCACCCCAGGAGGAGACGAAGGCGACCGTGATCGCGAGCGCAATCAGTAGCATCATGCCGGGTTTGCGGGAGCGGATCTCTGAGGCCGCCCCGGACAAGAACGGGCGACCTCCCCAGAAGTAAATGACCGTGCCCAAAAGCGGCGAGATCCACCGGGCCCATTCCGTGTCTGGCAGCTGATAGCCGATGAGATGGGCGAAAGTGCTGTTGAACCCGACGACCGGGATAGCGAGAACCAGCATGATCCAGAAGAGTCTGCGGAACTGGGCAACGTGATCACCGTGGCCTGTGTGGCCCGCGTGGCCATGGCCTCCATGTTCTCCGTGGCCCGCGTGCTCTGCGTGGTTGTGGTCGGCATGGCCTTCGTGGTTGCTGTGTTCGTGGTGACTGGCGTACCCACCGGGTCCGGTGTGGGAGTGGGTGTGCCTGTCGTTCATGGTTCTGTCCTTTCGTTGCAGTTCATAGTTGTGATCGGTTCGGCCGTGCCGGGGCCTAGCACGACGGCTGTCATCCACATTAATACCCCATGGGGGTATATGTCTAGAATGCGTCCTCATCGTTACGGCCCGACGTTTCACCTTTCGTGGGCGTGGCACTACACTGCGCTGACATGCGAGTACTAGCGGCGATGAGTGGGGGAGTCGACTCCTCGGTAGCGGCTGCGCGCCTTGTTGAGGCTGGTCACGATGTTGTCGGCGTACACCTGGCGTTGAGCAAAGATGCGCAGCAGACGCGCGAGTCTGCCCGCGGATGCTGCTCGCTCGAGGACTCTGCGGATGCGCGCCGCGTGTGCGACAAGTTGGGCATCCCGTTTATAGCTTTTCTCTAGCAGGCCCGAAAACTTTGGCAACCACCAGAAGCTGACAGTGGATACCGTAGAGCTGAAGACAGAGCTAACAAAGTGGGGGTTACTACCATTGCACGGCGAGATGATTTCCAAAAATGGATTCCAAAAATGGAACTGTGGGGACTCGATCAAGAACTTGATACTAGGGAATTTCCAGCTTGCGACCAACATACTTCGGACCTTAATCCCCGGAAAGTAACCCAAGTTCCAGCGCGAGGTCCAAAACCAACGATAAGGTACAAGACAAGTAACTCCTCACTCGATAGAAAGGCGGGCCCATGGAAATGCATACTCAATTCACTCTTGGAGTAGTTGCATACGTCCGTTTCGGGCAAGATTGCGACTATGACCGCCTTTCTGTACATACTTCGACGGGGTACTGACCTGTCGCATTAACTTTGTAGGGGAGGAAATTGGAAGAACTGGAGTTCTTCCAATTTGTTCGAATGATAAAAACTGCTTACCCTAATACGTTGCAGTTATCTTGGGCTTCAGCCCCAAAGCTGCTTTGCGCTTCAATAATCTGTACTTTTGCATCTGCGTTGCTTCAACTGGCACTAATGCTTGAAGTATCACAATCCGTAAGTAGGCTTTCGCAACCCGAAACTCTGAATTTGATTGCATTTGCTCCTTTGATTGCGCTGTTACTTGGCGTTCCTGTAGTAAGTGCAGTCAATGATCTATTGATTTACCGATTGCAATACGCAGTTCAACTCGTTCTCCAGCCGGCTGCACTTTGCAGCGATTTCAATAATGGAAGGTCAAGTCTTAGCGAACAGACTCGAACATGGGTCGGGCAAGAAGGAATCTCACTTCAGTTCTATGTAATTCAAAAGCGGTTAAGTGGTCTTGCTTCATTCTTGGTATTGGCGCAATGGAACTTCATTCTCGCGGCCTTGGTGACGGCTGCAGCTTGGTATTCGGGACACAGGACTTTCGCATTTGCAGTTAAGCAGCAACAGCAATTGTCGAGCGTCGCTGATGAATCTTCAATCCGGAGCCAATTCTATTGGAGGGCATTGACATCTCCCGAGTTTGCAGAAGAAACCCGCCTTTTTGGGCTGAATAAGCTGTTGACGAGACGCTTCGAGAATTATTCTCGAAAACGACTCGAGACTGCACGCTCGGATACCAAGAGGGGCATTATGCAAAGCGCGATCGCTAATCTGCCGCTCGTCGGCGCAATGTGCCTATTTTTTGTCTGGGCGCTGAGAGCTAACAACCTAGACTATCCAGGATTTCTCAGTGCAGCAGTCGTGGCACTACCAGGTCTTTCCGGAGTCGGCAATCAAGGTTCCATCCAAATTAGAGCACATGAATTTGACGAAATGGTTTCGCAAGCAGTGAAGCAGCCCAAAGAATTGACAACAAATTTCAGCGCGGCGCCCCATATTCCAAACGATCGGCTTATCGAATTTCGAAACGTCGGATTTGACTATAAAAACAAGTCGGTGTTCAAAGGACTTACGCTAGCCATTAGATCTGGGGAAAAAGTAGCAATAGTCGGACCTAATGGGGCCGGAAAATCCACACTCGCAAGACTGATTACTGGGCAAGAGGAAGCACAACAGGGGCTAATTACGCTTGACGGTTTACCCCCCGGCGTCAAGCTTGATGGAACCGGATTGGGTTACGTAGCACAAGATTTTATGAAGTATCCTGGTGATCCAAATGAAGGCATTGAACTGGGGCGCGATCTTTCACCGGCTAATGTTCAATCCTTGTCAGATCAGTTAGGCATCTCTCAGATACTGAACGCAATCAAGTCTCCTGGAGCATACTCCGAGGGACAGTGGCAGAAATTAGCAATTGCGCGCGCGCTTCTTACAGAAAGCGCCCAGTGGGGCCGCTTGATTCTACTGGATGAGCCCACGTCCGCACTAGATATCCATGCGGAGCAAGCTCTTTATGATCTCGTGATTCGAAATGCAGAACCCAATGACACCGTCATCGTTATAACGCACCGACTGCAGTCTGTCGTTGAGGTAGACCGGATTATTGTAATTGATAACGGAAAAATTGTTCAACAGGGTAACCATAAAGAGCTAATGGCTGACACAAAGGGACTTTATGCCCAAATGTTCACAACCCAGCAGCGTCTTTATACTGTTGGATCAAATAGCTCGGAAAAGACTTCATATACTGGAGATTCCCGAAGGGGAGGGACTCGATGAGTTCCAAGAAAAATCCTCGAGCTGGAAGGAATGAAGTCAACAAGGCTCATCGGTCGCTGATCGGCATGTTTTTGAGCAACTTATCAATCCGTACGATGGTCGTTTTTGCGATCTACACCATATTGACTGTGGGAACAGCACTTTTCCCTCTCGCGGTCAACGTAGCGCTGTCAGGAAGCATCTTCTCATTGTCGCTACCAAACTGGAGCGGAATTGTTTATTTTCTCTGCGTTACGTCGCTTCTGTACGTAATCGGCCCAATTGCAGGAAATGCCCAAATTGAGTTTGCATTTCAGATTGGTGCCGCGACCGACAGACGCATTGCCGAGGTAATCGGCAGCCAGAAGTACCTAGATGGCATGGAATCAAAAAACATGGTGAGTGACCTTGAAGTGTTTCGTTCAAGGCAATCGGTACTCGGGGAGGCGCTAGCACGTGGATATTTTGCACTCGTCACATTGTTAATCCCGTTTATTGTCGTCTTTTCGACAGCCTATACAAATTCCTTACTTATCCTTCTCATACCAGCAAGTGTGCCGGTCATTTGGGCTGGCATTTATTCAGAAAAACTTCAAGAGGAAGCTGAAACTGAATCGGCACCCGTCCAAGTAGAGCTAGCTGACATGGCGAATCTTGCGAACAATGGCTCTACGCCAACCGAACTACGAGTTTACGGCGCGATCAATTGGTTCTTTGAGAACTACAGGAACATAGTGGCACGCTGGGCAGCGCCAAGTCTGAAGGCAAATAGCTTTGTCGTTCTGTTTACTGAGTTGGCGCGAATCACTTATTTTTTGACTGTAGCATTTGTGCTGTGGCGTAGTATTGCTAACCACGATCCTGAAGGGGCCTTGCTGGCTATATTGGCTAGTTTCCAGCTTTTTACTGTTCTATCCGGCGTTAGATTTGCGTATTCAGATATTTCACGCGCGCGCAGACAGTACTCTCGATTTCAACGAATAATTAAAGGGCTTACCTGCGAAACACTGGACATTCGAAGCATTTTGCCGAAGACTGAAAACGCGCTCGTCGAGCTTAAGAATGTTTGTTATGAATATCCCGGCGCAACCTCTAGCGCCCTAAACAACGTTTCAATCTCGGTGCCAAAGCGGTCACTGATAACCATTATCGGATCCAATGGATCTGGGAAGTCAACGCTTGCCCAAATTCTAAGGGGAGTTCGAAAGCCCCAAGAAGGCACAATCGCATGGGCGTCATCACATACTGAGCAATTCATCGCTGGAGTCCCGCAGCACCCCAGCCGATGGGAGCTCAAGGCGATAGAATGCTGCACGTTGCCTCAAATAGGCGAGAATGGACCCTTTACGAACCAAGATGCCGCCTTGCTTGCTAGCGGGGCAGCTGAGGTGATATCTAAGCTACCCGAGGGAGCTTCCACAAAGCTAGGCGAAAGTTGGCTAAATTCTCAGCACCAACTGTCAGGTGGGCAATGGCAACGACTAGGAAACTCTCGAGGGCTACTCGGCGCAAATCAGGCCTGTTTGACAATTGTCGATGAGCCTACGTCGGCGTTAGATCCATTCGCAGAGGCTCGCCTGATCGAAGAAGCCAAGAGCATTGTCACCAATTCGGAATGCGATGGTTCTGTTGTGATGATCACCCACCGAATATCATCAGCACTTAATTCGGATTATGTAATTCTAATGGAGGATGGCAGAAAACTGGCCGAGGGGAATCCCGCCCTACTCCGTAAAGAATCCGATGCATTTATTGCTTTGCTAGCAACCTCGGCTTTAGCTGATTCAGATCCAGCCACCAAACCATAGGTGTTGCGACCGGCTATTTGGTAGCAGTGTCGTGACTAGCTGGTAGCAGCTCACAACGCTCGGGGTGAAGTGGTCTGGTAGCCGCACTACTCGGGTGTGGCGTGTGACTGGAAGGAGTGCGTGTGACGGATTGCCGTGCGGTGATGTCGCTGCTTTTAAAAGCATTCTGACCGTCAGATTGAAGATGAAGTGTGCCTCGCTGTCTCATCCTGCCGCCTAAAAGGGACCCTTGAGGACTGTTTTTAACGAAGAGTTTTGGGGCACACATGCATTTCGCACTACACTGCGCTGACATGCGAGTGTTGGCAGCGATGAGCGGGGGAGTCGACTCCTCAGTGGCCGCCGCGCGCCTTGTTGAGGCTGGTCACGACGTTGTCGGCGTACACCTGGCGTTGAGCAAAGATGCGCAGCAAACGCGCGAGTCTGCCCGCGGGTGCTGCTCCTTGGAGGATTCGACCGACGCACGTCGGGTGTGCGACAAGCTTGGCATCCCGTTTTATGTGTGGGATTTCTCCGACCGGTTTAAAGAAGAGGTCATTGACAACTTCGTCTGGTCCTACGAACACGGCGAAACCCCCAATCCGTGTCTGCGCTGCAACGAGAAGATCAAGTTTGCTGCCTTGCTTGACCGAGCGGTCACGCTTGGTTTCGACGCGATTGCAACCGGCCACTACGCCATTATTGATAAGGACGGAAACCTACGGCGCTCTGCTGATCCGTTAAAGGATCAGTCCTACGTGCTTGGTGTGCTGACACGCGACGAGTTGGATCGCTGCATCTTCCCAGTGGGCGACACCGAGAAGCCACAGATCCGTGAAGAGGCAGCGCGGCATGGGTTCTCTACTGCGTCGAAGCCGGATTCCTACGACATCTGCTTCATTCCGGACGGCAACACGCAGGCCTTTTTGGGCCGCTCTATCGGCATGCGTCCCGGCCTGATCAAGGACACGCACGGCAATGAGCTCAAAGAACATGACGGCGCGTTTCAGTACACGATCGGCCAGCGCAAGGGTCTGAACATCCGCGTGCCCGCGGCGGACGGCAAACCCCGCTACGTCACCGACGTCGATGCAGCCACAGGAACCGTCACCGTTGGCCCCCGCGAAGCGCTGAAGGTGCACGAGATCACCGCGGACCGACTCAAGGTTTTGCACCCGGCGATGTCAGAGGCTGCCGCAAGCGGCGAGGAACTTGCTGCTCACGTGCAGATCCGCGCCCACGGCGGGGTAGTGCCGTGCACAGCACGTATCAGCGGCGACCGCATGACGCTTTCTCTCCACCAACCGCTGGAGGGAGTGGCCCGGGGACAAGCGGCAGTGCTCTACCTTCCTGATCCAGATGGCCTAGGCGATGTTGTCTTAGGCTCCGGCACTATCTGCGCAACGGCATGACACTTTCACCTACTGCATTTGGTCTCGGACCTCTGCCCGGTACTGACCTCGTACAGGCAGCGGACGTGGTGCTGTCTGAGTCGCCGCTGCCACACCTTCCGCAGCTTCCGGACCGCGGGGTCGGCTCCGACCTGATCGGACGCACCGCAGCGCTTCTAGAGATCCCAGTTGCCCCGGGTCCGCGTGGGTGGCGCGTGGCAGCACGCAAGCGTGGGCTTGCGGACCAAATGGATCGCGACTTGGACCTGTTGGAAGAGCTCTGGCATGGCAAGGTGGACGTGGTCAAGGTGCAGGTGGTGGGGCCGTTGACGTTGGCGTCGTTAGTAGAAATGCCCAATGGGCACCGGATGATCACTGACCCGGGTGCGTTTCGGGACCTGACTGAGGCGCTGCTGCATGCGTGCGAGGAGCACCGCGCGGATGTAGGTCGGCGCTTTGGTGCGACGGTGCTGCAACTCGACGAGCCGCAGCTGCCAGCGGTAATGGCGGGAAGCCTCAAAGGCACCACAGATTTTGACACCATCCGTGCGATCCCAGAGCCAGAGGAGATCCTCCAACGCTTCGGCGAGCACCTGCTCAACACACCGGCGCTGGTGGGCGTGCCGTGGATTACTGTCGATCCACGACGTGCAGAAAAGGATGCGTTGGCTCGGCTGCTTGATGGCGGCACGCGCATCGCCATCCCAACCATGCAGCCGCGCGAGCTGTTCAACTTGTTTGATGAACTACAGATTGACCCCGCGGAGACCCGGATTGACGTGTATGCGTCTCCGGCAGAAACGCTGGTAGGGAGCGCGAAGAACTACTTCGCCGCGCGCGAAATGCACGAAGCACTTACAGTTGAATTATGAATGAACGACTTCACTGGGAAAAGAAATCCGTGAACTGGGCCCTTGCCGTGGGCTTGGCGGTGCTGTTTTTCATCGTCCTCGCAATAGTCATGGAGCGTCTGTGGGCAGGTGTTGCAGTTGCCGTGATTATTGCCGTGGTGTTCGCGTTAATGCCGGATAAGCGCTGGGCGAATTTTGACGGCCAGACGCTGCGCTTTGGCCAGAAGAAGCTCGGCATCGAGCTGCCGCGCGAAACCATTGCGAGCGTTAGCGCCAATGACGCTGGTGACTTGGTCGTGCAAACCACGGCAGGGGAGCACCACACCCTGAAATCGGGTGGGGACGCAGACGGGCTACGCGCGTTCGCGCAAAAGGTGCAGGCAGCGCTGTAATAGGCCTAGCCCAGCAGGACTAGCCCAACATCGGCCAACCGGACAACACGTCTGAGGCGTCGCGGCCGTTGGATTCGAAATACCTGCGGCGTTCCTCCTGCATTTTGTAGTACTCCACAGCTTGGTACTCCATCAGCTCGCCGGTATCCATCTGCGCGAGCTCTGGGAAGTGCTTGCGCACCTGCATCCACGCAACGCGCGCGGCGGCAGTTGCATCAGCGGTTGCCTCATGCGCGTTATCAATGCGCACACCGTAGTGGTCACACATAGCCGTCAGGTTGCGCTTGCCCTTGCGGTAGCGATCCTTGGCGCGGTCAATCACCAGCGGGTCATAGACCGGGCCGGTCACGGTGAAATCGCCCGTGAGCTGGCGCAGCACTGTCAGATCGTAGGGGGCGTTGAACACCACCAGCACCAGGCCGTCATCCCAGCCTTTTTTGATCGCCTCGACCGTTTCGTGCAGCACCTCATCGTGGTCGCGGCCCTCCGCACGCGCCTTTTCCGTGGTGATGCCGTGGACCTTCGCGGCCTCCTCGGGGATCTCTATGCCGGGGTCGGCGAGGGTTTCGTTGGAGGTGACCTCAGCACCGTCGATACGCACGAGCGCAGACGTGACAATCCTGGCCTCACGCGGGTTAGCGGAGGTGGTCTCCAGGTCAAAGGAGAGCATGCGGGAGGCGTCGAAGTTAGCCATGCACGCCATTCTAACGGTCGCCGGCACACGCCCGGGACGGAATGAAATCACACAGCGGTTGTGGATCTCGATTGAGATCAAAAGTGCGTAAAAGCTGGATATACGTCCGCTTATCAATGCTCCAGTCATACTCCAACGTATGTGGAAGGCTTTGTCCAGCGGCGAATACTAGGTCAGCCAACAGTCGAGTGACACGTCCGTTGCCGTCTACAAAAGGATGAATTCGAACGAACTCGGCATGGGTGCATATTCCGAGATCGTGTGGAGAAGTAACTGATGCTTCTTCCCAGCGATAATTCAGATTCCCGCAGGCCATAAAGATTTCGCTCGAGATGTGACTGGGTTCAACTCCAATGTTCAAGACAGTTTTACGGAATTTACCTGCCCATTTCCAAATGCCCTCAAACAACATGGTGTGAAGTTCTATTAGAAACGAAGGCGTCAAGAGATCAGGAACTGTTAGTTTTTCATGATCAATCTCGGATAGGAGTCTTTCCCTAGCTTCGCTGTAAAGTGCGGTTTCTAGGTCATAAATCGCTGACTTTGTGAAGCTTTCACCCAGGTTACGAAGCACTTCAGGGTTGAGAGATTCCAGTTCATCCCCTTCGAGAGGCGTTTCTCCATACCCAGGTGTTAAACCCATGAACGATCACTTCGGAGGCGTTGGAGTACTTGCTCAGTTATGGCCGAACGAACATAGTTTTTGGGGACATTTCGTCCTTCGAGAGCCATCGATGCTTTGGCAGCCCGCATTGAAGTCGCTAGCTCTAGAGGACGTTCGTTTTGCTGATGAGTAGCTGGCACTTTGGCTCCTTTCCAGAATTCTTTCAAATATTCTAGACACCTCTCGAAACCCGCAGGGATACTGAATACAATCCTTGCCCCCAGCGCACGTGATGTTTGATAGTCACATTCATGACACAACTTACTGATTGGCAAAAGCAGGTTCTCGGCGCGAAGCGCGTTGACCTTACCCACCAGATCCACCCGGAGATCCCGCACTTTCCGGCATTTCAGCCCATGTCTGAGCGCACGGTGACCACGATTGCAAAGGACCGTTTCTTTGCTAAGGAGTACACCTTTGCCACCCCGTATGGCACCCACATTGATGCGCCTGGGCACTTTGCGGAGGGCAAGAGGCTTGTGGACGCTATCGGTGCCGACGAACTCATCCTGCCCCTGTTTGTGCTGCACCTGGAAGACAAGGTCGAGCAGAACCCGGATCACGGTGTGACGGTGGAAGACATCAAGGCTTTCGAGGCCGAGCACGGCGAGATCCCCGAGGGCAGTTTCGTGGCGTTTGCCAGTAACTGGCATAAGCGCTGGGAGGACCCGGCGGCGTTTGTCAACCACGATGACAGCGGCGTGCAGCACACCCCAGGCTGGACGCTGGATGCGCTGAAGTTCTTGGTTGAAGAGCGCAAGGTGGCTGCCATCGGGCATGAGACGCTGGATACGGATCCGGGCGTGGTGGCTGCTGAAACGGGCTTCCTCTACGGCGAGCTCTACATTCTGGAGCAGGACATTTACCAGGTAGAGGTCATGGCCAACCTGGACCAGGTCCCGGCGACGGGTGCGGTGATTGTGGTGGGCCCGGCGAACTTCCGCGGCGCGCCTTCCATTAGCTCGCGCGTGTTCGCACTGTTCGAAAACTGATCTGCGAACACTGATCTGTGCAATCACTCACTAGACTGGCTGCCCATGAGCGAACTTCAAGATTTGCAGCGCGAATGGGACCAGCTAGCGGGGGAGGTCCGCCACCACCGGGACCTGTACTACAACGGCCAGCCGGTGATTTCGGACGGTGAGTTTGATGAGCTGTTTCGTCGCCTGCAGGCGCTTGAAGAGGAGCACCCGGAGCTAGCCGTACCGGATTCCCCGACCAAGGAAGTCGGCGCTCCAGTGAATGACGGTGCGTTTACGGACGTCACCCACCCAGAGCGCATGATGAGCCTGGACAACGTTTTCTCTGAAGAGGAGATGCGTGATTGGCTGGCCAAGACTCCTGGCCCGTACCTCACTGAGCTGAAGATCGACGGGTTGTCCATTGACCTGGTGTATGAAAACGGTGAGCTCACCCGTGCTGCCACGCGTGGCGACGGTGTGACGGGCGAAGACATCACCGCCAACGCACGAGTGATCGAGGACATCCCGCACACGCTTAAAGGTGACGCCCCGGCTTTCCTTGAGGTGCGCGGCGAGGTGTTTATCCGTCCCGAGGACTTCCCGGAGCTCAATGAGCTGCGCCAGAAGGAAGGCGGCAAGCCGTTTGCCAACCCGCGCAACACGGCAGCAGGTGGCTTGCGTCAGAAGAACCCGGAGGATGTGAAGAAGCGCAAGCTTCGCATGATCTGCCACGGTATCGGCGCGCGCGAGGGCTTCAACCCGCAAACGCAGCACGAGGCCTACCTGAAGCTTGCGGAGTGGGGGCTGCCGGTCAGCGAGTACACGCGCCAGGCGGAAACCGCCGAGGACGTAATCAAGGCGGTCAAGTACTGGGGCGAGCACCGCAATGACGCGATCCATGAGATGGATGGCCTTGTAGTCAAGGTGGATTCCGTGGCCGAGCAGCGTGCGCTGGGTGCTACCTCGCGCGCGCCGCGTTGGGCGATTGCGTACAAGTACCCGCCGCAGGAAGTGACCACGAAGCTGCTGGACATCGAGGTCTCTGTGGGCCGCACTGGGCGCGCAACCCCGTTTGCAGTGCTAGAGCCGGTGTTTGTCTCTGGCTCCACGGTCTCCATGGCCACCCTGCACAACCAGCACGAGGTCAAGCGCAAGGGTGTGTTGATCGGGGACACGGTGGTGGTGCGCAAGGCCGGCGAGATCATCCCGGAGGTCTTGGGCCCCGTTGCTGATCTTCGCGACGGCACCGAGCGCGAGTTCGTCTACCCGGAGAATTGCCCGTCGTGTGGCACGAAGCTGGCCCCTGCGAAGGAGGGGGACGCCGACTGGCGCTGCCCCAACACCCGCTCCTGTCCGGCGCAGCTGGCGACGCGGCTGGAGTACATCGCATCCCGCGGCGTCTTTGACATTGAGGCACTGGGGGAGAAGGGCGCTCAGGACTTGATCGCGTCCGGTGTGCTTGAAGATGAGGCGAAGCTGTTCGACCTCACCGAGGAAGACCTGAAGAAGTCCAGCGCGTACACGCGTAAAGACGGCGCAGTCAACGCTGCTGGCAAGAAGCTGTTGGCCAACCTTGAGACCGCGCGTCACGCGGATCTGTGGCGGGTGATCACCGCGCTGTCTATCCGCCACGTCGGTCCCACCGCGGCCCGCGCCCTTGCCACGCGCTACCACTCGTTGCAGGCGCTTATGGACGCCCCCGTGGAGGACCTTGCCGAGACTGACGGTGTTGGCGAGGTGATTGCAGCGTCGTTTAAGGAATGGTTCACGGTTGATTGGCACCAGGCGATCGTGGATGCCTGGGCAGCCGCCGGGGTGACCATGGAGTCGGACGAGGAAGAGCGCGCCCCGCAGACGCTGGAGGGCCTGACCATCGTTGCCACCGGCACGCTGGAGGGCTTTACTCGCGACGAGATTAAGGAAGCGATCCTGTCACGCGGCGGCAAGGCAGCAGGTTCGGTATCGAAGAAAACTGACTACGTGGTGGTTGGTGAAAACGCCGGCTCCAAGGCCGCAAAGGCCGAGGAGCTGGGGCGGCCGATTCTCACCGAGGCGCAGTTTGTGCAACTGCTTGAGGGCGGCCCAGACGCGCTTGCATAAGGCGCGCGGTACTTCTAGCGCAGCATCGCGCCGACGATGCGGCCCAGATCGCCGATCTCACGGACCTCAGATGCCAGGTAGTCAGGCCCGCCAACACGCCCGATGACCAGCACCATGTCGGTGCCGTTGAGCGGAGTAATAGTCAGCGCGGTACCGAGTTGGAACCACGGCTCTGGCGCCCATTCGTCGTAGTCGGGTTGGAGGACCCGTGCTGCGTCGATAAGCGGCATGCTCGGGTGGGAACCATCATCCTCCGGTGCGGCCGGGGAGGCGGCGACCCGGGCAAGCCCATCGGGGGTATCACGCAGCACGACCGCCCAGGAGGAGGTAACCGCACCCGGCATGACATTGACCAGCTCATCCAACGTGTCGTTGACGCGGCTGGAACAATCCGCAATCTTTGCAAGCATCTCAATCTGTCCGCGGCGGTCCACACGACCCGTAAACGGGCGGATGGAATCCACCTCCGCACCCTCAACCGAGGCTACGGCGGTAATCAGCGTGTCTACCATGACGCCAGTGGGAAGTGTCACCACGATGTCATCGGTTACGGTGCCATCTAGCGAGGTTTCCACAATGTCCACGGAGTTAATGTCAGCGTCCACAATGCCAAACGCTTCGGCCAGCTGACCAAGGCTGCCGGGGACGTTCGGAAGGGTTACGCGGATGAGATAGGACATGAACTCCTTTATAGCAACCGGGGCTGGCCGGTAGTTGTGCCGGTGGTTGTGTAGGCGTGACGTAAGATGATCCCCGTTAAACGCAACCCACGTGACGTGGAAGGGATATAACGACTGTGGCTGAGATTTCCCGCGACGAGGTCGCGCGCATTGCGCGCCTTGCTCGAATCGCGCTGAATGATGAGGAACTCGACGATATTGCGAAGCAGCTAGACACGATTGTGGATGCTGTTTCGAAGGTCCAGGGCGTGGACACCGAGGGGGTTACCCCGATGAGCCACCCGCACTCCATCGACGCGGGCATGCGCGCAGACGTGGAGAAGAAGACGCTGACCCAGGCGCAAGCGCTGGACCAGGCTCCGGCCGTGGAAGACGAACGCTTCGTTGTGCCGCAGATTCTCGGAGAGGGAGATTAAGAACTATGACCCAGTACACGATTCCTGCCGAGGGCCTGATTTCGAAGCCGGCACACGAGCTGGCTGCCATGATCCAAGCTGGCGAGGTGACTTCGCGTGAGGTCACCGAGGCGTTTTTGGACCGTATCGCCGAGGTTGACGGTGAGATCGGTGCATTCCTGCACGTTGGTGTGGAGGAAGCGCTTGCTGTGGCCGACAAGGTGGATGAGCAGGTGAAGAGCGGCGAGGAGCCGGCTTCTGCGCTTGCTGGTGTGCCGCTGGCGCTTAAAGACCTGCTGGTGACTACGGATGCGCCGACGACTGCGGCATCCAAAATGCTTGAGGGCTACATGAGCCCGTACGACGCAACTGTGGTGACCAAGCTGCGCGAGGCTGGTATCCCGATCCTGGGCAAGACCAACCTAGATGAGTTCGCCATGGGTTCCTCTACGGAGAACTCTGCCTACAAGCCGACGAAGAACCCACACGACTTGGAGCGCGTGCCGGGTGGTTCCGGTGGCGGTACCGCTGCTGCGCTGGCCGCCGGTGAGGCACCGCTGGGCATTGGTACGGACACCGGCGGCTCGATCCGCCAGCCGGCATCTTTGACCGGCACGGTGGGCGTGAAGCCAACCTACGGTGGCGTGTCGCGCTACGGCGTCATCGCCTGTGCCTCCTCGCTGGATCAGGTCGGCCCGTGTGCCAATAACGTGCTTGATACGGCACTGTTGCACGAGATCATTGCAGGCCACGACGAGTTCGACGCAACCAGCGTGGACCGCGAGGTACCCAAGTGTGCAGATGCGGCGCGTGAGGGCGCATCCGGCGACCTTACGGGCGTGAAGATTGGCCGCGTGAAGCAGTTCAACCGCCCGGGCACGCAGGCTGGCGTGGCTGAGCTGATCGATGAAGCCTTTGCGCAGTTTGAGCGCCAGGGCGCGGAGATCGTTGAGGTTGACTGCCCGAGCTTCGATGACGTGATGGGTGCCTACTACATCATCCAGATGTCTGAGGTCAGCTCGAACCTGGCTCGTTTCGACGGTATGCGTTACGGCCTGCGCGTCGGCGATGACGGCACCCGTTCCGCTGAGGAGGTCATGGCGGCCTCTCGTGGCGCAGGTTTCGGCCCTGAGGTCAAGCGCCGCGTAATCCTGGGCACCTACGCGCTGTCTGTTGGTTACTACGACGCGTACTACCTGCAGGCACAACGCGTGCGCACGATGATCGCGCAGGACTTGAAGCGTGCCTTCGAGCAGGTTGACGTCATCGCTGGCCCAGCTGTGCCGTCCACGGCGTTCAAGCTGGGGGAGAAGGTGGATGATCCGTTGGCGATGTACAACTTTGACCTGTTCACCCTGCCGCTGAACTTGGCTGGCCTGCCGGGCATGTCCGTGCCGGCTGGTAAGGCGTCAGACACCGGCCTTCCGGTTGGTCTGCAGCTGATCGCCCCGGCGTTTGAGGACGCGCGCCTCTACCGCGTGGGTGCCGCTTTTGAAGCCGGCCGTTAATCCTTGGAATACCCTCGCAGCCTTGGCTGCGGGGTATTTTCTTGTCCTGATTGATCAGGGCTTCATGCCCGTGATCACGCCGCTTTTGCCTTTCGACGTGAAAAGCGCCGTCTGGCTGACCTCCATCTACCTGCTGTGCACGGTGGCACCGATGCCCGCCACGGGCCGTCTTGGAGACGTCTACGGGCAGCGCCGCATGTTCCTTGCCGGCTTGTGCGTCTACGTCCTGGGTTTGGGATTGGCGGGTGCCTCGTGGTCTTTTGGCTCTTTGGTGGCAGCGCGTGCGTTGCAGGGCTTTGGCGCGGCGGTGTTCCTGCCGCAAGCGTTCGGGCTGATCCCGCGGGTGTTTGCCGATGACAAGCAAGGCCGAGCGTTTGCTGCCTGGGGCGTGATTGGCTCAGTGGCCTCCATGCTGGGACCCGTGGCTGGCGGTGCTGTTGCGGAAAGCTACGGCTGGCGCGCGGCGTTTTACGCCCAAGCGGGGCTGGGGGTTGCGGCACTGGTGGCTGGCTTGATTGCCTTGCCAGCGCTGCCGCGCGGGCAGCAGCAGGTGACGCTTCTGCCCGTGCTGCTATCGTTCGGCGGCCTTGGGTGTTTGGTCTACGGCATCCAGTTCGGCCAGTGGCCTTCGATCCTTCTCGGCTTGCTGCTGGTGATGTCGCTCGTGCTTTCTGCACGCAACGGCACCGACGGTGGGTTCCTGCCAATCGGGCTTCTCAGCGGTAGGGCCTTTGCGCTGGGCACGATAGGTGTGGCCATGATGGGCTTTTCGGTGGCATCCATGTTCATCCCCCTGATGTATTGGCTGCAAACGGTTGCGGGCGCAATGCCAACCACGGCAGGGCTTGTCACCGTGCCCATGTCCTTATTCGCACTCGCCTTGACCCCGGTTGCCGGCTACCTCACGGACCGTATGGACCCAGGCAAGCTGTGCGTTGCGGGCTTTAGTGTGTGCGCGGCGGGCCTTGCGTTGGCCGTTGCACTGATTAACGCCGGGGCGCCCGTTGCATGGTTTGCCGCGGTGACCTCGCTTCTGGGTATCGGCGGGGCATTCGTGTGGGCGCCGAACGCAGCGCTGACCATGCGGGGTATTGACGGCGCGCACACCGGCGCGGCCTCGGGGCTCTACAACACGGCGCGCCAGGTAGGCAGCGTGGTGGGTGTCGCGCTGGTTGGAGCAGTGCTGGCGTCGGGGGAGATCGACGCGACTGCTGCAAAAGCGCTGGTGCTGCCGTTGGGGGCGATGGTGGTGGGGGCGGTGGCGTCGCTAAGCATGAAGCCCCATGGGGTGGCGCGCTAGGCTGGGAACCATGCGACTTGCCACTTTGACTTCAGGCGGCGACTGCCCGGGACTGAATGCTGTAATTCGAGGAATCGTGCGAACGGCCAGCGCGGAGTACGGCTCCACCGTGGTCGGCTACCTCGACGGCTGGGTAGGCCTGATGGAGGACCGCAGGGTGGACCTCTACGACGACGCCTACATTGACTCCATCCTCCTACGCGGCGGCACCATCTTGGGCACCGGCCGCCTGCACCCCGACAAGTTCAAGGCAGGCATTGACCAGATCAAGGCCAATCTTGCAGACGCTGAGGTGGACGCCCTTATCGCCATCGGCGGCGAAGGCACGCTCAAAGGTGCAAAGTGGTTGGCAGACAACGGCATCCCGGTAGTCGGTGTGCCGAAGACCATTGACAATGACGTGGCCGCGACGGACTACACCTTCGGCTTTGACACCGCGGTGTCTGTGGCAACAGACGCGATTGACCGCCTGCACACCACCGCGGAATCGCACAACCGCATCCTGATCGTGGAGGTTATGGGCCGCCACGTCGGCTGGATCGCCCTGCACGCGGGCATGGCTGGTGGCGCGCACTACACCGTGATCCCGGAAGAACCCTTCGACATTGAAGAGATCTGCAAAGCCATGGAGCGCCGCTTCCAGATGGGGGAGAAGTACGGCATCATCGTGGTCGCCGAGGGCGCTGTGCCCAAGGAAGGGACGATGGACGCAGGTCTGGGCGAGGAAGATGAGTTTGGCCACAAGACCTTCAACGGCATGGGCCAGATTATTGGGGACGAAATTAAGCGCCGCCTCGGCTACGACGTACGCACCACCGTGCTCGGCCACATCCAGCGCGGCGGCACGCCCACTGCCTACGACCGTGTGCTTGCCACCCGCTACGGCGTGCACGCAGCGCGCGCAGCACACGAGGGCAACTTTGACACCTGTGTGGCACTCCATGGCGAGAACATCGACCTGGTGCCGCTGGAGTCTGCCGTGGCGCACTTGAAGCAGGTGCCGGAAGCGCGCTACAAGACGGCGCGCAGCATGTTCGGCTAAATTTGTTCGGCTAGATTTTCATCTAGCCTTCCTCGGCATCCAGGCCTATGTCGAGGATGCGCACCGAGTGCGTTAGCGCGCCGACGGCGAGAAAGTCCACGCCGGTTTCGGCGTACGCGCGCGCCACGTCAAGGCTTAAGCCTCCGGAGGATTCCAGCCGCGTGTTCGGCGAGAGCCGGTTGCGCAGCTCCACGGCTTGACGTGTGGTGTCCACGCTGAAGTTGTCCAGCATGACCAAGTCAGGGTGCAGAGCGAGGACTTCTTCAAGCTGGGCGAGGGTGTCTACTTCTACCTCGCGGGGCAGGTCCGGAAATGCTTCCGCCGTACGACGGTAAGCTTGCGCCACGCTGCCAACACCTGCCACGTGGTTGTCTTTAATCAGGGCGCTATCGCCCAGGCTCATGCGGTGGTTTACGCCACCGCCGCAGCGCACGGCGTATTTGGCAAAGTCGCGGTAGCCGGGAAGCGTCTTGCGTGAGTCGCGCACTTTGGCGCCAGTGCCGGCCAGCGCATCAGTCCACTGCTGCGTTTGCGTGGCAATGCCGCTGGCGTAGGTCAGCAGATTCAGCATGGTGCGCTCCGCCGAGAGGATCGGGCGGGCAGGACCGCTCACGGTTGCGAGCTTTGTTCCGGGGGCAACCTTGTCGCCGTCGTTCGCGTGCATGGTGACGCGGATTTCCGGGCTGATCTCTTGCATGATCCAGGCGATCACGTCTAGACCCGCCACTACGCCCGGTTGGCGTGGGACGACGTGGGTGGTCAGTACTGCGTCCGCGTCGATGGTGGCTTCCGTCGTAGCGTCGGGGCCGTGTGCGAAATCCTCCTCTAAGCCGATGCGGATTAGGCGTAGCGTTGCTTCTTTATCTAGAGGTTGCATCTGCGTTCTACTCCCCACTACCCGGGTTACCAATGGCAATCATGCGCTCCAGCGACTGTCGAGCCTTCGCCGCCACATCCTCCGGCACCGTGACCTCATCGCGCATCTCCCGCAGCGAAGAGACCAACTTCTCCGGGGTAATCATCTTCATGTACGTGCATGACGCCTTGGGGTTGACCGGCTGGAAATCAACCGCAGGCGAAGCTTGCTGCAACTGGTGCAACATGCCTACCTCAGTAGCCACCAGCACCGTGCCCTCAGTATCCCGACCAGCCTGCTCAAGCATGCCGCCAGTAGAGAGCATGTGCACACGCTGCGGATCAATCACGCCCTCGCCCGCCAGGTAGATTGCGGAGTTGGCGCAGCCGCACTCCGGGTGGATGTACAGCGGCGCATCCGGGTGTGCGGCCGCCTGGTCCGCCAGGTCCTTGCCGTTGATACCGGCGTGGACGTGGCACTCACCAGCCCAAATGCGGATGTTCTCACGCCCAGTCTCACGCTTGACGTGGGCGCCTAGGAACTGGTCGGGGCAGAAGAGGATCTCCTGATCCGGGTCGATGGAGTTGACCACATCAACCGCATTGGAAGAGGTGCAGCAGATATCAGTTAGCGCCTTGACCTCTGCGGTGGTGTTGACGTAGCTGACTACCAGCGCGTCCGGATGCTGCGCCTTCCATTCACGCAGCTGATCGGCAGTAATGGAGTCCGCCAGCGAGCAGCCAGCATCCGCATCTGGGATGAGCACGGTCTTGTCGGGGCTTAAGATCTTCGCACTTTCCGCCATGAAGTGCACACCGCAAAAGACGATCACATCCGCATCGGTTTTCGCCGCGATGCGGGACAGCGCAAGCGAGTCGCCTGTAAAGTCGGCGATGTCTTGAATCTCCGGGATTTGGTAGTTGTGCGCCAAAATCACGGCGTTTTTCTCTTGCTTCAGTTTTCGCACTTCATCAGTCCACATGCGTCTAACCTAGCCCGTTTCAGCTCGGGTTTTGGTCAGTTTGACACTAACGGAAGACACACACATGACGTTGCTCGAACAAATGGCTGAGCGCTACGAGGCATGGATGCCGAGCAGGTTGCGCCAGTGGTACGGCCCAGAAGAGCGGCTTCTACTAGCCACGCAAGAAATGCGCCCCCAAGCTGACCACGTAGCCAACACGGAATTTGGCGCAGGTTTTAGAGACCACCTCCGCACCCTCGGCGGTCCCGATGTGTCAGACCCGTTGGCGTGGGCAAACCGGCACATCGAGTTCAACGACGGCAACTGGTGTGTAGCCGGTATCCGGTTTCTTGGACTGGATCCGCAAAAGCCGTTTGTAAGCGTTGTAGCCACCTCGTTGCCTCCGCAGTACGACGCTTTGGTGCCGTATGCGAAAAAGCTCCACCGGGAGTTCGCCGAGTTTGTGCCGCTTGCCATCCGCTTCGAACTGCCGGACCCGCCCGCAGATGTTGACGTGGACCAGTGGATTATCGCGGGTCTTGTCTCGCAGCTTTGTAAGCGGCCGTTGCGGCCACAGTGCGAGCGCGTGCGGCTGGTACCTGCAGAACCGGCCGAGATAGTTACCTATGCCGATGAGGTGCTTGCCCGCGTGATTAAGCAAACGCCCGAAGTTGCCACGTGGACTGAAGCGGCAACGCTTGAGCAGCTGACAAGCTGCGCGGAGACAGGCGCGCTGTGCACCATTGAGATTGACGGGCAGCACGCGGGCATCATTGCCGCCGCGCGTGATGATGCGAACGGCATGCGCGGTTTCCAGGTCTACGAAATCCTGCTTGATAATCATGCCCGGGGCCGTGGTTTCGGCTCTGCTGCGATGCAACTGTTGTGCCGCGTATTGCCAGCCGAGGCAGGGGATACGTTGTGGGGGACGGTGCATGGGGGCAATGTGGCGTCGATAAGCAATGGGCTCTCAGTGGGCCGTGAAAAGACCGCAGCTTTTGTTTGGATCGAGCGACGCGGCGAGCTGTAGCGCGGGCGTGTGGGGTGGGGCAGTAGACTGACCGGCATGACTGCGTATGACCTGATGGATTACGACGAGGTACTGGAAAAGTACGACCCGGTTATGGGTCTTGAGGTGCACGTCGAGCTTGCCACTGAGACGAAGATGTTTTCCACCGCCTCCGCACACTTTGGTGCGGCGCCGAACACGAACATTGACCCGGTTTCGCTGGGTCTTCCTGGCGCACTGCCGGTGGTGAACGCGAAGGGCGTGGAGTGGGCCATCAAGATCGGCTTGGCGCTGAACTGCAAGATTGCAGAGTCTTCCCGGTTTGCGCGGAAGAACTACTTCTACCCGGACCAGCCGAAGAACTACCAGATTTCCCAGTATGACGAGCCGATTGCGTACGACGGTTACCTGGACGTCATGCTGGAGGACGGCACGGAGTGGCGCGTTGAGATCGAGCGCGCGCACATGGAGGAAGACACCGGCAAGCTGACCCACCTGGGTTCTGCGTCCGGCCGTATTACGGGCGCGACGGCGTCGCTTGTGGACTGCAACCGTGCCGGCATCCCGCTCATTGAGATTGTGACCAAGCCGATCATCGGCGCTGGCGAGCGCGCCCCCGAGGTTGCCAAGGCCTACGTTGGCGCCCTGCGCGAGCTGGTGAAGGCACTTGGTGTCTCCGATGCTCGTATGGACCAGGGCAGCATGCGTTGCGACGCTAACGTCTCCCTTCGCCCCATCGGCCAGGAGAAGTTTGGCACCCGTACCGAAACGAAGAACATCAACTCCCTGAAATCGGTCGAGCAGGCCGTACGCTTTGAGATGCAGCGCCAAGCCGCCGCGCTGGAAAACGGCGAGGAGATCGTCCAGGAGACCCGCCACTACCAGGAGAAGGACGGCTCCACCTCCAAGGGGCGTCCGAAGGAAGAGGCGTCGGACTACCGCTACTTCAACGATCCTGACCTGCCGCCGGTGATTGCAAAGCCGGAGTGGGTTGAGGAAATCCGCGCAACCCTGCCGGAGCTTCCGTGGGTGCGCCGCGCCCGTATTCAGGAGGAGTGGCAGCTGCCGGAGAAGGAATTCCGCGACCTGGTCAACGCTGGTGCATTGGATCTGATCGTGGACACCGTTGAGGCCGGCACCACTCCGGACGAGGCCCGTTCCTGGTGGGTCTCCTACATCAACGGCAAGGCCAATGAGGCGGGCAAGGACCTGGACGCGCTTGGTGTCAACCCGGCTGATGTTGCGCGTGTGGTGGAGCTGGTCAAGGAAGGCAAGCTGACCACCAAGCTGGGCCGCCAGGCCATCGACGGTGTCATTGCTGGCGAGGGCAGCGTCGACGAGGTTGTCGCCGCCCGTGGCCTTGAGGTCGTGCGTGACGACGGCGCAATCGAGAAAGCCGTCGACGAAGCCCTGGCCGCCAACCCGGACATCGTGGAGAAGTACCGCGCAGGCAATAAGAAGGTCACCGGTGCCATCGTTGGCGCCGTGATGAAGGCAACGCAGGGCAAGGCCGACCCAGGCCAGGTCAACCAGCTGATTGCCAAGAAGCTCGCCGAGTAAGCGGGGGAGAACTCCCGCTTGGTAGTGCTCCCGCTGAGGAGACGAAAACCCCTACCAGTGCGTTACCCGTTGGGTGCGCGGTTGGTAGGGGTTTTGCGTTTGGGCGTTGACAAGCGAAGTGCTACTTCGTTTCAGGCTTTACGGCCGGGAACTCACCAGTTTTGTACATTTCCTCGTACGCCTCCCAGTGAATCTCATCGCCCTTGGCCTCAGGCGCGCCCTCATAATCTTCGTGCTCCGGGTCGAGCGCAGGCGTATCCGCAATATCGAATTCACTGGAGCTATCCGCGTGCAAGTCAGCCGCAACTTCCTCCTGCACGGACTGCCACAGATCCTGCGTGTCCACGTGAGAATCCGCAGCCAGCTCATCAACCTCAGCGCGCTCGGCACGAGTTAGATCCTCCATTGCCGGGTCGAGCTGAGTCTCAGCCAGCTCTGCAAGACGTTCGCGACGCTCCGTCTCATCCTGGATATTCTTGCGGTCACGGAACCACGCGACACCCATAGCCACGCCAAGCACCAGGCCAAGGTAACCAAGCACCGGGTACACCCAGCCAACAAGATCGGCGAAGCCAATGAAGGACAGCGCGAAACCAACCATCACCGCCAAGAAGTAGTACAGGCGGAAACGCTTCGGGTTGCTGTGGCTAGTGCGGCGACCAATGGCGTAGAACATGCCAACAGCAGTGTTGTAAATCATCAGGTAGATCACGATGGAGACGAACACGCCAATAGACGGGTGCATGTTGTCAAAGACCATCAGCAGCGGCATATCTGCGCCCATGACGTTTTCCATGTTGGCAAACAGGATGAACGTGAGCATGAGCAGCAGTACCGCGAACATGATGCCGCCGAGCAGGCCGCCCTTGCCCGCCTGGGCCGGGTTCATGTGGGAGCCGGCGAAGACGAGCATCATGGAGGCGTCCATAATCATGACCAGCGTGGCGTAGTTCAGTGCGGTAATAAACCAGTTACCAAACGTGCCCGAAGCCTGCGTGTTGGTCATTGCAAGCTCATTGATGTGCGCGAAATCAGACGGCATGTTTGCCAACGTGATTGCAAACGCGCCAAGCAAGCAGATGATCAAAAGCGGGGTAATGAACGAGAACACATCCGTGAGCTTGTCAATATCCAGCAAACCCGACAGCAGGAGCAGCACCACCATGATGGCCGAGCCAATCCACGTGTCCAGACCGAACTGCTGCTGCAAGTTAGCGCCCGCGCCGGCGACCATGACAAAGCCAATGCAGAACAGCGTAAAAATAGTGGTGACGTCCATGTACCTGGCCACCCACGGACGCGACACGCTCTTGAACACCGCGCTGTGGTCATCAGCCATGTAGTAGGAGCCAAGCTGGTAGACCCAGCCACTGAAGATGGCGATGGCGGCGCCCGCAATGGCCGCACCTACGATGCCCCAATAACCGAACGAGAGAAAGTATTGAATGACTTCTTGGCCTGACGCGAAGCCGGCGCCGACCGTCAGGCCAACAAGCGCTAGCGCTACTTTTAAGGTTTTGGGCATGAAGTTGTGTTTCCTTCCAAAAGTGGTTCTGTCACAAACGGGCCCGATGGTAACACTTTGATATTAAGATGCCCCCAGATGGAACATGCAGCGTACAAAGCTGGAGGGCGTTGGAGGGTGGTTCCCGGGTGGATTTTTGTAAGCGACCCCGGGGTCATTTGCAAAAACCCAGGTGGCGGTTTTCACTTCCGTAACAAACGGCCTTGGTTGCAATGAGGCTG
>NZ_KV786473.1:41310-41556 GCF_001806945.1 Corynebacterium sp. HMSC30G07 | reverse complement strand
GCCGTCCTTTACGGGACGGCCTTTCATTGAGGGGACAGGCCGGTACGAGGTTGTCTGCGTCGTCAGTACCGTCGCCGTCCTTTACGGGACGGCCTTTCATTGAGGGGCATTGGTGGCGCGCGGTACTGCATAGTCTCATTGCCAGGTCGCCGTCCTTTACGGGACGGCCTTTCATTGAGGGTGGCTGTACGAGCACAAAGCAGCCATTGCTGAAGGTCGCCGTCCTTTACGGGACGGCCTTTCATT
>NZ_KV786473.1:40970-41290 GCF_001806945.1 Corynebacterium sp. HMSC30G07 | reverse complement strand
CGTCCTTTACGGGACGGCCTTTCATTGAGGGCTCCTTATGGGCGTGAGTAAACCCCCGCACCGTTTGGTCGCCGTCCTTTACGGGACGGCCTTTCATTGAGGGGCGTTGTTGGCACTCATGGCGCTCTACACCACCTTGGTCGCCGTCCTTTACGGGACGGCCTTTCATTGAGGGGTCTTCCTGGCTCATATCCAGGGCAAGCCTGGCGTTTCGGTCGCCGTCCTTTACGGGACGGCCTTTCATTGAGGGCTCGACGAAAAGTACGCACGCAGCATCGACCCCGCGACGTCGCCGTCCTTTACGGGACGGCCTTTCATTG
>NZ_KV786473.1:29132-40950 GCF_001806945.1 Corynebacterium sp. HMSC30G07 | reverse complement strand
CGTCCTTTACGGGACGGCCTTTCATTGAGGGGCCGGGCCGGGACGTGTACTCCTTTATCGAACCTCGTCGCCGTCCTTTACGGGACGGCCTTTCATTGAGGGCGATGTGTCCGACCACCCTTGGATTGATTGGGTCGACGGTCGCAGTCCTTTGCGGGACGGCCTTTCATTGAGGGACCACAGGGGAATTACGCCACGCATCGTGCGTCACGGTCGCCGTCCTTTGCGGGACGGCCTTTCATTGAGGGGCGCGATCGAAGTCCCAGCCAGCGGCCAGGCGGTGTGGTCGCCGTCCTTTACGGGACGGCCCGACACCCCATAGAAGCGATCAACGGGTAGCGATTTTCGGCCATTTTTTGGTAACGACAGCCCGGAAACGGTCTCGGCACAACAAAAACGCCTCTCCTATTTGTGCAGGTAGAGGCGTTTTTGATGTTTTGAGGGGGTTGTTCGAACAATCAAACTAGATTCTTCGAAACCCCCAAAAGCGCCCCAGAGAAGCGCCCCAGAGAGGAATCGAACCTCCGACACCTTCTTTAGGAGAGAAGTGCTCTATCCACTGAGCTACTGGGGCAGTGGCGCTAGATTACCGCAGCGCCGCGCGGGTGTTGAAATTGGGCTGTTGAAATTGGGCTGTTGAAATTGGGCTGTTGAAATTGGGCTGGATCACGCTAGCGGTTGAACGGGGGCGCGATCCACGTAAACGGCTGATCCAACAGCGTCGTGCCCAGTTTGGAGGGGGTGAGGGTGAACGCGGTGCCGTAGTCAGGCAGAAGCTCCAGCGTGTCGCCATTGGTGCGCCACGTGAACTCCAGGGTTTCCTCGATTGGACCGCGGGGGCGAGCATTGACGCGATCATCCGTCATCGGGGCGGTGAGCTGGATAATAACGCGGTCGCCTTGGAGGGTGTAGAAGCCTTCTTGGAGGGCGCCGGAGGTGCGTCGTAAAGCAAGAAGCCCATGGAAATCACCCTCCGGAGTCTCGCCCTCAACCTGGGGGAACCGCTCAGCCTGGAAGCCGTCTATGGAGCCGAACGCGATCTCGGACCAGCGGTTATCCTGCGACAAATCCGCGGAAGGCTCAATGTCCCCGCCGGCGACAGTATGCACGCCCGAAAGCTCAGTGCCCTCACGGTCAACGGCTTTCGGCATTCCCGTGAACATTGCGAACCCGGCGCCGCCAAGCAACACCACCGCAGCTAGGGCGGGGAAGAAGCGGGTCACGCGGTGAATCTTGTCTGACGTGATCACCCGCGGGGCATCTACCGCCTCAGTGGCTTGGCCAGCAATGAAGCGAAACAGCCGCGGCAGCCACGGCGCCAACACCAGAAGAAACAGCAGCGCCTGAATCGCAGACGGGATTTTCACCGGCACATCAAACGTCATGTTCAGTAGCCAAACCACGGCCAGATCAAGGAAGCCGATCAACCCACCAAGCCACGCAGTCCGCCGCCACAGCAACAGCACACAGGCAACAAACTCCGCAAGGCCCGCAAGAAACTGCACGACAGGGGAGAACCCCATAAACGTCCACAGCAAGCCCATCGGGGTCTTCTCGCCCAGCGTGATCAGAAGCTCCGGGAAATCCGGAGTACTCATCTGCATCAACCCGAGTTTGAACACTGCGTACGGCAGCAACATTGCCAGCACGACCATGCGCACAACCCAGTGCAACATCCAACCAATCTGCTTCATATTCACCCGGCGCAGTGTAATGCAGGGACCTAACACGGGCCCTAACACACGGGCCCTAACATGGGCTGAGTGAAACCAACCGCCGCAGTAATAGGCGCTGGCCCCAACGGGTTGACCGCCGGAGCACGCCTCGCCACAGAAGGATGGCAGGTGGAGGTGTTTGAACGCGCACACTCGGTTGGGGGAGCAGCATCAACGGATGTGCTTGATAGCGGCGAGCATCGAGACCTTGGCGCTGCCGGGCACCCCTTCGGTGTGGCCAGCCCGGCATTTCACAAGTTGCGGCTTGAAGACCATGGCGTGCGGTGGCTGCGCGCGCCGTATGAGATGGCACATCCCCTTGGCGGGGGCGCGGCAGTGCTCGCGGGCTCACTGGAAGAAACCGCGGCGAACCTCGGTGCGGACGAAGAGGCGTGGACACGACTGCACCGGCCAGTGGTGGGGCGCATCGATGGCATTCTTGAAGACGTCTTGGCGCCGATGCCGCACTTGCCACGGCACCCGATTGCGCTAGCAAGGTTCGGCGTGCCGGGCGTGCTGCCTGCAACGACACTTGGGCGCGCGGCATTTCGCTCTGAGGAGGCCCGCGCCCTGTTTGCCGGCAGCGCAACGCACGCGATCACCTCGCCGTCGCGACCGTTTACCGGGGCGTTCGGCCTGCTCTTCGGTGCGCTTGGCATGACTCGCGGTTGGCCGGTTGCGCAGGGCGGTACCGGTGCGATCACTGCAGCGTTACGGCGGATCGTTGAAGCCCACGGCGGCACTGTGCACTGCGGCGAGGAAGTAACCAGGCTGCCAAGCGCAGACGCGGTGATCCTCAACCTCACCCCAAAGCAGGTCCTGCGCATGGGAGGCACCGCGCTACCAACCAAAAGGGTTCGCTCCATGCGTACATGGCGCTACGGTCCGGCAGTGCACAAGGTGGACTTCCTGCTTCGCGCACCCGTGCCCTGGGCTGACCCGCGTGTGGGACAAGCCGCAACCGTGCACGTGGGCGGCACAGCAGAAGAGATCGTGCAGGCCGAGAAAGCCGTGGCCAACGGCGTGATGCCCAAGCAGCCGTTTGTGATGGTGAGCCAACAGTTCGTCGCTGATCCGTCGCGAGGCCTCGTGTTATGGAGCTACGCTCACGTGCCGCATGGTTACCGGGAGCGCTACCCGGGCGAGGTCGCTGCATCAATAGAGGCGCAGATTGCACGATTCGCCCCCGGATTCAGCAACGTTGTGGCAGGCAGGATAGACACATCCCCGCAGATGCTTGAAGCATGGAACCCAAACCTTGTCGGGGGCGACATTGCTGGCGGGGCCATGGACGGAACGCAACTGCTCATGCGCCAGCCGCACCGCCTGCGCCGCGGGCTGTACCTTGCATCAGCGTCAACAGCCCCAGGTGCAGGCGTTCACGGCATGCCAGGATGGTGGGCAGCAGAGGCCGCCCTGCGAGACTTCGCTAGATAACGGCTTACTCTTCGCCGGTCAGCTCACGCAGCTTCTTGCGCACGGCGGAGGCCTCCGGGTTGGTGGCATGCGTGCCGTCGGAGTAGAGCACGGTGGGCACGATGCGGTTGCCGTCGTTGACAGACTTGATCCACTCGTTGACGTCATCCATGCCGTCATCCTCAACGTCTACAAGATCGTACGGCGTTTCCGTGCGGTCCAGGCGCTGGCGCAGCTTCTTGCAAAACGGGCACCAGTCAGCCGCAAAGATGGTCACGTGAGAAGTAGTTGCAGGAGCAGTCATGATTGCTTTATTGCCTTTCGTAACGTTGGAACTTGTAGCGCAGACCGGACGAAGAGGTTTGCCACTCTCCATCAGACACACAGGCAAACTCGGGCCCAATACATGGCGCGAAGACGGGGGTGGCAAGGGTGGGGGCCAACGTAGCGTCGATAAGCGTGAGCTCAATAACGTCAACCTCATCCAACGTGGCCTCATAGAGTTGGCCGCCGCCGATGATCCAGGCATCCGTCTCCAGATCCGGCAGGTCCGTGGACACGTAGGCGCCGTCGGACCATTCGCCCGGCTCGCGCGAGGAGAGCACGTGGTTTGCACGCCCCGGCAACGGCTTGACAGGCAAAGACTCCCAGGTACGACGGCCCATAATGATCGGCTGGCCCATCGTGGTCTCTTTAAAATGCTTCAGATCCTCCGGCAGGTGCCACGGCATGTCCTCGCCGTTGCCAATCACACCATCAAGGCTTTGCGCCCAAATCGCGCCCAAAGTTGCCATCAGACGGACACCACGGCCTTGATTGTCGGGTGCGGGTCATAGCCCTCAACCTCGATGTCATCGAAGTCATAGTCAAAGATGGACGCCGCCTTGCGCAGTTTCAGCTGCGGGTACGGGCGTGCGTCGCGAGAAAGCTGCTCACGGACCTGCTCCAGGTGGTCGTTGTAAATGTGGCAGTCACCGCCAGTCCAAATCAACTCACCAACCTCAAGGTCAGCCTGCTGCGCAAACATATGCGTGAGCAGAGCGTAGGAGGCGATGTTGAAGGGCACACCCAGGAACATGTCCGCAGAGCGCTGGTAGACCTGCATGCTCAGCTTGCCGTCTGCAACGTAGAGCTGGAACAACAAGTGGCACGGCATGAGTGCCATTTTGTCCAACTCAGCCACGTTCCACGCGGACACCAAAATACGGCGCGAATCCGGGTTCTGCCTCAGCTGGTCAACCACCTGCTGGATCTGGTCAATGTGCTGGCCATCCGGGGTAGGCCAGGAGCGCCACTGCACGCCGTAGACCGGGCCAAGCTCACCATCAGCATCAGCCCACTCGTTCCAAATGCGCACACCATGCTCCTGGAGCCAACGCACATTCGAATCACCGCGCAGGAACCACAACAACTCACCGACCACGCCCTTGAAGTAGACCTTCTTGGTGGTCAACAACGGGAACGACTCAGCCAAGTTGTAACGAATCTGGCGGCCAAACACGCTGCGCGTACCCGTTCCAGTGCGGTCGCCCTTCGCGGTGCCGTTATCTAAGACGTCTTGCAGCAAGTCCTCATACGGGGTGGGGACAGTCACTAGTTGCTAACTCCTTCGTAGCTGCCGTGCTGGTCAAAGAACGTAGCGCACGCCGCAAGAATGTCGTCAGCGAGCTCTGGGCGGCAGATCAGTAGATCAGGAATGTAGGTGTCCGCGTTGTTGTAACGCAACTCGCTACCGTCCAAACGCGAGCAGTGCAGGCCAGCTGCAAGCGATACACCCACCGGTGCGGCCTGGTCCCACTCGTATTGGCCGCCGGCGTGTACGTAGGCGTCATAGTCGCCCAACAGCACGTGCATAGCCTTGGCGCCCGCGGAGCCGACATGCGCGGTTTCAAAACCGATCTGCTGGGCCACATACTCCGCAACAGCAGGCGGACGGTTCCTGCTTACCGCAACCTTGCCAGCAAACGGGCCGGAGACGTGTCGCACGTCAGAAGACTTAAACACCACGCCTAGATCCGGAAGACCAACAGCTGCATGGGTTGGCACACCGTCTTCCACCAGGGCAACGTGTACCGCCCAATCCTGGCGGCCGGTGGCAAACTCCTTCGTGCCGTCCAACGGGTCCACGATCCACACACGGTTATTGTTCAGGCGCGACGGGTCATCGGCGGCTTCCTCGGACAAGAATGCGTCACCCGGGCGGTGCTGTTCCAGCACGCGGGCGATCCAGTTCTGCGCAAGGTCATCACCAGCCTCACCCAACTCGCGGCCGCGCAGCAGGCCAACGCCGCGGATACCTTTAAGGATCTCGCCGGTGCCTTGCGCAATCAGATTGGTCAACCTGGAATCGGAGTACTGGGCGCTCATAGCCTCTAACCATACCGCTTCCGCGTAACATGGTGCGAGTGTCCGACAACGTTCTCGATCGCTTCCACCCCCAGGTGGCAACGTGGTTCGAGGAGGTCTTCGCCGAACCCACCCGTGTGCAGGATTTAGCGTGGCGTTCCATCTCCGCGGGGGAGAACTCCCTTGTGGTTGCGCCAACCGGTTCGGGCAAGACCTTGGCGGCGTTTTTATGGTCGCTTAACGCCCTGGTGGAGCGCTCAGGTCAGACGGCACTGCCAATTGATGGTGGGCACACTTCCACGCACGGGGGTACGCGCGTGCTCTACATTTCGCCGCTGAAAGCGCTTGGGGTGGATGTGGAAAACAACCTGCGCGCACCCCTTGCCGGCATTGCGCGGGTGGCGCAGCGTATGGGCAAACAAATGCCGGATATTTCCGTCGGCGTGCGCTCCGGTGACACCCCGCAGGCGGAGCGCAACCGGCAGCTGCGCAAACCGCCGGACATCCTGATCACCACGCCAGAGTCGCTGTATCTCATGCTCACGTCGAAGGCGGCGGGCATTTTGAAGACAGTAGATACGGTGATTGTGGACGAAATCCACGCCCTTGCCGGCACGAAGCGCGGCGTGCATCTGACGCTGTCGTTGGAACGCCTTGAGCGTCTGGCGGGGAGTTTTCAGCGTATTGGGTTGTCTGCAACGGTGCGTCCATTAGCAACTGTGGCTAACTTCCTGGGCCCGCGCACCACGATTATCAACCCGCCTGCGGAAAAGAAGTGGGAGCTTGCCGTGCGGGTTCCGGTGGATGACATGAGTGATCTGCCGGTGCCGGAGGATGCTTCCACCATCGGCGATGCGGTGCTTGATGATGGGCTCTTGCTTGGCGACGCTACCCCCGCCGAAACCTTCAGCGCCACCCCTCAAAGCATCTGGCCGCACATTGAGCGTGCGGTCTATGAAGAGGTGATGGCGCACCGGTCCACCATTGTGTTTGTGAACTCGCGCCGCACCGCGGAGCGGCTGACCAGCCAGATCAATGAGCTCTGGGCGAAAGAGCACGACCCGGAGGCGTTAAGCGTGGCTACGCGTCGCCCACCGGCGCAGCTGATGAAGTCTGTGGACACCGCGGGCCACGCCGCACCCGTTATCGCGCGCGCCCACCACGGCAGTGTGTCCAAGGAAGAGCGCCTGCAAACCGAAACCATGCTCAAAGAAGGCACGCTCAAGGCGGTGATCTCCACCTCCTCGCTGGAGTTGGGCATTGACATGGGTGCGGTTGACCTGGTCATCCAGGTGGAATCGCCGCCCTCGGTGGCCTCCGGCTTGCAGCGCGTGGGGCGCGCCGGGCACTCGGTAGGCGCAGTCTCTGAGGGCATTTTCTACCCCAAGCACCGCTCAGACCTGGTACAGACGGCGGTGACGGTGCCGCGCATGCGCCAAGGGCTGATCGAGGAGCTTTCGCCACCGCGAAGCCCCTTGGACGTGCTCGCCCAGCAGACGGTGGCGGCGGTTGCGGTGGAAGACCTCGATGTGGACGAGTGGTACGACACCGTACGCCGCGCCTGGCCGTATAAGGACCTCGCGCGAGACGTGTTTGACTCGGTGATCGACCTGGTCACCGGCGTCTACCCGTCTACCGACTTCGCTGAGCTGCGCCCCCGCGCCATCCTGGAGGACAACGTGCTCAAAGCCCGCCCCGGCGCGCAGCGGGTGGCGGTGACCAACGCGGGAACGATTCCGGACCGCGGCATGTTCGGGGTGTTCTTGCTCGCAGGCTCGCAAGAGGGAGATAAGGCTCCCCGCCGCGTCGGCGAGCTCGACGAGGAGATGGTCTACGAGTCCCGCGTGGGCGATGTCTTCACCCTCGGCGCCTCCTCGTGGCGCATCGAAAACATCACCCGCGACCAGGTGCAGGTCTCACCCGCGCCAGGACACACCGGGCGCCTGCCGTTCTGGACAGGCGACGGGCTGGGTAGGCCGTATGAGTTGGGGAAGGCGCTGGGGGAGTTTCGTCGAGAAGCAAAAAATGCTTTGGACGAAAGCTTGGACGAGCGGACGCGCAACAACCTGCTGCAATACCTCGACGAGCAGGAGGAGGCCACCGGCATCCTGCCGGACGAAAAGACGCTTGTGCTGGAGCGCTTCACCGATGAGCTAGGGGATTGGCGGGTCGTGCTGCACACCCCGTTTGGGAAGGGAGTCAACGCGGCGTGGGCCCTGGCCACAGGCTGGCGGGTCGCGCAAGAGACCGGGATGGACGCCCAAGCGGTGGCGGGAGATGACGGCATCGTGCTGCGCCTGCCGCAAGGGGAGAAGGAACCGGACGGGGCGATCTTCCAATTCGACGCCGACGAGATCGCGGACATTGTCACCGAACAGGTGGGCAACTCCGCCCTCTTCGCCTCCCGGTTCCGCGAGTGCGCCGCGCGCGCCCTGCTGTTGCCGCGCCGCAACCCCGGCAAGCGCGCACCGTTGTGGCAGCAGCGCCAACGCGCCGAGCAGCTCTTGGACGTCGCGCGGAACTACCCGAGCTTTCCCATCATCTTGGAAACCGTGCGCGAGTGCCTCCAGGACGTCTACGACCTGCCTGCCCTGCAGGAGGTGATGCGTGACATTAATACGCGCCGGGTGCGCATCGCCGAGGTGACTACGGATCAGCCGAGCCCGTTCGCCTCCTCGCTGCTGTTTAACTACACCGGCGCGTTCATGTACGAGGGCGACACCCCGCTGGCGGAGAAGCGGGCCGCGGCGCTGTCGCTGGACCCAACGCTTTTGGCAAAACTGCTGGGCACCGTGGAGCTGCGCGAGTTGCTCGACGCCGACATCATCGCGGAGGTGGACGCCAGCTTGCGCCGCGTAGGCCGCGCCGAGACTTCCGAGCAGTTCGCCGACACCCTGCGCATCGTGGGGCCCGTGCCTATCGATGAGCTTGCCACCTACACCACAGTTCTCCTGACCTCCCTGGAGCAGACCCTTGGTGCGCGTATGATGCGGGTGCGCATCGGTGGGCGCGAGCACGTCGCCCAGGTGCTGGATGCGCCGCTGCTTCGCGACGGCTTAGGCGTGCCCGTCCCACCCGGCATTCCCGCCCAAGTGCAAACGATTCCGGATGCGTTGGCGCAGCTGGTCGGGCGTTGGGTGCGCACCCGAGGGCCGTTTGTTTTGCGGGATCTTGCGGACGCGTTCGGGCTTGCGGTGGGCGCGGCGCATGAGCCGCTGTCGCGCCTTATAGAAAAGGACAAGGTGATCCCGGGGCGCTACCGGCAGGGCGTCGAGGAAGAGGAGTACGTCGCCGCCGAGGTCTTACGCATCATCCGCTCGCGCTCCCTGGCGGCGGCGCGGGCCCAGACCCGGCCAGTGTCGCAGTCGGCGTACGGGCGCTTCCTGCCCTCGTGGTCGAATGTGGCTCCGGTGGGGGTCACGCCTGCGCTGCGGGGCGCTGACGGTGTCTACTCGGTGATCGAACAGCTCGCCGGGGTACGGCTGCCGGCAAGCGCCTGGGAATCGCATATCTTCCCGTCCCGTGTGGGCGATTACTCGCCGGCGATGCTCGACGAGCTCACCGCCAACGGCGAGGTTGCCATCGTCGGCGCCGGCAAGGCAGGGGCGCGTGACCCGTGGATCATGCTGCTGCCGGCCGACTACGCAGCCCAGCTCATGCCACAGGTTGAGGAACCCCTGCTGTCGCTGACCCAATCCCAGGTGATGGAGAAGGTGCGCCGCGGCGGCGGGTTCCTGTTCGGGGACCTGCTTGGCGACGCTGGAGCCAAGCAGACCACGACCGAGGAGCTGCGCGAAGCCATGTGGGACCTGGTGGAGGCCGGGTTCCTCGCGCCGGATTCGTTTGCCCCGATCCGGGCGCGTTTGGCCGGCGGGAAGACGGCGCACCGGGCGCGGAGGCGGCCACAACGAAGCAGGATTCGCTCCGGCCGCACCTCGTTCGCATCGACGGTCCCGCCCGACATGGTGGGCCGCTGGTCGCTCACACCCATGCCGGATAACGACCCCACGCGCCGCTCCGTCGCGCTGGGGGAGAGCCTGCTTGACCGCTACGGGGTGGTCACCCGCGGCTCCGTGGTGGCCGAGGACATTCTTGGTGGGTTTGCGCTGGCGTATAAGACTCTGTCTGGTTTTGAGGAATCAGGCAAGGCGATGCGCGGCTACCTGATTGAGGGCCTTGGTGCCTCGCAGTTTTCCACTCCGGCCACGATTGACCGGCTGCGTGGCCAGCAGGATTCCGATGACGTGGTTGGCTGGCCCTCGGGTGCCCGCGACCCTTTGGTACACGTGCTGGCCGCGACCGACCCGGCGAACCCGTACGGGGCGGCGCTGCCGTGGCCCGCGCAAGGCCCGACTCGCTCGGCTGGTGCGATGGTGGTGCTGATCGATGGGTTGTTGGCCGCACACGTCACCCGCGGTGGGAAAACAATGACCACGTTTTTCGACACCTTCCCAGACGGTGTTGAAGACCCGATGCCACTGGTCTTAGACGCCCTGGTCAGTGTTGTTCAGGCGGGGCGGATGCAGCCCATCAGCGTGGAGAAACTTAACGGCGAGTCTGCTTTTTCCCTGAAAGAATACGGCGCAACGGTGACGCATAAAGGCGTGAGGATCGGTGCGAAGGTGTCGGCACCGCCGAAGCGTCGCGGTCGCAGTATTACGGAAGCGCTGGACGAGTTAAAAGGCGCCGATGGCGAGGGAATCCATCTCAGCTTCGACGACTGAGTTTTGAATCGGCCTTGGCATTGTGGCGGTTCTGGTTGCGGTAGCTCCATTCACGCCAGTTGTGCCTATGCGCGGGATCAATGTGCACGGTAATCATGTGTTGACGCAAGAGTATGTCCAGCAGCTTGCGGATATCGCCCCGGATACCCCGATGGGGCGCGTGGATGTGCGTCGTGCCGCACAGAACATTGCCGCTGACCCTTGGGTGGAGACCGTAACCGTATCCCGTGATTGGCCAAGCAGCGTTGACGTTGAGGTCACGGAGCATGTTGCGGTTGCGTTCATTGCACAAGACGACGGCACACATCTGATCGACAGCAATGGCGTCGACTTCCTAGTTGCTGAACCGCCGCCGCAGGCTATTGAACTTGTCGGGGCGCCGGTGGAGGATGCTGAGGCCATGGCGGCTGTGGTGGATATTGCGGCGTCGATTAGCGAGCGAGCCCGAAACGAAATTGCCGCCATCGACGTCGCCCCGCTCAACCACGTGCTGCGCACCAACGATGGACGCACCATTGTGTGGGGTGCGTCGGAGGACAACAAGAACAAGTCCTATGCCCTTGAGACGGTGCTGCAAATGGAGGGCCGCGAGTTCAACATCACGAACCCGCAGTTTGTCACCAGCAGGTAGAGCGACACGTAGTGCTTGCTCCTAGGCGGTGCTTTCCGCGCGGCGGAAAAACTGAGATCGCAAGAAGTTGGGTGGTTAGTCGCGTACGTTGTTGCCAATGACGCTGGGTAGAACGAGTGGGGCCTCGCCAAGCAACGCCTTCAGGTTGCCATCCCGTTCCACCGCACTGGTGACTGCCTGTACCTTCGCGGCCTTACGCTGCTTGCCTTGGCCTCCAGCTCCGCCGCCAGCACCCATAGCCATTGGTCCGCCAGCAACCGTTGTGGAACGTGCCTGCGCACCAGAGTTTGTGCCTCCTGCACCGTAAGCGTTTGTGCCTGGAGCAGCGCCTGTGCCGGGCGCACCCGCACCGTTGAGTGGGGCACTGCCGGCACCCATGCCCATGCCAGCTCCCATGCCCATGCCCATGCCACTTGCGCCGATGCCTGCGGCAAGGCCACCAGCCATGCCGCCCATGCCGATACCGCCGGCAAGACCTTGCGCATGAGCAGTGCCACGGCTCGCGTTGCCACGGGACGACGGCGCACCGAGTCCGTTGCGGCCTCCGCGGTTGCCGTTCGCACCACCGAATGCACCCATGCCACTACCGGCAAGACCAGCACCGCTGGCGTTTGCTCCCGTGCCAGATGTGACGCCAGCAACATGGCTGCCAACTGCGCCTGGAGAAATCGAGTTCATGCCAGCAGCAGAACCCAGGCTGCCTGGTGCGCCACCTGGCATGCCAGCACCCGGGTTGAGCGTCGGTGGCATGGAAGGCGCGGACAGGGAGGCAGCTTGGGTTTGGGTTGCGCCCGCCTTAATCGCCTCGACGACATCTGGGTTGACCTTGCCGTATGCGTTGATGACGTCATCAGGTGTTGTGGCGCGCGCTAGGTCACTGTGGCCGATCGCCGTGAAGGAATCCTGGATGATCTTTGGCAGCGGCGAGCGATCGAACGACGGGGCAGTGGGCTGTTTCGCTTCGCGGATATCGAAAGGATTGCCCG
>NZ_KV786473.1:0-29112 GCF_001806945.1 Corynebacterium sp. HMSC30G07 | reverse complement strand
AACAAACGGCCTTGGTTGCAATGAGGCTGGTGTGACGCGTGGGATTAGCGCAGGTCAGCAACCTAAATGAGCGGTATAGCTAACAAGGACACTGAAAACAAATGCGAAATCTTTCAGTGTCCTGGGGTTTTGAAGTCACATCCGTAACAAATCGAAATGTTTGCAATGAGGCTAAAGTGACGCGTGGGATTAACGCAGGTCAGCGCAGGTCAGCGCAGGCCCAGCCCACCTACATCCCCGGTGCCTTCGGGGTGTTGGTCATGATCTTGGCCATAATCTTCTTCAGCTGCTCGGCTTCCTTAGCGGTCACCTGCTCAAAGATGGTCCCACGGATATGGGCGATCACTTCAGGGGTGGAGCGCACGACAAACTCCACACCGTCTTCAGTCAACGTGGCAAACGTAGAACGGCGGTCCTCGGCGCTGCGGTTACGTTCGGTAAAGCCGCGCTGCTCAAGGCGATCCATCACGTGTGACAGGCGTGAAGGTGACATCATCGTGGCGTCGGCGAGTTTAGACATCGTGGTGGTGTTGTTTTCCGCCTGGGCGATGGACAGCAGTGTCATGTAATCGGGCAGCCCCATTTTCTCTTGGCGTTTCAGGTGCTCATCCAGGCGTGCGGGCACCCAGGAAACGAATGTCCAGAGGGTGCGCCAGACGTCTGCATCGTGATCTTCCAGCCAATGAAAACGTTCCATGGCAGTGACTTTAATACAGGGGCGAAAAGTATGGTTGAACCATGTTGAATATTCGCCCCGCAGTGGAAACAGACGTTCCTGAGATCTTCGCAATGATCAATGAGCTTGCGGAATACGAGAAAGCTCCGGATGAAGTCACCTCCACTGAAGAAGACGTGCGTACCCACCTGTTTGGGGAGAACCCGCGCGTTTACACCCTCATCGCGGAGGTCGACGGCAAGGTGCAGGGGATGGCCATGTGGTTTTTGAATTACTCCACGTGGCACGGCCGTCACGGCATCTGGTTGGAGGACCTGTACGTGCGTGAACAGGCGCGCGGGAATGGCATTGGGACTGCTTTGCTCAAAGCACTGGCAAAGATTGCTGTGGACAATGATTACAGGCGTGTGGAGTGGACGGTGTTGAGGTGGAACGAGCCGTCGATAGGCTTCTATAGCTCCATCGGTGCCCATGACATGGGGGAGTGGACCACTATGCGCCTAGATGGGGAGGCGCTGAAAACGCTCGGTAGTTAACCCGGTTGGGAACACGCCGTTTGTCCTGCAGAGTTGGATAGGAAAACTCGCATAGTTTAGGGGGTATGGCAACCGATAATCAGCGCGATAATTTGCGCGACGCAACGCCCGAAGATTTCTCGCACGACGATGTTCCGGCCTACACGCCTGGCACGGACCCGGTGGGTACCGCAGAGACCGAGGTTTTTGCGGCCTCGACTCCGGCTGCGGCAGCTGTTACGGGCGAGACCGCTGCAATTGACCGTGAACCGCAGTACATCGCTCCCGCTGAGCCGGTGTATGAAGAGGTCACTGTTGTTTCGGACCCGGTTGTGGAAGAACCCGTAGCGGCACCTGTTGGCCGTGGCACCATTGACTTTGGCTTGCTGCTGCTGCGCCTGCTGGTGGGTGGTTACCTCACGGTGCGCGCGATCGCGACGTTTTTCAACCTGGGTTCCTCAGGTGGCATTGGCGCGCTGGAGACCGCGTATGCCAGCTACCCGTTTGGTAACGGTATGGCGATTATCGTGCCCACTCTTGAGCTGGCCGCGGGTGTGTTCCTGATTCTTGGTTTGATCACTCCGGTTGCGGCGGCGGTTGGTGTGGCAGTCACCGGCTTTGAGGCACTGCATGCGCTGACTGCTGCGGATGGCGGTTGGGGCCTTTTGCTTACCGACGCCACCGTGATCCTCCCAACCCTCCTCCTCGGCCTCACCTTCGCCCTGACCTTTACCGGCCCGGGCCTCTACAGCGTGGACACTGGCAGGGGATGGGCGCGTCGACCGTTGGCGTCGTCCTGGATCTGCGCCCTGCTTGGGCTGGCTGCAGCCGGCGCCATCTGGTGGTTCGGCGCCGGCGTCAACCCGCTGGCATAAAGCCGCGTCAACCGCGTCAACCGCGGCTTAGGCCGCGTTAATCAACTTGGCGGACAGCGCCCTTATCGGCGCTGGTCGCCATTTTTGCGTATGCGCGCAGTGCCTTCGATACGTGGCGGGTGCGGTTTGGCGTCCACGGGTTGTCAGACGCCTCCATTTCCTCGCGGCGGCGGGCCAGCTCCTCATCGTCCACAACCAGGCGCAGCTCACGGTTGGCTACGGAGATGGCGATGATGTCGCCGTTTTGCACCAGGCCGATCAGGCCGCCATGTGCAGCCTCGGGGGAGATGTGGCCGATGGACAGGCCGGAGGTGCCGCCGGAAAAGCGGCCGTCTGTAATCAGCGCGCACTTCTTGCCCAAGCCAGCGCCCTTGAGGAAGGACGTGGGGTGCAGCATCTCCTGCATGCCCGGACCGCCGGAGGGACCCTCGTAGCGGATGACCACAACCTCGCCCTCCAAGACCTCGCGGTTGAGGATCATGGACACTGCCTGCTCCTGAGAATCCACAACGCGGGCAGGACCGGAGAACTCCCAGAGGCCTTCCTCCACGCCGGCGGTCTTCAAAATTGCGCCGTCCGGTGCGAGGTTGCCGCGAAGGACGACCAGGCCGCCGTCGGAAGTAATCGGGTGCTCAACGTCGTGGATCACGCCGTTTGCGGAGTCGGTGTCCAGGGACTCCCAGCGGGCGGACTGGCTAAACGCCTCCGTCGTACGGGTGCCGCCCGGAGCCGCGTGGAACAACTCCACGGCCTCTGGAATTGGGGAAGCGCCGCGAATATCCCAGTCGCCCAGCCAGGCGTCGAGGGAGTTGTAGGAGACCGAGTGCACGTCATCATGCAGAAGCCCCGCACGGTGCAGCTCGCCCAGGATCGCCGGGATGCCGCCGGCGCGGTGGACGTCCTCCACGTGGGCGTCGCCATTCGGTGCCACCTTGGACAGGCACGGGATCTGGTGGGAGAGCTCATCAATATCGGCAAGGTCAAAGTCCACCTCACCCTCCTGCGCCGCAGCGAGGATGTGCAGGATGGTGTTGGTGGAGCCGCCCATGGCCATATCCAGCGCCATGGCGTTGCGGAACGCGTGCTCGGTGGCAATGGAGCGCGGCAGGACCGACTCGTCGCCTTCGCCGTAGTAGCGGTTGCACAGCTCAACGATCTTGGAACCAGCCTGCTCAAACAGTGCGCGGCGTGCGGTGTGGGTAGCCAGCGTTGTGCCGTTGCCGGGCAGGGACAGGCCCAGTGCCTCGGTCAGGCAATTCATGGAGTTGGCGGTGAACATACCGGAGCAGGAACCGCAGGTGGGGCAGGCGTTGTTGGCAATGTCGTCGAGCTGCGCATCGCTGACTGAGTCGTTCGCGGACAGCGCGATAGCGTCGATCAGGTCAGACTTCGGCTTGACCACATCACCCGCGTTGATGGCCTTGCCAGCCTCCATCGGTCCGCCGGAGACAAACACTGCCGGGATGTTCAAACGCATCGCGGCGTTGAGCATGCCCGGGGTGATCTTGTCGCAGTTGGAGATGCACACCATCGCATCCACGGTGTGGGCGTTGCACATGTACTCCACGGAGTCCGAGATGATCTCGCGGCTGGGCAGAGAGTAGAGCATGCCAGCATGCCCCATGGCAATGCCGTCATCAACGGCGATGGTGTTGAACTCCTTCGGCACACCACCAGCGGCACGAACCGCGTCCGCAACAATGTCGCCGACATTCTTCAGGTGGACGTGGCCCGGCACAAACTGGGTGTAGGAGTTCACAATTGCCACGATCGGCTTGCCAAACTCGTTTTCCTCAGTGCCGGTGGCACGCCACAGGGCGCGCGCGCCAGCTGCTTGGCGGCCGATGGTGGTGACGCGTGAGCGGAGGGGGATCATGGGGGTACTCCTTTAGTTCTGGCTATTGGCGGGGTTACCAGCGGGGTTATCAGCGGGGCGCGGGCCGGGCATATCCGGATGCTCCTTTAAGTACTCTTCGTACTCGTCCTGGTCGAGCAATACGCTATAGCCCTCTTTGTCAATGACTTCGTACTTGCCGTCAGAAGACTCGGCGGCCTGCGTAATCACATCTGCGATGCGGCCGCGGGAGGCTTCTGCCAGATCAGGCAGGGTGTTGAAGGTGATGCCGGGCATGGGGTACTCGCGGCCGTCGACAGTTGTGGCAAGTGCCTTGCTGCCCTTAAAACTCACACCCTTGAGCTGGTCCCATGCAAGCGAGACGTTCTTGCGCAACAGGTAGTTGATGGAAATGCCCGAATCAGAAATCGTGGTCTTGGCGTTGAAGATCCACACAAGAGCGAAGATGGGGAATATCAGGACCCATCCCAGTTTGAGGGGGGCCCACAAAATACCAATCAGGGCAATGCCCGTCATCATTGCAATAGCGATGACGTGCTCTCTAGAGGGGCGGAAAATACGGGGAGCATCGGTCATTCCTGACATGGTAGTCAACGCGTATGAAAAAAATTACTCACTATCGCATATATGCGAAGCAATGCTGTGTATTATCTAACGCATGATCACGACGCGACTTGTAGTAGTAGTAATTCCGATGCGGCGCTTGCCGTAAGCGGGTTGCACTCAAAGCTAGCCGCAAACCAAGCGCCCTCGAGAGCTTCTAGCTCGCTCGAGGGCTTTTTGTTTGTGTGATCGAATTCCGTGAATAAGACATGAAGAAGGAGCTTTGTATCGTGGCAGCATCACCGCAGCCCGCAGCCGAAGCCGCAGCGCCTGGACCGGAGGTTATGACTGGCGCTGACGCTACGGTTCGTAGTTTGGAAGAACTTGGGGTTGACATTGTGTTCGGCCTTCCTGGCGGTGCCGTGTTGCCGCTGTACGATGCGCTGTCTCGCGCGCGTACGCTGCGTCACGTGCTGGTGCGCCATGAGCAGGGCGCAGGCCACGCGGCTGAAGGTTATGCCGTGGCCTCCGGCAGGGTTGGTGTTTGTATTGCAACCTCTGGACCGGGTGCAACCAACCTGGTGACTGCACTGGCAGATGCCTATTTGGATTCCGTGCCAATTGTGGCGATCACCGGCCAGGTTGGTTCGCCGCTGATTGGTACGGATGCCTTCCAGGAGGCAGACATCCGCGGCATCACCATGCCTATTACTAAGCACAACTACATGGTGACCGATGTTGAGGACATCCCGGCGACGCTGAACGCAGCGTTCCACATTGCCTCGACTGGCCGCCCGGGACCTGTGCTTGTGGATATCCCGAAGGACGTCCAGGCGCAGATGGTGGAATTTAACTGGCCGCCGGAGCTGGACCTGCCGGGGTATAAGCCGAATACGAAGCCGCACAACCGCCAGATCTCCCAGGCCGCAAAGATGATCTCTGAGGCTAAGCGCCCGGTGCTGTACATCGGTGGTGGTGTGGTGAAGGCGGAGGCGCATAAGGAGCTTCTGGAGTTCGCCGAGATCACCGGCATCCCGGTGGTTACCACCTTGATGGCGCTCGGTGCGTTCCCGCAGCATCACCCGCTCTACATGGGTATGCCGGGTATGCACGGCTCGGTGCCGGCGGTCGGCTCGCTGCAGGAGTCTGACTTGCTCATTGCTATTGGCACGCGTTTCGACGATCGCGTGACCGGCGACACCGACACCTTCGCACCCCTGGCAAAGACCATCCATGCCGATATTGACCCGGCTGAGGTGGGCAAGATCCGTGAGGTAGATGTCCCGATTGTGGGTGACGCGAAACGCGTGCTGGCCCAGCTGACGGATGCGTTCCGTGACTCCAAGCGCAACGCTGCGCCACAGATTGATCAGTGGATTGCTCGCCTGGAGGATTTGAAGGAGCGTTTCCCGCGTGGCTATGACGAGCAGTCTGACGGCAAGCTTTCTCCGCAGTTTGTGATTGAGACGCTGTCGAAGGTCGTCGGCACGGACGCCATTTATGTTGCTGGCGTGGGTCAGCACCAGATGTGGTCCGCGCAGTTCATCGACTTTGATCGTCCGCGTCACTGGCTCAACTCAGGTGGCCTGGGCACGATGGGATACGCCATCCCGGCAGCTCTGGGGGCGAAGGCTGGTTGCCCGGAGAAGGAAGTGTGGGCCGTTGACGGTGACGGCTGCTTCCAGATGACCAACCAGGAAATCACCACGGCCGCACTTGAGGGCTTCCCGTTCAAAGTTGCGCTGATTAACAACGGCAATCTTGGCATGGTGCGCCAGTGGCAGACCCTGTTCTATGACGGAACGTATTCCCACACCAAGCTTGGCGGCAATGCAGAGCAGTACGTGCCGGATTTTGTAAAGCTCAGTGAGGCGCTGGGTGCGGAGGCGATCCGCGTGACCACGAAGGAAGAGGTCATTCCGGCGATTGAGCGTGCACGCGAGATCAATGACCGCCCTGTGGTGGTGGAGTTCATTGTTGGTGAGGACGCGCAGGTGTGGCCGATGATTGCGGCCGGTGCGTCCAACTCTGACATGCAGTATGCGCTTGGCATGCGTCCATTTTTTGACCTGGAGGAGTCCGCGGCAGAGTCGCCGGCGGCAATCCATGAGGCTATCGATGAAATCACGGAGGAGAACCGCTAATGGCACACGAAGACGAGACCACTCGCAATATCCTCTCCGTGCTGGTGTTGGATGTAGACGGCATCATCACCCGCGTTACGGCACTGTTTACACGCCGTGGTTACAACCTGGTGTCCTTGGTGTCTGCGAAGACGGAGACGGAAGGTATTAACCGTCTGACCATTGTGGTGGACGCTTCCGAGTATGCAATCGAGCAGATCACCAAGCAGTTGAACAAGCTGATTCAGGTGCTGAAGGTGCTCCGGCTTGAGGACGATCAGACGATCGCCCGCTCCCTGCTTCTGGTCAAGGTCAACGCGACGAACCAGACGCGCGCTCAGGTTGTGGAGACCGCCAACATCTTCCGTGCTCGCGTGGTGGATGTCTCGCCGGAGTCTGTGGTTATTGAGGCCACCGGCACCCCGGAAAAGCTGCGAGCATTCCTGGATGTCATTGAGACCTTTGGCATTCGTGAAATGGTTCGCTCCGGCCAGGTCGCGCTGAACCGCGGGTCCAAGACGTTGGCTCCGTCCAAGAAAAACAATTAATTTTTGCGGGCTGTGGACACATAGCCCGCGGTGATGTGTCATAATATGGAACAACCGTCCCAACATATAGGAAAGGTGAGTGCATCACTCATGGCTATCGAAGTGCTTTACGACAATGACGCAGACCTGTCGCTGATCCAGGGCAAGAAGGTCGCGATCATCGGCTACGGCTCCCAGGGCCACGCCCACGCGCAGAACCTGCGTGAGTCCGGCGTTGAGGTTGTCGTCGGCCTGCGCGAGGGCTCCAAGTCCGCAGCAAAGGCCAAGGAGGCAGGCTTCGAGGTTAAGTCCAACGCTGACGCGGCAGCATGGGCAGACGTCATCATGCTGCTGGCTCCGGACACCTCCCAGGCTGAGATCTTTACTAAGGACATCGAGCCGAACCTTAACGACGGCGATGCGCTGTTCTTCGGCCACGGCCTGAACATCCACTTCAAGCTGATTGAGCCGGCAGACAACATCACCGTCGCCATGGTTGCACCGAAGGGCCCGGGCCACTTGGTTCGCCGCACCTTCGTTGACGGCAAGGGTGTGCCGACCCTGATCGCAGTTGAGCAGGACCCGAAGGGCAATGGCCGCGACCTGGCTCTGTCCTACGCTGCAGCAATCGGTGGCGCACGCGCTGGCGTTATCCCGACCACCTTCGAGGCTGAGACGGTCACGGACCTCTTCGGTGAGCAGGCTGTGCTCTGCGGTGGCCTGGAAGACCTGATCATGAAGGGCTTCGAGGTGCTGACCGAGGCTGGCTACGAGCCGGAGATGGCATACTTCGAGTGCCTGCACGAGATGAAGCTGATCGTGGACCTGGTCTACGAGGGTGGCCTGGCCAACATGAACTACTCCATCTCTGACACCGCAGAGTTCGGCGGCTACCTGTCTGGCCCGCGCGTGATTGATGAGGGTGCGAAGGACCGCATGCGCGACATCCTGAAGGACATCCAGGACGGCACCTTCACCCAGCGCCTGGTTGACAACGTGAAGAACGGCAACAAGGAGCTCGAGGACCTGCGTGCAAAGGTTTCGCAGCACCCGATCGAGCAGACCGGTGAGAAGCTGCGCGACATGATGAGCTGGGTGAAGAACCCGCTCAACGAGACTGCGTAAGTCGTTGTAGTCTGCGCTTTAAGCCCCTGGATCGCCCCGATATTTCGGGTGGTGCGGGGGCTTTACGCTTGTCTTATCTGGGGGTCAGATAGGAAAAAGCCCCGGCCCACCAATGCGAGTCGGGGAGAGTGACCCAGCTAAACGCTAGGAGCGGCACGTTAGATAGTTGCTGTTATGTCCATAGGGTTTTGGGACATTGCTAGCAGGTCACCCGGAACCAGGCTGCCTACTAGCAGATAACGAAAACCAGCTTGCAAAACCCCAGGTGGAATGTGTAGGCACAGCACCGTTTTCGTGTTGTGTGCTAGCAGACCATCATGAACCAGGCTGCCTACTAGCAGATAAGTTAGTTAGTTGCCGGAGCTTCAGTTTCAGCTGGAGCCTCGGACTCGGCCGGAGCTTCAGACTCAGCTGGAGCCTCGGACTCGGCCGGTGCCTCGGACTCGGCGGCGCTTTCCTCAACCACGGTCTCGGTCACGGTCTCGTTCGCAGCGGTCGGAGTCTCGGTAACGGTACCGGATTCAACTGTGGTGGTCTCGTTGACCACGGAGGAGGAGGTGGTCTCAGTTTCGACGGCTGGGCCGGCTGGGATTGCGTCGTCATTGTTGCTGAAGAGGTTGAGCAGCAGCCAGATCAGCAGCAGGGCGGCGATCAGGCCGATGAGCCACTTCCACCAGCCGCCGCCACCGTTGTTGTCTTCGGTGGTGACTGCGGTGGAACCCGTAGTTGCACGCGGGGTGGTCTCAATGATCTCGGTTGCGGGATCTGCCGTCGGGTCGACGTTCGGGTTAACGTTGCGCGCCGGATCGTTTGGGTTCGGGTTTGGGGTGGTCATTTGCGTAAAGTCCCTTCGTTCTAAAAATGTAAAGCGCTAAATTCTGCGCCATCTGACAGGAAAAATGTCAAAGTGCCAGCTAGCCAGCTAGCCAGCATCCGCCCACGGTATCAAAAAGCGCTTACCATGAGCGGTCTCAGTCTGCAGCACAAATGAGTTTCCGGCGGTTTTTACTGGTCAGCGTCCTGAATAAATACTGGGAGCCATTTTCAATAGATTGTCAATAAGCGGGCGGCGGGGATAGGCTGTGTCGTATGAGACACAATCACGCACATAGCCACGGTCACAGCCACGGTCACAGCCACGATCACGATCACAGAAGCACTCCGCTGCGCGCACTCATCGCGGCGCTTACCATCACGTCGACGGTGTTTTTTGCGGAGCTGATCGGCGGCATTGTCTCCGGCTCGGTGGCCTTGATCGCGGATGCGATGCACATGCTTTCAGACGCTGCGGGCCTTATCATTGCCGTCATCGCCGTGATTGCGGGCAAAAGGGCGGCATCACGGCGCGCGACGTATGGCTACCGCCGCACAGAGGTGCTCGCCGCACTGGTGAACGCCGCAACAGTGATCATGATTTCGGTGTTCATTGTGGTTGAGGCGGTTAAGCGCTTCCGCGTGGCGTCGGAAGTGGAATCTGGCACCATGCTGATCATTGCCATTATCGGTTTGCTGGCGAATGCGATTTCGGCGTGGATCTTGTCGCGGCACCGCGGGGATTCCATCAACGTTGAAGGCGCGTTGCTGCACGTGTTGGTGGACATGCTCGGCTCGGTGGCGGTGATTGTGGCCAGCCTTGTTATTCGTTTTACGGGCTTTATGGCGGCGGACGTAATTGCGTCGTTGATTATTGCGGCGATGGTGTTGCCGCGTGCGGTGCAGTTGCTCATGCAGTCGGCTCGTGTCCTGTTGGAGCAGGTGCCGGACGGTTTTGATGAGGCGGCGGTTGAGCCTGCACTGTTGGCCATCCCGGGCGTGATTGCAACGCACGACATCCACTTGTGGTCGCTGGATGGGGCGTCGGTTATTGCTACGGCACACCTGGTTCTTGATGACGGTGCTGATGCCGGCCACGCCCTCGACGCTGCGCAGGCGGCGCTGGCAGAGCTGGGAATTGAGCACTCCACAATCCAGCTTGAGCGCCCCGAGCATGCTGATCATGAGAGCATTTGCTGAAACTGATCTAAAGTCAGAAGACATGGGCTTTACCACGCCGAGTTACTCACTTATTGACCTGTTCGCACGCGCTGAGCGCGGGGAGTTGCAGCTGCCGGATTTCCAGCGTGATTACATCTGGGATGTTGACCGGATTCGCACGCTGATTACCTCCGTGCTTCGTGGCTATCCAATTGGATCGTTCTTGGCACTTGACACGCGCAATTCGCCGGTGCGCTTTAAGCCGCGCCCGCTTGCTGGGCTTGATGTCGGAAGCATTGAACCGGGGCTTTTGCTTTTAGACGGGCAGCAGAGGCTGACCTCCCTCTACCACGCGTTTAAGCGCGAAGGTGTCATCCCGACAGTGGACTACCGGGGAGAGTCGATCCAGCGTCGCTTCTTTGTGGACGTTCGGGCGGCTGTCGCTTCTGACCCAATGCCTGTTGAGGCTGTCTTCGCGGTTGATACGGAGGGACGCGTGCGTTCCCACTTCGGCCCTGAGATTGAAGGCGGTATCACCTGCCGCGAGGATATGCTGCGCCATGGAGTTATCCCAGTCTCGCTGCTGATGTGGAAGCAGGCCAATGACCTGTTGGTGGACATGGCTGCCAACGAGGAGCTGCGTGAGCCGGTCAAGCTGTTCCAAAATGAGGTGCTGCGCTGGCTGCCGGCGTATGACGTGCCGGTGATCCGCGTGGACCGTTCCACGTCGCGGGTGGGTGTTGGCCAGATTTTCGCCCATGCGAACTCGGCGGGCGTACAGATGGACGTCTTTGAGCTGTTGACGGCAATGTTTGCAAACGAAGATCCAGATTTCGTGCTTGCGGATCACTGGGCCAAGGTCGAGCAAACGTTGCGCGAGCACCCGGCGCTGGACGAGATTGGACGCATCGAATTTTTCCGGGCACTAGCGCTTTTGATTACCAGCCGCAATGGTCACGCCACCGGGCACCGCGGCGACATCTTGACTATTTCGTTGCAGGATTACCTGACGCACGTAGATGAGATGACGGCGGTCTTTGTGAAGGCAGCGGAGTTTTTGACGCAGCGTTGCATCCTGGGCAGCGACCAGGTGCCGTATGCCTCACAGCTCGTGCCGCTGGCAACAATTCTGGCGCGCCTTGCGGAGCATCCAGGGGTGTTGGAGGGCGAGCAGGCTCGGGATCGGCTCAACCGGTGGTTCTGGTCCGGCGTCTTCGGCGAGCTTTACGGTGCGCACGCGCCGACAATCCGCGCGGGCTTGGATGTTCAGGAAGTTACCCCGTGGGTGCTAGGGGAGACGGAGGTGGAGCCGCGCACCGTTGCCGATGCGGAGTTCCGTGAGTCCCGCTTGCTGAGCGCTAATGAGGATAGCGGCGTGTACCGAGGCCTGTTTGCGCTGCTGATGGCACGAGGCGCTCGTGATTGGCGCACTGGCAAGGCCTTTGATGAGGAGACGGTTGCTGAGTTGCGTCCGCGCTTCCACACCGTGTTCCCACCGGTGTATTTGCAGCGGATGGGGGTGGATGCGCAGGCGTTGGAAAGCGTGCTCAACCGCACACCCATGGGGCGGCGCACGGACGTGGTGATTGAGAACAATGAGCCGCGCCGTTACTTGCCGCGTCTGCAGTCAAAGTCCCTGCTTGATGATGCTGAGTTTGACGCAGTAATCGATGGCCACGAGATGTGCCCGCAGTATCTGCTTGCGTCGAACTGGGAGGCGTTTGAAGCGGATCGTCGCAGCCGTTTTGTGGGCATGATCGAATACGCCATGGATAAGCCGGTGATTCGTGATATCACGCAGGAGGCCGTCGCAACTGATCATGGGGAGTAGGACCAGGGTCAGACGCATTGTCGCTGGTGTATTGGTACCAGCATTAGCGTCGGCATGGTTGCTCAGCGGCTGCAGCAATTCCTTGCCCGCGGATCCGTTTGCTCGCGCAAAAGCGGTCAATGAATCGCGCCACGTGGCTGAGCGTTTTGATGAGCACCCTGTAGTGCTTGATGATGTGAAGGGGATGAGCAGTCTCCAATACTTCTTCACTAGCTCTGAAACCCTGGTGGTGAGTGACGCAACCGTTGAGGCGCAGCTGCGGGCGGCTTCGATTGCGATTGTCGCGCACGCGCCGATGATTGTGTATGACCCGGAACGCCATCAGGAGATTGCCCAAGAGGTGGAACGCCTTCGCACCTACACGGTGTTGACGGTGGGGGATGTGGCGCTGGCGCAAACCTCTGGGCGGGTGCGGGTCTATCGCGACCCGGGCGGCATGGATGCGCTTGGCACGATGACGGCGCTGCGATTTGCGCAGCGTGAAGTGGAGCGTCCTGAAGACGCGGCGGTGGCCGTAGCTAGCATTGACCCGCAGGACCCGGTGTGGCTGCGCGCGGCGTGGGCAGATCCAAAGGTGATGCCGCAGGCGGAGGCGAGGCCGTTTCCGATCTTGTCGCGTAGGGACGCACAAATGGCGCCGGTCGTTGTTGCTACGGCAGAAAGCTCCATTGCGTCTATTGCGAATGCGCGCAGTTTTGGCGCGGATGTGACCATGGTTGATGATCCTGACCCGCGAAATTCGGAGCAGGCGCTGTTTGCCATGGCAGGACTGTCGCAAGCGCCATTGGTGGCGTTGGGGCCACAGTTTGGTGATGAACGCCAGCTTTCAACGAAGATTATGCAGGCGGAAGAATTTTATTTATCCAAAAATGCTGACATGTCACGCTTGCAGCACTAAGGTATGCAGGGAAATATTCGATTCCACTCAGTAGGAGATTTCCCCGTGGCAAAACCCGTTGTGCTTATTGCGGACAAGCTCGCCCCGTCTACCGTCGAGGCTCTCGGCGATCAGGTGGAGGTGCGCTGGGTTGATGGCCCGAACCGAGCTGAGCTGCTTGCCGCAGTTCCTGAAGCTGACGCACTTTTGGTGCGTTCCGCAACCACCGTTGACGCGGAGGTTATTGAGGCCGCCCCGAAGCTGAAGATCATCGGCCGCGCAGGTGTGGGCCTGGACAACGTTGATATCCCGGCGGCAACCGAGCGCGGTGTGATGGTTGCCAACGCACCGACCTCCAACATCCACTCCGCGTGTGAGCACGCGATCGCGCTGCTTTTGTCCACCGCACGCCAGATCCCGGCGGCAGACGCCACGTTGCGTGATGGGCAGTGGAAGCGTTCCTCCTTTAACGGTGTGGAGATCTACGGCAAGACCGTCGGCATCGTCGGCTTCGGCCACATCGGTCAGCTGTTTGCACAGCGCCTTGCTGCGTTTGAGACCACCATCATTGCCTATGATCCGTACGCTAACCCGGCCCGCGCAGCACAGCTTGGCGTGGAGTTGGTGGAGCTTGAAGAGCTGATGGGCCGCGCTGACTTTGTCACCATCCACCTGCCCAAGACCAAGGAAACGGCGGGCATGTTTGACGCTGAGCTTCTGGGCAAGGCAAAGGAAGGCCAGATCATTATCAACGCTGCCCGCGGTGGCTTGGTGGATGAGCAGGCGCTGGCTGACGCTATCCGTGCAGGCCGCATCCGCGGTGCAGGCTTTGACGTGTACGCAACGGAGCCGTGCACGGATTCTCCGCTGTTTGAGCTGGACCAGGTTGTAGTCACCCCGCACCTGGGTGCTTCCACCGTTGAGGCGCAGGACCGCGCTGGCACGGATGTTGCTGATTCGGTGCTTAAGGCGCTTGCAGGCGAGTTTGTTGCAGACGCTGTGAACGTCACCGGCGGCAGGGTTGGCGAAGAGGTTGCTCGCTGGCTGGAGCTTGCACGCAAGCTTGGCCTGTTGGCAGGCAAGCTGCTTGATGAAGCCCCGGTGGCGCTCAAGGTCACGGCTCGTGGTGAGCTGTCGACTGAGGACGTAGACACGCTCGCACTGTCTGCTGTCCGCGGCCTGTTCAGTGGCATCGTTTCTGAGACAGTGACGTTTGTGAACGCTCCGTCGATCGCGGAGGCTCGCGGCCTGACCTACTCCGCTGCAACTGAGACTGAGGCTCGTGCGCACCGCAGCGCGCTTGAGGTGCAGGTTGTGGCGTCTAACGGTGATAGTGCAACGATCACCGGTGCGCTGACTGGCCTGGACGGTGTTGAGAAGATCGTGCGTATCAATGGCCGCGGCGTGGATATGCGCGCAGAGGGCCGCAACCTGTTCTTCCGTTACACGGACGTGCCGGGTGCGCTGGGCAAGGTCGGCTCCAAGCTGGGTGACGCAGACATCAACATTGAGGCCGCAGCGCTGACGCAGACCACCAAGGGCAGCGGCGCAATGCTGATCTTGCGTGTGGAAAAGGAAGTGCCGGCAGAGCTTGAGGCGCAGATTGCTAAGTCCATCAACGCGACCTCCCTGCAGGTTGATCTTGGCTAATTATCGCTCGTTGCAAAAGTCATTCTGATTGCTACGAGGAGGCCCGGGGCGTAAAAACCTCGGGCTTTTGAGTTTTGGAGGTGTTCTCGCGATAAATGCCCGCGGGGTTGCTAGTGTCAAAGGGAGTATCTCACATAGTTGGAAAGGCGTCTTACTCTATGAAAATTGCAGTTATTGCCGGCGATGGCATTGGCACCGAGGTCATGGCCGAGGGCCTCAAAGTCCTCAACACCGTACGCGATGACGCGGAGACGACCGAGTATGACCTTGGCGCGCGCCGCTACCTGAAGAACGGCGAGGTGCTGACGGACCAGGACCTGGCCAGCCTGAAAGAGCACGACGCGATTCTTTTGGGCGCGGTCGGTGACCCGGAGCGCGTGCCGGCTGGCGTGTTGGAGCGCGGCCTGTTGCTGCCGCTGCGTTTCCAGCTGGACCACTACGTGAACTTGCGTCCGTCGCGTCTGTACCCCACGGCAGTCAGCCCGCTGGCTAACCCGGGTGACATTGACTTTGTGGTGGTGCGCGAGGGCACCGAAGGCCTCTACGCCGGCAACGGCGGCACGCTGCGCAAGGGCACAGCGCATGAGGTGGCCTCTGAGGTCTCCCAGAACACGTACTACGGCGCAGAGCGCGTGGTGCGCTACGCCTTTGAGCTGGCCATGACCCGCCGCAAGAAGCTCACCCTGGTGCACAAGACCAACGTGCTGGTTAACGCTGGTGGCCTGTGGCAGCGCGTGGTTGATGAGCTGGCCCAGGAGTTCCCCGAGGTAGAGGTGGACTACAACCACATCGACGCCGCAACCATCTACATGGTGCAGGACCCGCAGCGCTACGACGTGATTGTCACCGACAACCTCTTCGGCGACATCCTCACAGACCTGGCTGGTGCCGTCACCGGTGGCGTTGGCCAGGCATGCTCTGGCAACATCAACGCGGCGAAGGAGTTTCCTTCCATGTTCGAGCCGGTGCACGGCTCGGCACCAGACATCGCAGGCCAGGGCATTGCAGACCCGGCTGCGATGATCCTGTCGGTTGCCATGATGCTGCGCTTCCTTGACGACGAAGAAAATGCCGCACGCATCGAAGCCGCCGTCGAGCAGGAAGTGGCGTCTCGTGACGGCGCACAGATTCGTACCAGCGAGGTGGGTGACCGCATCGTCGCCGCACTGCGCTAGATTCGAGGCATGCATTTTCGCCGCCTGAGCATTGCCGCCGCCCTTTCCGCCAGCCTCATCCTCACAGGGTGTACCGCCAACGGAAACGATGGCGCCTCAGGCGGCGAAAACGTTTCCGCAGATAAAACGCCGAAACTGGCCATGGATGGCCACGAGGTGATCTCAGATGCCAACGGCACAGGCATTGATGCCAGCGCCAAGTTCTTCGAAGCGTCGGACAATGTGGTCGTTGCCGGCCCTGATCGAGAACACCAGATGCGTGGCGCCGCACTCGCGGTGGACCTTGGCGCACCGCTGTTAGTACGCCACCCGGGAACCGAGGAAGCAATCGAGGCGGAGATCGCACGCCTTGGTGCAGACAACGTGGTGGAAGTTCCTACGGATACTTCCACCACGGGGGATAAGGACACCTCCACCACGGGGGATAAGGACACCTCCACCACGGGCGATGAATCCACGTACCCTAACGCCGAAGGCCAGCCGCAAGGCGACGTTGCGGCGATTGCCGCGCTGGATCCCCAGCAACCGCTTGACCTTGTTATGCCCACCGTGTTCGCCACCTGGGAAAGCTCACGTGCGGCTGCCGCAACGGCGCGCGCAGCAGGCGCGGATGTAGAGGTGTTGGAGGTTGCGGATCCGAGGGTGACGTCGACAAGCATCAGTGCCGTGACCTCCGGTGATGTGCTTGCACTGGGCAGACAGTGGGGCTCAGACGAGAACCTGCGTGCCCGCGCTGAACTTGCGGCCAACGGTGAGCTGCCCGGCGGTGGTGGATTGGTATTTCCGGGTCGACGCATGATTGCGCTCTACGGCCACCCCTATGGACCAGACTTGGGTGTGATGGGGGAGCAGGACGCGCACGCGGCAGCCGAGCTGGCCAAGGAGTACGCCTCCTGGTACCAACCCTTGGAAGAGGCACCGGTGATCCCTGCATTTGAGGTTATTGCCACGGTGGCTTCCGGAGGGCCGGGGGATGACGGTAACTACTCAAACGAAACCCCGATCGATCACCTCGTGCCGTACGTGGACGCGATCTTGGATGCCGGCGGCTACGCGGTGCTGGACCTCCAGCCGGGCCAGGCAAGCTTCCTTGAGCAGGCAAAGCTCTATGAAGACTTGCTGAAGCGACCAAACGTGGGGTTGGCGCTGGATGCGGAGTGGAAGCTGAATCCGGGCGAGCAGCCACTGAGCCGAATTGGCAGTGCCACCTCGGCTGAGATCAATGAGGTAGCGGATTGGCTTGCGGCACTCGTGCGAGAGAACAACCTGCCGCAGAAGATGCTGATCCTGCACCAATTCCAGCTGGCAATGTATCCGGACCGTGAAAACATTGTCACCGGCCAGCCGGAGCTTGCGTGGGTGCTGCACGCAGACGGACACGGTGTGCCAGGGCAGAAGTTTGACACATGGAACGTGCTGCGCGAAGGCCTGGACCCGAACTTCTTCATGGCGTGGAAGAACTTCATTGATGAGGACACGCCGACGTTTAGCCCGGAGCAGACCTACGCGGATGTGAACCCGCGTCCGTGGTTTGTCAGCTACCAGTAGCTCCAAAACGCTTCGGGGGTTGTCAGCCACACGCTAGTGTTGGGCCATGTCCGTCGAATTAGATGAGGTCTACCGGTTCCTCGCTGTAAGTGAACCGTTTTCCCACCTGCCGGAAGAAACCCTGCGTGCGTTGCCGGCCACGATGGGGATCACCTATGTTCGCCGCGGGGAGACCGTGTTTGCACCCGGCGATGTCAATGACACGCTCTACATCATCCGCTCTGGCGCGATTGATGTTGTGGGTGAAGACAATATGCTGCTGGACCGCCGTGAAGCGGGCCTGAACTTTGGTTATTCCACGCTGGTGGGTGAACCGGAGTCGCAGTACCTCATGCAGGCGGTGGAAGATAGCGTGCTGCTTTTGCTGCCGCGCGAGACGTTTGCACAACTGCTGGCAGACCACCCGGACTTGGAGCGCTTCTTCCAGTCAGCATCACGGCGCGTGCGTGCAGCAGCAGATGAGGTCAAAGACAACGGCGCGGCGGATGTGCTGCGCGCACCGGTGCGTGCGGTGGCTAGTGAGCGTGAGCTGGTCAGCTTGGCGTCCACCGCCAGCATCGCAGAGGCCGCCCAGGCGATGGACGCGGCGAAAGTCAGCTGCGTTGTCATTGATCCGGCTGGGGAAACACCGGGCATTCTCACCGACCGGGACTTGCGTTCGCGGGTGGTGGCCAAGCAGGTGGACACCAACCAGCCGGTGTCTACGGTGATGACATCGCCGGTGCGTAGCATTCAGGAAGATGCCCTGGTCTTTGAAGCGATGCTGGTGTTTAGTGAGCTGGGTATTAACCACCTGCCTATTGAGAACCGCACGGGTATCGTCGGTGTGCTCACTGCTGGTGACATCATGCGGTTGCTGCAGACGGATCCAATGTTTATGGCAGCGGATGTGGAGCGCTCCAGCCTTGAGGAGCTCGCCGGTGCCTACCAGCGTGCCGCAGCTGTTGCGGTGCGCTTTTTTGACCGCGGTGCCTCTGCTGCCCAGACGCAGCGCCTGCTCACCTCGATTGCGGATGCGGTTGCGCGTCGCCTGTTCGCGCTTGGCGTGGAAAAGCTCGGTGAGCCGCCGGTGCCGGTGGCATTCGTTGCGGTTGGGTCGCAGGCGCGTGGTGAGATGGGGCCAGCCTCGGACCAAGACAACGCGTTCGTCCTGTCCGATAGTTATGACGAATCCACGCACGGAGAGTACTTTGCCAAGCTAGCTGAGTTCATTTGCCAGGGCCTGGGCAACGCGGGCCAGGCCTTGTGCCCAGGTGACATGATGGCGTCTAATCCTGATTGGCGGATGACACAGACTGAGTGGAACCGCACGTTCCACGGCTGGGTTACGGCCCCGGACCCGAATGCGCTGCTGCACGCGCAGGTGTTTTTTGACTTCCGCCCAATTGCGGGTTCCGGCGAGGGCTGGGAGGAGATGGCGCTGAACGTTCGGAAGAACGCAAGCGTGTCCGCGCAGGGTTCACGGCGCCTGCATACGCACTTGGCCGCGCTTGCTACGTTCCGTGAGCCGCCGATTGGATTCTTCCGAGGCCTGGTGGTGGAGCGTTCCGGCGAGTACGCCGATACCTTGGACATCAAGCGTGGCGGTACCGCTGCGGTTGTGCAGATGGCACGCCTGTATGCCATGACGGCGGGGGTAGATGAGGTGGAAACTCCTGCGCGTCTTCGTGGGGCGGCGGGGGACTCCGTTTCCGCCCGCGGTGCTGAGGATCTCCTTGGGGCGTACGAGTATCTTTCAAATCTTGCGATGCAGCACCAGGCAGCCCAGGTGCGTGCGGGCCAGCAGCCGAATTATCGGATTGATCCGAAGCAGTTGCCTACACGGGATCGTGCTGCGCTTCGAGATGCCTTCGGCGTGATCAAGTCCCTGCAGAATGCGCTGGCCAACAAGTATCCAACCCGGGCGGTGTAGCGTGTTTGGGTTTTTGCGCAAGCAGAGCAGATTGCTTGTCGACGGCACGTTTCTAGCCGTCGACGTCGAAACCACCGGGTTAAAGCCTGACAAGCATGAGTTGGTGTCTATTGGTTGGGTGCCGGTCAATGACAGGGTCATTGACCTCTCAGGCGCGCAGTACTTCGTGTTGTCTGGCGTGCGTATTGGGGATTCGGCCACACTGCATGGGGTTACGGATGATGACGTGGCACAGCATGGTCAAAGCCATGACGTGGTGTTGGATGCGTTTGATCGTGCCTTTGAGGGCCGCAAGATGATCGCCCATTTCGCCCAAATGGAAACGGGGTTTATCTCCAAGCTGTACAGGGAGGTCCGCGGGCATCGTTTCGTGTTTGCTGAGCGTGACGTGGTGGACACGATGACGATGGAGCGCCGACATATGGAGCGCATGGGCACCTATCCGCGTGGAGAGGATCTGCGACTAGCCCGCGTGCGGGAGCGATACAACCTGCCTACGTACGGCAATCACAATGCGTTGACGGATGCGATTGCGTGCGCGGAGCTCTACCTAGCACTTACCGCATCCTAGGGAATCACTAGGGGCGGACCGATTACGCCACGTTTTTGGTGCGATGTATGCTCGGTCACATGCGTTTTGGACGAATTGCAACCCCTGAAGGCATGACGTTTGCTGTGATTGATGCGGATGCGACCACGGCGAAGGCTATTGCTGGCACCCCGTTTACAGAGCCGGAGTACACCGGTAAGGAATATGCGTTGGAGGACGTTCGCCTTTTGGCGCCAACTCTGCCAAGCAAGATCGTGGCGGTGGGCCGTAACTACGCCGACCACGTTGCGGAGGTGTTTAAGGAGTCTGCGGAGCATCTGCCGCCGACCATCTTTATTAAGCCGTCGACCGCCGTGGTTGGCCCAGATGCGCCGATCAAGATTCCGGAGTTTGCCACCCGCGTTGAATTCGAGGGTGAGCTGGCGATCGTGTTTGGTGTGCCATGCAAAAACGTCAAGGCGAGCGACTGGAAGTCGGTTGTCCGTGGCGTGACCATTATTAATGACGTTTCCTCACGTGACCTGCAGTTTGCGGACGGTCAGTGGGCTCGTGCCAAGGGTATCGATACCTTTGGTCCGTTGGGCCCCTGGATTGAGACGGACCTGGATAAGTTCGACTTCACCAACCTGCCAATCAAGGCGCACCTGACGCATGACGGCAAGACAGAGACCAAGCAAGACTCCAACTCGAACCAGATGATTATGAACATCGGTGAGATGGTGGAGTGGGTCACCCAATCCTTCACTATGCTGCCGGGAGACGTGATGGCTACCGGTTCGCCTGCAGGTACCGCAGAGATGGTCCCGGGTGATGTGATTGAGGTGGAGATCCCGGGTATTGGTACGCTGCGTAACCCGATTGAGCGCGCCTAGTACCTTTGGTGGCCTTAGCTAGGCCTCGGTATCAAGGCCGAGCGCGCGCATGATGGTGCGCAGCTTGGCCGTCGTTTCATCAAGCTCAGCCTGAGGGTCTGAGTCCGCGACAAGTCCGCCGCCCGCCCAAGCGCGGGCGGTTTTACCATCTCCAGCAACTTCGGCGCAGCGGATGGCCACCATGTACTCACCGTTGCCGTTTGCCTCGGTGTAGCCGACTGCGCCGGCGTAGAAGCCGCGTTCCGATTCAGCGGTGGTGATGAGTGCTTCGGCTGCGTTTTGCGGTGTGCCACATACCGCTGGAGTGGGGTAGAGCATTCGCGCAAGCTCCAGCGCGTTCGGAGCGGGTTCACGCAGCTGGCCCTCGATGGGGGTAGCCAAGTGCCACATCTCGTTGGTTTTTTCCAACCTTGGGCGATCTGGAATGTTTAGCTGCGTACACAGCGGGGCAAGGATCTCACGGATGTGCTCGACCACGTATGCGTGCTCATCAAGGTCTTTGGCTGACGCTGCCAAACGGCGCCCCGCCTCAGCGTCGGCTGCCGGGTCGTTGGGGATACGCGCTGCGGAGCCTGCCAACGGGTATGACGTCACGTGGTGTCCTTGGCGGCGTACCAGCACCTCTGGGGAAGAACCGACAAGGAAGTGGCCCTGTTTGCCCGCGGGGCTAAGGTCTGCGATGAAGCCGTCGCCAGTCGCGGAAAGCTCAATCAGTCGAGCTGCCACTAGGCGCGGATCTACCGGCGGGTTAAACGCAATGTCCACCGCGCGGGCAAGGACCACCTTGTCCAGGGATGAGCGGCGGATGGTGGAGACGGCGGCCTCGATGCGTCGTAAATGTTCGTTCGGCGCGGGATCTACCCCGATAAGCGCGGCATTCAGGTGGGAGCCTGCACCAGTGGTGTAGAAGGGGTGCGGGTGCAGCACGCCCTCCTCGCGGATGATGCGCTGCGGCACGGTCAGTGCGGCAGGACAGGCGCGCTCAAACGGTAAAGCGCCAACCACCATCTCTGCCTGGCCGGCGCTGAGTGCGGCAAGTGCTTCATCGGTGGAGGAAAACACAGCAGCAGCGCCCTGGGTTCGCACTGACCCGGTTGGCCGGGACAGCAGGAAGTCGGGGGCGGTTGAGGGGCGCTGTAAGGCGCTGCTGGTTAAAGACACAAACGTTGAGCGTACCTTCCGCTTGTCTGTAACTGGTAAGAGGTCTACTGTTTGCTGTGATACTAATGTGACTGAAGTGAATAAGGGGATCAGGTGAAGGGACGTATCCAGCGCGCTGTTGCTGCTACGGGGGCCGCATTGATGCTGGCAGTAGGGCTGTATGTGCCGCAGGCGGCGGGGGCGCAGGACTTGTCGTCGCAAGTCAATGCGGGCATTAATGCCGCTGTGAATCAGGCGAACGCGGAGTGGAACAAGTTCGTACAAATGGCAAACGACGCGCTGCCAGCTGGTTCCTCCCTTCCGGGCGCTCCCGCTCCTGCACCGTTGCCGCCATTGCAGATTGGGCCGTGGAACCAGCAGGCGCCAGCGCCGGTAGGCAATGGCCAAAACGGCGAGATTCAGGTTGCTGGCCGCAGCTACCTCATCTGGGTGCCGCACGGCTACAACCCGGCAAATCCCACTCCGGTGATGGTTGGCTACTCCGCATTCGAAGACTCCACTGAGAACTTCCGCAACTACTCGCGTCTGCGCGAATCTTCCGTGGGCCGCGACGCCATCATTGTCTACCCGCGCGCCATCGGTGCGTCGTGGGAGGGCTCGCCGACGGCATCAACACGCCCGGGCCAGGACATTGCGTTTGTGCGCGCTATGATTGATGACGCGCAGCGGTACTACAACATTGACCGCCGTCGCATCTACGCCACCGGTATGTCCACCGGCGGCGGCATGGCAGCGGTATCTGCATGCCACATGGCCGATCTGTTTGCTGGTGTAGCTGCTGTTTCTGGTGCGTTTTACGCGCCGGTAAACCAGGGCTGCCAGAACCTGCCGGTTGCGTTTATGGCTATCCATGGCACCGCCGACGGCCTTACGCCGTACTACGGCACGATCCGTCGCGGCCAGCGCGTGATGCCAGTGCCGGAGCTCTTCGCCTCCTACGAGCGCCGCAATCGATGCATCGGCGGTATTGACTCGCGCCCAGTAGGCCACAATGCCACCCGCGTATCCGCCCGTGCCTGCATGAAGGGCGTTGAGGTGATCAAGGTACACGGCTCCAACCACTACTGGTGGTATGACCCATCTGCAGCTGATGAGATGTGGGCATTCCTTACGCGCCACTCCAAGTAGGGGTGCAAAACAACCGACGTATTAAAGGGGTGTAGCAAAGGGGCCGTCCGCTAAGCCAGAGTGTGCTTACGGGGCGGCCCCTTTCGCGCGCTACGATTGCCCACATGACTGAATCATCCATGCGCGTTCGTTTCTGCCCGTCTCCAACCGGCACCCCACACGTGGGTATGGTCCGCACCGCACTGTTCAACTGGGCACAAGCACGCCACCACGGCGGCACGTTCGTGTTCCGTATTGAGGACACTGATGCGGCGCGTGACTCTGAGGATTCCTACCAGGCCATCATTGACTCCCTTGAGTGGCTTGGCCTGACCTGGGACGAAGGCGTGATTACCGGTGGGCCACACGAGCCGTATCGCCAGTCCCAGCGCGGGGAGATTTACAAGGACGTGCTGGACAAACTCATCGAGGCAGGCGAGGTCTACCCGGCGTACTCCACCAACGAGGAGGTCCAGGAGCGCCACAGGGCTGCAGGACGCGACCCGCAGTTGGGCTACGACAACTTTGACCGTGATCTCACCCAGGAGCAGATCGACGCTTATGAGGCTGAAGGCCGCAAGCCGGTCTGGCGCCTGCGCATGCCGGATCAGGACTGGACATGGAACGACCTTGTTCGCGGCGAGGTCACCTTCAAGTCTGAAACCCAGCCTGACTACGTGGTTGCGCGTTCCAACGGCGCGCCACTGTACACCCTGGTCAACCCGGTGGATGATGCGCTGATGGGGATTACCCACGTGTTGCGCGGTGAGGATCTGTTGTCCTCCACGCCGCGCCAGCTTGCCCTCTACGAGGCGCTCAAGCGCATCGGGATTACGGACTTCACTCCGGAGTTCGGCCACCTGCCGTTCGTGATGGGGCAGGGCAACAAGAAGCTGTCCAAGCGTGACCCGGAGTCCAACCTGTTCAACCACCGTGACAACGGCATCATCCCAGAGGGTATGATCAACTACCTCGCACTGCTGGGGTGGTCCCTGTCCGCAGATCAGGACATCTTTACTGTCAACGAGTTTGTCAACGCCTTCGACGTTGCCGACGTACTGGGCAACCCAGCCCGCTTTGACCAGAAGAAGCTTGAGGCAATCAACGCAGACCACATTCGTCTGCTGCAGCCGGATGACTTCCGCGATCGCCTGCGCGCGTACCTGACGGAGTACACCGATTTCCCGGCTGACTACCCGGCAGACAAGTTCGCCATCGCCGCAGACCTGGTGCAGACGCGCATCAAGGTGCTCTCGGATGCGTACGGGCTGCTGAAGTTCCTTGTCACCGCAGATGAGGACCTGGTGCTGGATGAGAAGGCTGCGAAGAAGAACCTCAAGGACACTGCAGTAGAGCCGCTTGAAGCAGGTATTGCGGCACTTGAGGCCATTGGTGAAGGGGAGTGGACCACTGCCAACATCGAAGCAGCGCTGAATAAGGCGCTCATTGAAGATCTGGGCTTGAAGCCTCGCGTGGCCTTCGGCGCCCTGCGCGTTGGTGTCTCCGGTGAGGCTGTGTCCCCGCCGCTGTTTGAGTCCATGGAGCTTCTGGGGCGCGAATCCACGCTGACCCGCCTGCGTGCGGCACGTGCGGCTACGCCGTATGTAGCTGCGGAACAGGCCTAGAACAGGTCAAGAAAGATAGCGCGGATAACCACAGGCTTGTAACTCAAATAAACCGGCTTTAACCTGGCGATTTGGTCTCTATGCAAGCCTATGGTTATAGTGTTCAACGTTGTTCAGAACGCAACAGCGAAGAGCTAAAGCACAATGCAGAAGCGAAACGCTAGAGTGTGATGAAAAGCGATGGCCTATGGTGTAATTGGCAACACAACGGTTTCTGGTACCGTCATTCTTGGTTCGAGTCCAGGTAGGCCAGCAACAGAATTTCATATTCTGTGTCCTTACGCCCCGTTCGTCTAGCGGCCTAGGACGTCGCCCTCTCACGGCGGTAACACGGGTTCAAATCCCGTACGGGGTACAACATGAAACTCCCGAATCGGTTCACCGGTTCGGGAGTTTTGCTTTGCCGCGCGCGTGTGGCGTTGCAGTGCTAGGGTTATCGCGGCTACAAACCGTCTGTTAGAAACCGTCACAGCATTCATTAGGAGACCACATGCACCTCGTACGCACTTCCGCTTCCATTACTGCCGCGCTGGGTATTGCGGCGTTGACGTTGGTGGGCTGCGCGGAGCCGTCGACAAGCGAAAGCCCGACCGCAGCCGAAACCACCGCAACCGGTGAGAAGACCGTGCTGACGGTCTACACCTCCGAGCCGGAGGACAAGGTTGATGAGATCAACCGTGCGTTCACTGAGGAAAACCCGGACATTGAGGTGCAGGTCTACCGCGCGGGTACCGGTGATCTCAACGCCCGTATTGAGGCAGAGCGCACCTCCGGCAAGGTGGAAGCAGACCTGATCTGGGCAGCGGATGCGCCGGCATTCGAAGGCTTTAAGGCAGAAGATCTTCTGGTCAAGTTCAACGACGTGGACACGAGCAATGTGCTCGATGAAGTCGTGGACGCGGAAGGCTTCTACGTGGGCACCCGCCTGATCCCAACCGTGATTGCCTACAACACGGACGTCATTGATCAGGCGGACGCACCGACGTCGTGGGCTGATCTGACTGATTCGAAGTACATGGACAAGATCGTCCTGCCGGACCCGGCGGTCTCTGGCGCTGCGGCGTACAACGCAACGGTGTGGATGAACAATGACAAGCTGGGCGAGGCGTGGGTTACTGACCTGGGTGCAAACAACCCGATGATCGCGGCGTCCAACGGGCCGACCTCTCAGGAGATCGCTGGCGGTGGCCACCCGGTAGGCATTGTGGTGGACTACTTGGTGCGCGACTTGGCTGCCAAGGGCTCTCCAATCAAGGAGATCTACGCAACCGAGGGCTCGCCGTACATCACCGAGCCGATCGCGGTGTTCAAGGACTCCGCCAACCAGGCAGCCGCGGAGCGCTACATCAACTTCATCCTGTCCGAAAAGGGCCAGAAGATTGCCGTTGAGCAGAACTACCTGCCGGTGATCGAGTCTGCTGGCACCCCGGGCGACGCGCCGGCGCTCAAAGACATTGCGCTGATGAACGCGGACCTTAACGTGCTGTCGGAGGACCGTGCGCGTTCCGTGGAGTTCTTCCAGAACGCAATGAACTAACAGCGAGGTGTTGTTGGCTTCGCGTAAAACGCCTGGCATCAGCCTTGCCCGCATAGGGGTGTGGCTGATCGCCGCGGCGGTGTTCATCGCGCCGCTTGCCCTAGTCATTTCCCTTGCGCTGGGTGGTAACCAGATCCCGGTGCTGCTGGAGCAAGGCTTGGGCAAAGCGACGTGGAATTCCGTGTACACCACACTCGCGTCTGCAGTCGGCGCTGTGATTATCGGTGCTGCCATTGCGCTGTTGCTGGAGCGCACCGACGTCAAGGGCACAGGCCTGTTGCGCCTGCTGTTGCTCTCGCCACTTCTGGTGCCGCCGTTTGTCGGCGCGATCTCCTGGCTGCAGCTTTTCGGGCGTAACCAGGGCCTCAATGCAGTCTTCGGTCGGTCCTTGTGGGACATTTACGGTGCTGACGGGATCATTTTCTTGATGACGCTGCACTCGTACCCCGTGGTCTACGTCATCGTTTCCGCCGCGCTGCGCTCAATCTCGCCGGACCTGGAGTTAGCGGCGCGCATCGGCGGGGCAGGAAGCGCCACAGTCTTGCGCACGGTGACCATTCCGCTGCTCGTGCCCGCCCTGCTGTCCGCGTTTACGCTTACCGCGGTTTCCAACCTGGCGGACTTCGGCATTCCGTCCATTCTGGGTTCGCCGGTGCGTTTTGAAACGCTGGCCACCATGGTCTACCGGTTCATGGAGTCCGGCACCGTAGGAAATCCGCTGCAGGTGGTTTCTACCATCGGCGCGCTTTTGATGCTGTTAGGCATTGCAGCCGTGGTGGCGGATTACGTGGTCTCAGGGCGCGCCACATCCACCGTTGAAGGCGGCGGCGCCATGAAGCTCACACTAGGCAAGGCCACCTGGCCGGTCACCATCACTGCGTGGGCGCTGGCGTTGGCCATTACCCTGGGCCCGATCATGGGGCTGACCTACCGTGCACTCCTGCCAGCACCCGGTGTGCCGTTCACGTTGGACAACATCACGCTAGACAACTTCGCTGCGATGCTTGCCAACCCGCGCGTGCGCGAAGGCTTTGGCAACTCGGTCACGCTCGCACTCGGCGCAGCACTGCTCTGTGGTCTGCTGGGATGGGCGATCGGCGTGCTGGTGACCCGCACACGCGCTCGTAGCAACACGGCGCTGAGCTTGGTCACGCTGTTGCCGGCCGCGCTGCCCGGCTTGATCATTGGCGTGGGCTGGGTGATCATGGGCCGTTACACCGGCATCTATAACACCCGCTGGGTGATCCTGGCAGCCTACGTCTGCGCATTCAGCGCCATGGTGCTGCAGGCTGTGCGCGCGCCGCTGGCGAAGATCCCGACGGCGGTGGAGGAAGCCGCGCAGATCTCCGGTGCGGGGCGCCTGCGAGCCATTTGGGACACCAGTGGGCGCATGGCACTGCCGGCGGTCATTTCAGGTGCGGTTCTGGTCGCCGTGACAGCGGTACGCGAGCTGACCGTGTCCATCCTGCTGGTTGCGCCTGGCAGCACCACCATCGGTGTGCAGTTGTTCAACCTGCAGCAGTCCGGCAACTACAATCAGGCGTCTGCGCTTGCCCTGCTCTTTATGATCATCGGCATTGCGGCGCTTGCGTTCACGGTGCGTAAATCCGGCAAGGAGTGATGATGAGCAACATTGCAATCTCCAACCTCGGCGTGACGTTCGCGGATGGCACCGTTGGCCTTGAGAACATGAACCTGACCGTTCCCAGCGGCGAGTTCATCGCGCTTGTAGGCCCGTCCGGTTCTGGCAAGACCACGTTACTGCGCACCATCGCGGGCTTTATCGAACCGACTGCCGGCACGATCGAGCTCGACGGCCAGAACGTTTCCCACGTACCGCCGGAGAAACGCCACATGGGCATGGTGTTCCAACAACATGCGGTGTGGCCACACATGACGGTGGGGGAGAACGTGGCGTATCCGTTGCGTCGCGCCGGCATCCCGCGTGCGGAGGCGCAGCAGCTGGTGGAAACAACCTTGGCCACGGTTGGTCTGGATGGCTTTGCCCGCCGCAAGCCGGCCACCTTGTCGGGTGGTCAACGCCAGCGTGTTGCTCTTGCGCGTGCCATTGTGGCATCCCCGAAGCTTCTGCTTTTAGACGAAGCGCTGTCCGCCCTCGACGAACCCTTACGCGATGCGCTGCGCCGCGAACTTGTCGCGCTGACTCGCACCAACCATCTGACCACGGTGCACGTGACGCACGACCGCAAGGAGGCGATCGCGATTGCAGATCGCATTGCCGTGCTTCGCGATGGCCGCCTCGAACAATTCGACACCCCCGACGCCGTGGTCACGCGCCCGGCGACGGCATGGGTGGCGTCGTTTATGGCCGATGCCACGATCCTCGACGGCGTGGTGCGCGCAGGCCAGGTGGTCTGTGAGAAGCCACGCTTGAGCTGGCTGCTTGACGACGCCAACGTCACCACCCACCCCGCCACCAACACAGGAACTGGCACTGGAACTGATGCTCTTGCTGATGGTGCTGTGACCGTTGCCGTGCTGCCCGCAGATGTACGCGTTGGACCTGTTGGCTCGGAGACTACTGGCGGCGCTGTCACTGCCGGCAACGCTGTGATTACCTCGGTGTTGTTTGAGGTAACCGGGTATTCGGTGACGTTGGACGCAGATGGCGTGGAGTTCCGCGCACGCATGGGCTTGAACCCACGGCCGGAGGTTGGCGATCAAGTCAGCATGAACGTGGAGCGCATTTTCGTGTTTTAGGCATGTTGACCTCGCGATTTGCTACGTGGTTGCTGTGTCCTTTATTGTTAGCAAGTCGCAAATAAAGCGAGCGCGCCCCGTTCGTCTAGCGGCCTAGGACGTCGCCCTCTCACGGCGGTAACACGGGTTCAAATCCCGTACGGGGTACAACGCAAAACCCTCGACCCGGACTCACCGGGTCGAGGGTTTTAAGGGTTAATCGAGGGTTAATCGACAAGTACGCGGGGGTGTTGAAGCCAAGCCTGATTCAAATTTTGTCGGAGGCGATGGCAACGACACTGCCGGAGTTAGACGCAGTGCGGGTTAAGCGACAAAATGTGTGCTTTTCTCGGC
>NZ_KV786472.1:0-34546 GCF_001806945.1 Corynebacterium sp. HMSC30G07 | reverse complement strand
AACAACGTATCGACTAGCAAATATCGACTAGCAGCGAATCGGTTGCCCGGGGAGTGTCACCCGAGAGAGTCGGTAGGAGACTGGAGAATGGCCCCGAGACCTACACGCTGAAGGAGCGAGGCTCGCCGGTTAGGGGATCAATGAACGCAAGTCCCGTGCAGCGCAGGCGCATCGGGGTGGAGAAGTCTTCGGCGCCGGCTGGGAGGAGGGTGGGGTAGATGGTGTCGCCAAGAATGGGGGCGGCTTCTGCCATCATCTGCAGTCGGAGCTGGTGTGTGCGCCCAGTAATCGGGTGTAGCACGTAGCGGGCAAGCGGCGCATCCATCCCGTACAGTCGCTGCAGCTCCCGCTCCTCAGAAGCGCCAAGCCGTGTCACCGAAGCAACCTCAGTATGTGAGTTCGGCTCAAGTTCGTCAACGATGGAACCAGCGGGCTCGCCGGCAACCTTCACCAGGTGGTGCGACCACTCGGTGGGTGCCGCTACATCCACATAGGGTGCGATCGCCTCATACATTTTGTCTACTTCACGCCGTGCGAAGAGTTCTTGGTAGGGGCCGCGGGCGTGGCGTCGTTTAGTAAAAAGCAAAAGCCCCGACGTGCCGCGATCCAGCCGGTGAGCTGGGGTGAGCTCCTCGTTTCCCGTGGCGCGGCGAAGGCGCACGGTGGCGGTTTCGGTGATGTGGGAGGCGCGGGGCATCGTCGCTAAGAAGGGCGGCTTGTCCACAACCAGGATGGTGTCGTCCTCAAAAACCGTTCGGATTTCGTAGGGCACGGGGGTTTCGGGGGCGGGGCGTCGATAGAAAAAGACGTCCGTGCCAGGGGCCAGCCACTCATCCGGGCTAATTGCAGTTGCGTCACGACGCACCACCAACCCCTCCCGAAAGCGCTCCTCAACAGCAGAAAAGTCATCCTCCGGGTGACGGTGGCGCTGGGTGGAAACCAAATGCCACACAAAATCAATCGCGCGCACCCCCGGGCCTTCGGGGACGCGGGCGCGCGAAGCCCCCAAGCCGCCCTGAGGAGGCAACGGGGGTTCAGTTCTCCGTTTGGCGCGTGCCATGTTGTAGTACATTATCGGCCATGGATCTAGCAGCAATACTTGAACCAGTACTGGCATTCTTCCGCGAAGGTGTGGGCAAAGGCATCGCCGATATCCTCGCGGCACTCTATGACCTGTTCTACCCGGCAAACTCGGAACCCGCGCACCCCGTGGAGCTGCCGAAGTAAGCTGGAAGTAACAGCGTAGAGAGGGAAAGGATCGGATCATGTCCGAGGAAGAAGAAGTACGCGGCACCGACATTGTTGTTGCAGTAGACGGCAGCCCGGCATCAAACAACGCAGTTCGTTGGGCAGCTAACGCGGCGGCCAAGCGCAATGTGGCGCTGCGCCTTGCGTCCAGCTACACCATGCCGCAATTCCTGTACGCAGAGGGCATGGTCCCGCCGCAGGAGCTTTATGATGACCTGCAGCGTGAAACCATGCAGAAGATCGATGACGCTCGTGCGCTCGCACTTGAGGTTGCGCCTGAGTTGCGCATTGGTCACGCGGTGGCGGAAAGCTCGCCGATTGACATGCTGTTGGAGATGTCTCGTGAAGCTGGCATGATCGCCATGGGCTCGCGTGGCCTCGGCGGCCTGTCTGGCGTGATGCTTGGTTCCGTCTCCGGTGCTGTGGTCTCCCACGCATACTGCCCAGTTGTGGTGGTGCGTGAAGATAACGCGGTGACCGAGGCGAACAAGTACGGCCCGGTTGTTGTTGGTATTGACGGCTCTGAAGTCTCCCAACGTGCCGCCGAGGTTGCGTTTGAAGAGGCGCAGGCCCGCGGTGCGGAGCTTGTTGCGGTGCACACGTGGATTGATACACACGTGCCGGCCCCGGGTGCTGGCTTCGCCATTACAGAGGACCGTTGGCAGGAGGTTCACGACGAGCAGGCGGAGCTTTTGGACAACTATCTGCGTGAAGTAGGCGAAAAATTCCCAGACGTTGAAGTCAAGCGCGTGATCACCCGCGACCGCCCGGTGCGTGCTCTGACGGAAGCCGCAGAAAATGCGCAGCTGCTGGTCACGGGCTCGCATGGCCGTGGTGGCTTCAAGGGAATGCTCCTTGGATCCACCTCGCGTGCGCTGCTTCAGTCAGCACCGTGCCCGATGATGGTCGTGCGATACAACGCATAGAAGGGCATAATGGGGTCTTGGCAAGTAGTCATAACAATTATTTGTGAAAGGACACTGAAACTATGACCCCTACTCTTGGATTTCTTGGCTGGATTATTATCGGCGGCCTGGCTGGCTGGGTAGCCTCTAGGATGCAAAACCGTGATGCCCAGATGGGCATTGGTTTGAACATCCTTGTAGGTATTGTCGGCGGCCTTATCGGCGGCTGGCTGCTTACCTTGGTTGGCCTCCAGGTTGCGGACCGTGGCTCTATCTTCAGCTTCCTCACGTGCCTGCTGGGTGCGGTGGTGTTGCTGTGGATTGTGAACAAGGTTACCGGTCATAAGAAATAGTCCACGCATGTAGCGTTTGACGTAGTTAGGGATTCCCCCGGGTTACTTGAAAGGTAGCTCCGGGGGAATTTATTTATTGGTGCTCATTGCACGATTTGCCACCCGGGGTAATATGAACGTACCGGTTTGTCTATAAGAAAGGGAGACGTAGGTGGCATCCTCAGACGCGGCAAAGAAGAAACCTGCTCCGCGGCGTCGTAATCGACCGAGCCCGAGGCAGCGCCTTCTGGACGCGGCGACGAAGCTTTTCAACGAGGAAGGCATCCGTGTCATCGGCATCGACCGCGTGCTGCGCGAAGCGGACGTGGCCAAAGCCTCCCTGTACTCCCTGCTCGGCTCCAAGGACAACCTGGTGGTTGCATACCTTGAGCGCATGGATGAGCAGTACCGCCAGCGCTGGCAGGAACGCGCCGACCAGGCGGCGGACCTGGATGGAAAAATCCTTGTCTTTTTTGACATGGCGATTGATGAGGAGCCGGAGAAGAACTTCCGCGGCTCACCCTTCTTCAACGCGGCAACAGAATACCCGCGCCCGGAGACAGAATCCGAGAAGCGCATTGTGGAAACCAGCCTGGACCACAGGCGTTGGATGCACTCCACGCTCACTCGCTTGCTCACGGAGAAGAACGGCTACGACTCTGCTGCGCAAGCAGATGAACTGCTGATCTACTTAGACGGTGGCTTGGCGGGGGCAAGGTTCACCCAGAGCGTGACCCCATTGGAGAAGGCCCGCGAACTGGCCAAGAACGAACTCGGCGCGCCGCCTGCGGACTACTCGATCTAGTCCTGCTCGCTGGCTTTTTGCTCTTCGCGTTCCTTCTTACGCAGCAGCGCAAGTTCGCGCCTGGCCGCTGAGCGCTCGCTCTCCAGCGTTTTCTTCCGCTGCTTTTCGTCGCGTTTTTCTTGCTTGCGCGCCCGTTTAGCGTCGCGAATTTCGCGGTGGATGCGGCCGGCTTGGGTGGGGGTGGTGAGGGTGGATGCGCGGAGGCGCAATAAAGCAGACTTATGCTCCTTGACCTCGGCGCGCTGCGTGCGGTACTTCTCACGCGCCGCGGCCTGGGCCTCAAAGTGAATGTCGGAGGCCGGCATTGTGCGAACGGCCAACGCCCACAGCGCGACCGTCTGCACGGTGGTGAACAGGTTGTTGCCCACCCAGTACATCAGCAGCGCGATCGGCACCGGGCCAGTCAAGCCGGAGAGCAGCAGCATCACGGCGACGAACGGCACGAACCAGTACAAAAAGTAGTAGCTGCGGCGCGTGAAGGTGTTCGCCCACTCCAACATCGTGCGGTTGCGTGCCTGGTTGATCAGCAGGTTTCCGGAGGTAAACACCGCGGCCATGATGACAAACGGCAACGCCACCTTCAGCGTGGCCTCTTGGGTGGTGCCAAGGAAGGCGAACTGTGCCTCATCCATGGCTACGTAGGCGGAAAGCGGCACGTCGAAGAAGGTGGTGTCGCGGAAGGAGGCAATCTCGGCGTCTGAAAGCACGCCGATCTTACGGCCCGCAGAGGCATCCGGCACAGACATCCACTGCAACAGCCGGTACAAACCAAGAAACACCGGCACCTGGACAAACACCGGCACACACCCGGCGAGCGGGTTATAGCCGTGGTCTTTTTGGATCTGCTTGCGCGCCTCCTGCTCCGCACGCAGGTCCTCCACATCGGTGGACTCGCCGTACTTGCGCTGCACCTCTTCCAAGTGCGCACGCATGAGGAAGGCGCGCCGCGTACTGGAGATGGTTTGCCACGCAAACGGCAAAATCAGCGAGCGTACGGAGATCACTAGCAGAAACACCGAGGCAACCCAGGCGGCGTTGGAGTCCGCGCCAAGCAACCCGGCCAGCAGCCAGTGCCAGAACTTCATCACGGCAGACACCGGGTACACGAGCATTTCCAGCATGTGCGTTAATGTTAGGCCATGCAATCGGCAACCACGGGAGCGGCAATGGGCGGGGCACCCCAACCGTTTTGGCCGGGTGAGAACTCAGGTGAGAACCTGGGGAAGAACTCCGGTAACAAGGCACGCAAACCTGCGCGCATCACCCCTGGCCAGATTATTGGTGAGGTGCTGCTGACCATTGGCGCGGTGCTGTTGCTCTTTGCGTTCTATGAGTCGTTTTGGACCAACATCGCCTCCGGCAAGATGCAGAATGAGGCGCAGTCACGGCTTGAAGAGGTATGGGAGGAAAACTGGGTCAACCCCCGCTCCGTCCACGCGCCTGCGGAGGGTGATGCGTTTGCCCGCATGTACATTCCCTCCTTTGGCCCGGATTACCGCTTCGCCATCATTGAGGGTGTGGATCCGACGGCGCTGCTCGCCGGCCCGGGCCGCTATCCCGGCACGCAGATGCCTGGTGAGCCCGGCAACTTCGCCGTGGCTGGCCACCGCGTGGGCAAGGGCGCGCCGTTTAATGACTTGGGCCAGCTCAACGCCTGCGACGCAATTGTGGTTGAGACCCAGACTCAGTGGGTCACCTACCGGGTGCTGCCGATGGAGGGGGATGCGGAGCTTCGTCGCTTATCGACGTCCACGTGCCTCCCACCCGACCTCAACGAACGCATAGCAACCGGCGACTATGCCTCAGTGCTTGGCAAGCACATCACGCTGCCGAATGACATCAACGTGGTCAACCCCATGCCGGAAACCCCGTCGACGGAAGTGGTGCCGGGCATGGAGTCCATCCTGACGTTGACTACGTGCCACCCGCAGTTCTCCAACAAGGAGCGCATGATTATCCACGCGGTGAAGACGGAGGCGGTGCCGAAAACCCCAGACGGCGAGGGTGCGCTGCCCGCCGCCATGACTGAAAGATGACGCAAAGCTAACGGAAGGCCCTAGGACATGTACTCATACCTGTGGAACAAACTGCCCGGTACCCCGCCGGTGAAATGGCTGATCACCATCGTCATTGTGGTGGCGGTGTTCCTGCTGCTTATGAACGTGGTGTTTCCGTGGGTGTCCTCGTTCATGCCGTACAACGACGTCGCTGTGTAAGTCGCAGTTTAGATCGCTGTTTAGATCCAGCGGGGTACTGGCGGGATCCAGGTTTGGAAGCGGGTGAGGAGGCTGACGGGGGCGTCGTCAAGCAGTAAATGCTCCCGGTCCGTAGCCCGCACAAAGCCCTGGCCGACCATGTGATCCACCATGGTGGCCAGCGGGCGCCAGAACTCGGTGCCCAGTAGACCGATGGGGATGGGGTTGAGGCCGAGTTGTTGGGACGTCCAGGCATCAAAGAGCTCATCAAGCGTGCCCACGCCGCCGGGGAGTGCGATGATGCCGTCCGCAAGCTCGCTCATGCGGGTTTTGCGCTCCGCCATGGTGCCAACCAGCTCAAGTTCATCCAGCTCGTCATACTTCAGCTCATAGTTAGCCAGGTGCGTGGTGAGCACGCCGTGGGTGCGACCACCCGCATCATGCGCGCCGGCGGCAACCTGTCCCATCAGTCCCAGCTTGGAACCGCCGTAGACCAGGGTGATGCCGGCCTCTGCAAGCGCCTTGCCAAGCGCGTAGGCCAGTTCGCTCGTGGCGGGGTCGGTGGCGTCACGGGCGCCAGCGAAGACGGCGACCGCCTTGAGTGTGCGCGGGCGAAGCGCCGGGAAGATACGGGTGGCAAGCAGCGGTGCAAGCTCATAACCAGCGGTATCTGCCGGGTGGATCCAGTCCACCTCAGCAATCTCGGCGGCCGGCTGCGGATGGACACCCATGCGATCAAGCACGCCGGCTGGGGCGGCGAACACGGTCGAGGTCACCGTATGGCCGGGCTCGTTGGAGGCCTCGGCAGAAAACCGGCCCAGGAACCCAAGCTGGTGCCTATCCAGGTCCACGCCAACCTCTTCGAGCGTTTCGCGCAGTGCGGCATCCAGCGGGGATTCGCCGGCCTCAAGCTTGCCGCCCGGTAGTTGGAAGCGGGGGCTGGACTTTTTGCGCACGCACAGCACCGCGCCCTGGGGGTTGCGGATCACTACGGCGGCGACGCGGATTTCTGGTTGGGTCCCTGGTTGAGTCACAGTCCTAGGTTAGCGATAACTTGCTCCGCAACAAGCTGTGCTTTAACGGATTCGTTTTGGTTGGTAAACACCACCACGGCCGTGTCGCCGTGCGCTACCGCGTAGCCGGCGCCGAGGCGGCCGGGGACGTCGCCGCCTCCGTGGCGTCCGCCGTTCCACCCTTCGGGCTGGTCGGCGGGCGCGGTGGTGTCAATCGGCATGGCCCAGTCCACCACCGCCATCGCTTCTTGGGCGGTGGGCATGCGGCGCACAAACACGGTCAGCTGCGGTTCTGGGGGATAGGACCAGTATTGGCAGGCGGGTGGGTTGAAACGGTCGTCAATGCCCACGCCGGTGACGCGCTGGCCGTTGGTGTCTGCCACCCACTGCGTGTCCAGGTAGGGGCAGTCGACCCAGCCGTTGCGGTCCGTGCCCGGCAGCGCGTCGAGCGGCAGGCCGTCGCCGGCGGGAGCCTCAGCGGCTTCGACACCTTCCGGTGCGTCGGTGGCATCCGGCGCACCCGGCGAACCGGGGTTGTCGCCGCCCGCGCACCCCGCCAGGGCCGCGCACAGGAGCAGGGTGGGTAGTCTCAAACGCATGAGCTCCAGACTAGTGATGTTGGAGCGGGACCCCGCAGACATCCCAGATAACAAAGCTATTGACTCCGGCGTGACCGTCTTGGCTGTGAGTTTGGTGCTGGTGTCCCTGCTCGCGCTTGCTCGGATGCCGCTGAATGAGGCGTTGCTGCACATTGTGTTGGTCACCGCGTTTTCGTTCCTGTTGTTCTACGGCATGGTGGAGATGCCGCGGTGGGGCACGTTGGGCAAGTTGGTGTGGCTCAGTGCGGTCACGGCGGTGTGGATTTCAGACATGACCATCTCGCCGGTGGCCATCTACTGGGTGTTTTTGCTGTTCTTTGTTTCCCTGCGTGCGTTTAATGATTGGCGGGGTTTGCTGTTTGTGGCCATTGACCTGGCCATTGCCATCATCTTCCAGATCCCCACCGGGCTCACCCTCGGCGGCATTATGGGCCCGGCCCTGTCCGCCGTTGTGGTGGTGGCAATCAACTATGCATTCACCACCATCGGCAGGGTGAGCCGCGAGAGGCTTCTGCTTATCGACGAGCTACTGTCCACCCGCGAACAACTCGCCGAGTCCGAACGCGAAGCAGGTGTGGCGCAGGAGCGCGAACGCTTGGCGCACGAGATTCATGACACGGTGGCGCAGAACTTGTCCTCTATCCAAATGCTGCTGCACGCCGCCGAGCGGGACTTGGGCAACCTTGACGTGGCTGAAGAAGAGCTTGAACAGCCGCTGCGCCGGATGGAGGCGGCACGCCGGGCGGCGTCTAACAACTTGGCGGAGACTCGCGCGATGATTGCGGCGTTGACGCCGGCGGGGTTGCGCGAAGCGTCGATAAGCGAAGCTCTGGAGCGGATTGCCGCGGACTTTGCGCATGCCAGCGACATGGATATCCAGGTGGAAACCCACGGTGAGCCGCAGAAACTGCCCATGCGTGTGGAGGCTGGGCTGCTGCGCATCGCCCAAGGCGCGGTGTCGAATGCCGTGCAGCATTCGGGGGCGAGCCGCGTGCGGGTAACACTTACGCACGAGCCTGAGGAGATCCGCCTGGACGTTGTGGATAACGGCGTGGGCTTTGACGTTGCAGCGCAAGCCGGCAAACCCGCAGGTCTTGGCCACCTGGGGTTGGATGCGATGCGTTCGCGCGCCGCGGAGCTTGGCGGGGAGCTGACCATTGAGTCCGCGCCGGGCGGGCCGACGGCAATCTCCGTGGCGGTGCCTGTGGACGGTGCTGTAGATAGTTCGGACTAGACAGTTAGGATGATGGCATGATTCGCGTGTTACTGGCTGATGATCATGAGATTGTGCGCCTTGGCCTGCGCTCTGTGTTGGAGCAGGCAGACGACATCATGGTGGTTGGTGAGGTAGCCACCGCGGAAGGCGCAATTGCCACGGCTCAGGCCGGGGGCATTGACGTAATCCTGATGGACCTGCGTTTTGGTGCTGGCCCCCAGGGCACCCGCGTGATGACGGGGGCGCAAGCCACCGCCGCCATCCGCAGCTCCATGACCAACCCGCCAAAGGTGCTGGTGGTGACCAATTACGACACGGACGCTGACATCCTCGGCGCCATCGAGGCCGGTGCGGTGGGCTACATGTTGAAAGACGCCCCGCCGGAAGAACTCCTCGCCGCCGTCCGATCCGTGGCGGGCATGGATGAAAGCGTTGCGGATGGCGCCGCGGGTGAGGCGGTGCCGATGTCACCAACCGTGCGCGACAAGCTGGCTACGCGTGAGCGCACCCCGCGCTCCTCACTCACCCCGCGTGAGCTAGAGGTACTGCAGCTGGTGGCCGCCGGCTCATCCAACCGCGAGATCGGCGCGGAGCTCATGCTGTCGGAGGCCACGGTGAAAAGTCACCTTGTGCATATCTATGACAAGTTGGGTGTGCGCTCCCGTACCTCCGCGGTGGCGTCCGCCCGCGAAATGGGTGTGCTGTAGGTTCTAGCGCTGGCCGGCGGCGCGGTTGTCCAGTTCGCGCTGCTGGTAAGCGGTCAGACCCTTGTAGATCAGCGGCAGCAGCACCGGAACCAGAACGCGCAGTGCGCCGGCGAGGTTTTTGGCTTTCTTCTTGGTCAGGCCGGCTTCGTCGATACGCTTCAGGTGCGCCTTGGCCAGGTCCTTTTCGTGCTTGCGCTTGCGCTTCAGCCCCTTCTGCTCTTCCTTAAGCAGGCGCTTTTCTGCCTTGTCCAGCAGTTGTGCGATGCGCAGGTCAGCCTTAGCCTCGTCGCGGGAGTACTTGCGGGCGGTTGCCTCGGCCTTTTTTACTTCCGCTTCAACCTTCTTCAGCTGCTTTTTGCTGTTCTTGCGGATGGACTTGAGAATTCCCATGGCGTCCACCTTACCCATGTACGGTCCATGTACGGCGCGCACGACGGGTACCATTTGGGGCATTGTGATGTTCCCGGCCCAAGTGCGTGCGAATGATCTGGTGGGTTGCCGCTATAGGCTCCACCAGCGCGCGGTGCACCCGAATATCCCGCCGTTGCCGGAGTCGCTGGAGCGCCAGCCGCGTATAGACGCTGCACGGGCCCTCGTCCTCAACGCCCTCCCCACCAAGCGGGCGGTGGGTGATGGCCGCAGGAAGCTGTTCATCCGGGTTGATGTGGACCCGGCGGATGGGGACGAGGAGCAGGCAGCGCACACGATCGCTGCGATTCGCGCTGGCGCACACGTGATTACAAACGCCAGGTTGGCGGGCCAGATTGAGGGCGTGCGCGTGGTTGCGGACGTGGACGTGCTGGTGCGCGACGGTCATGATTACCTGCCGGTGATCATCTCGAATCACCGGGTGGCGCGTGCGCATGAGACCTCGCGTATGGCGATGATCCCGGTTGGCCGGCTTGGGTTGTCCGCACCGCTTGAGGTGCCGGCGAAGCCGCGCCACCACACCGTGGACGGCTACCGCCTGGCCATCGCGGAGTTGCTGTTGCGCGATTACGGCAAGGCCACCGGCCGCGGTGGCGTGATTGGCCAGGACCGCACACGCGCCTACATCGGGGATGTGGAGCGGTTCATCCCGCCGCTGATTGAGGCACTCACTGCTCCGATCCCCGCTGAGCCGAAGCGCCTGAAACAGTGCGCGACCTGCCGGTTCTGGGAGTTGTGCCGCCCGCGCCTGGAGGAGCTGGACGATATTTCACTGGTTCTTCCCGGCGGCCGCGGCGACGTGTTGCGCGATGAGGGGATCACCACGGTGCAGATGCTAATCGACGCCAACGTGGGCGAACCCTCCGCCATCGCCCGCGCCTGGCGCGAGGATATCCCGCTGCTTCGCCGCCCCGGCGAGATCACCATCCCGCGCGCTGATGTGGAGATCGATATCGACATGGAGGCCTACCTGGACCAGGGCGCTTACCTGTGGGGTGCGTTTGATGGCCAGCGCTATTACTCCTTTGTCACGTGGGACGAGGTTGGCGGCGCTGATTCGGCGGCGGAGGAGCGAAACTTTGGGCAGTTTTGGGGGTGGTTGCGTCAGCGCAAACAAGCAGCAAGCTCTGCGGGCAAAACCTTCCGGGCATACTGCTTTGCCGCGGGAGGCGAGAACTACTGGATGCGCAGCTCAGCGAAGCGGTTCGGCTCCGTGGATGCAGCAGAGGTCGCGGCGTTTCTGAGCAGCGATGAGTGGGTCGACGTGTTCGCCTACGCACGCAAACACCTGGTGGGAACCGACGGGCTGGGCCTGAAAGTGCTGGCCCCGGCAGCCGGGTTTACCTGGGAAGACGATGACGTGGACGGGGAGCGTTCCATTGCTTTGCGGCGTGCCGCGCGCCTTGGGGACCACGCCGCCCGCGACATGCTGCTGCGCTACAACGAGGACGACTGCCGCGCCACCCGCGCCGTGCGCGACTTCTTAACTAGCGGCGCGCCGGGCGTACCGCTCATTGATCAGATGCGCGATTAACGGCGCTCTCGCACTGCCAACCACACCGCAACGGTACTCAGCACCGCCAGCAACAAGGCCAGCACGCCCATGAAGCCTGCCCACGGCAGCGCCTCAAAAGCGCGACCCGTTGCCGCACCCAGGATTGAAGAGCCCATGTAGTAGGAGAACACGTACAGGCTGGAGGCTTCCGCGCGGTCGCGCTCAGCGATCTGGCCCACCCAGCCGGTTGCCGTGGAGTGCATAGCGAAGAAGCTGGCGGTGAAGATCAGCAGGCCGATCAACGTGATCCACAGGTTTGCGCTTGCACCGATCAGGGCGCCGACCAGCATCATGGCAGCACCGGCAGCAACCACACGACCCCGGCCGAAGCGACCCACAAACGTGCCGGCCCTGGCGCTTGACCATGTGCCGGACAAGTACAACAGGAAGGTCAGACCCGCCAGCGACGGCGGCAGACCAAAGTCATTGATGGCGCGGAAGCCGAAGAAGTTGTACATGGACACAAATACGCCCATGCCCAAAAACGCCGTGCTGGCCAGGGCCACAATGCGCGGGTTGGTCAGGTGGCCTGCAATCGCGCGGAACTCCGCACCCGGCCGGATGCTTGTCTTGGCGTGGAAGTTGCGCTGCTCAGGCAATAGCCACCAGGCGGCAAGCGCCAGTGAAAGGCTGACGGTGGCGGTGGCGGCAATAGCCCACCGCCACGAGGCCACCTCGAGCACAAAGGAGGGGATGAGGCGTCCCATGAGCCCGCCGATGGTGTTGCCGGCGATGTAGAGGCCCATCGCCCCGGGCAGGTCGCGCTGGTCAAGCTCTTCGGACAGCCACGCCATGGCCACCGCAGGTGTGCCTGCCAGCAGCATGCCTTGGAGTGCGCGCAGCACGATCATCTGCTCGATGTTTTGTGACAGCGCCACGGCAAACCCCAGCGCGGTGGCGGTGACGGCGGAGACGGTCATGACCCGTCCGCGGCCAAACTTCTCGCTCAGGATGGAGGCCGGCACAACGCACAGTGCCAACGCACCCGTTGCGGCGGAGACAGTCCACGCGGCGGTTGATGGCGTGGTGTGCAGCTCACGGGTGAGGATGGGAAGCAGCGCCTGAGTCAGGTACAGAGACGAAAAAATGGCCAAGCCCACAAAGAGCATGGCCACTGTCGCGCGCCTGTACTCAGGGGTGCCTTTTCTCATAGGTCACTATGGTGGACCTCCCTGAGCCAAAACGCAAGCGTGTGCGCTAAAAACTTATGCGGAAGCCTTTGCGTAACGCTCGTTTACGTCGTCCCAGTTCACAACGTTCCACCAAGCCTCAACGTAGTCAGCCTTGACGTTCTTGTACTGCAGGTAGAACGCGTGCTCCCACATGTCCAGCATGAGAACCGGGGTGAAGTCTACGGAGATGTTGCCCTGCTGGTCAGTCATCTGCTGGATGATCAGGCGGCCAGCGACGTGGTCGTAGCCAGCAACTGCCCAGCCGGAGCCCTGCAGACCGTTAGCAACTGCAGTGAACTGCTTCTTAAAGCCCTCGAAGGAGCCAAAGTCACGGTCAATAGCCTCAGCGATTGCGCCGGTCGGGTTGCCGCCAGCGTTCGGTGCCATGTTCTTCCAGAAGATGGAGTGGTTGGTGTGGCCACCCAGGTTGAACGCAAGGTTCTTGGACAGTGCGCGGATACGGTCGGCGTTTGCCTCACCGTTGCGCTCTGCCTCAAGTGCCTCGAGTGCTGCGTTTGCGCCAGCGACGTAGTTAGCGTGGTGCTTGTCGTGGTGCAGGGTCATAATCTCTTCGCAGATGTGCGGCTCAAGTGCGTCGTATGCGTACGGGAGATCAGGAAGCTCGTAAACAGCCATGATCATTTCCTTTCATTCGGTTTCGTGTACGGCAACCATCGTAGAGAAAATTTGGGAACAGTGTTGTGACCGAAGTCGTTATAGGAGATATGGGATTCCTTTTTGCTCCTGAGCCTAAGCTTGTCGACGCTACCGTGGCCCTCCCCGGCCGTCCCGACCCCGTGCTTACGCACCCGCGTCCGCACGCGGTGTTGGGCACGCCTATTACCGGCCCGTGGCGCGACGGCCAGAAGCGCATCCTGATCGGTATCGGCTGCTTCTGGGGTGCGGAGAAAATGTACTGGCAGCTAGGTGGTGTGGAGTCCACCAGCGTGGGCTACGGCGGCGGGCAGACCCCGAACCCGACGTACCGGGAGGTGTGCTCGGGACAGACCAACCACGTGGAGCTTGTAGAGGTGGTCTATGACCCGGAGAAGGTCACCTTGAAAGAGCTGGTCAAGGTGGCGCTTGAAGCGCACGACCCAACGCAGGGCTTCCGCCAGGGCAATGACGTGGGCACGCAGTATCGCTCCGCGTTTTACACCGACACGGAACAAGAAGCCGAGCAGATCCGCGAGTGGATCACTCAGTACGGCGCGGACTTAAAAGACGCCGGCTACGGCGACATCACCACTGAGGTCAACTCTGTTGAGACCGACGGCGTGCAGTATTTCTTGGCAGAGGACGAGCACCAGCAGTACCTGCACAAGGTGCCCAACGGCTACTGCCCGCACCACTCCACAGGCGTTGCCTGCGGCATCTAAGCGGGGCAGTTAGTAGCCGTACTTTGAAGGGAAGCCGTCTGCAGGCTTGCGCAGCTTGACCGCATCGTTGTGGATCCACTGTGAGGCGCGCGCCAGCTGGCCCTTGCTCAATGCACGATCGCCGTCGACGCCGTGGACCACGGCGTTCCAGTAGGCCACCGTCTCATCGTGGTAGTTGTGCCCGTGCGGTGAAGGCACGTCCTGGGAGGCCAGCTGGTCCATGCCCACCTGCCAGAACGTGACCAGTGGCAGCCACCGAAGCGTGTGCAGCACATCCAGTTTTTGCGCCTCGGGTGCGGGCACACCACGCGAGCCGGGTTCGCGCAGCCAGTCCGGGGCGCGCCACAACAGACTGGGTTGCCACCACGTCACGGGGTCGGAGGCATGTTGGGCAAACACGTAGCGCGGTTCTGCCCACTCGTGCTCGTAAGCATCGCCCTTGAAATCGTGGTGCAGGTGGTCGGGGTGGGCGGTGAAGCGGGTGTGGCGTCCGCCGTCGACAAGCGGCAAGCGCTGCGGGCTTCCCTTCTCCCGCGCACGGGTGAGCTCCGAGTGGTTGTGGGCGAAGCCGGGCACACCGGTGAACACGCCGCCGGAGGTGCCGTGGAGGAACTCGTCGACGGACTCGAAGACGTCACTAACCGCATAGGCGCCGAGGGATTCACCGCCGAGGTAGAGCTTCGGGCGCGTGGCGGGGTCCAGTTTTTCCAGCTCACGCAGCACCGCCTTGGCCAAAATACGGGTGGAGCGCACCGGGGAGATGTGGTCCGCCACGTAGGAGTAAGCGGACGGCAGGAATGAATACTGCATGGACACAATCGCGCTGTCGCCGCGGGTGACAAACTCAAAGCCCGAAGTGTGGAAATCATTGATCCAACCCGTGCCCGCACCGGACATGATCGCGATGTGGCTGCGTGCAAACGCGCCGGTGCGGTGCATCTCCGCGACGGCCTCTTCGGCCATGGCCTCGAAATCGGGGGTGGAATCCGGGTCCGTGTCGTGCAAGCCAACCACCACGCGGATCGGTTCACGCACCTGATCCTCACCCAGCACGCGGCGCAGGTGCTCGGCGCGGGGACCGCCGGCGACGGTGGCACGGCCTTGGCGCCCCAAAGACTGCCAGCTCACCCGGGATGCGGGGGAGCCGGAACGCTCAGGCTCCAAAGGGCGATCCGCACCGCGCATAAACGCGCGGTCCAGCTCCAACGCCTGGCGCGAGGCGCGGGAGAAGAAACGACGCACCACAACCTTGTCCGCAAACAGGACAATGATGGCGCCGCCACCCACAATGGCTAGCGGCCAGGACGTCACCGGCGGCAGGCGGCGGCCAAACAGCGCGTTGAGCGCGTCAATAAACGTCTGCACCACCTCGCCCACAGCAAGGATCGCGCCGTAGCCTGCGGTACCAAGCAGCAGCCCGCCGATGGTGTCCCAGGCCGAGTAGGTGCCTTCAACCTCCACCAGCTTCTCCTGGCGGGCGCGCCGGGAAATCGCCATCCCAATCGCACCCGTGGTCACCGCGGTCATGCCCACGCGCACCGGCAGCGGCAACGGGTCCGGCAGGCGACGCTTCGTGCCAGGGGCCGCCGCACGCGCTACACCGGTCGCCACCGCATGACCGATACCCTGCAAAAACGCCACATTAGCGGCGGTGAACGTCAGCTTGTGCGGCAAAAGCGACGGCGCGATCGCACCCCACGTTGCCACCTCCGCACCCACCGCGCCCGCACGGAAACTGCTGGGCAGGCGCTGCAGGCCATACACGCGCAGTACCGGCGAAAGGTCCGCAAACGTCTGCAGTCCCGCAATAGGCACGGCGAGTAGGCCGTCGCGGCTCACGGAGTATCTACGTCGTGCGTTTCGCAGTGATGCGGTGAGCTTTTCAAGCATGACCCTTATTGTTTCAAATATCCGTACCCTGGGTGAGGTGATGGAAACGACGCGGCCACTGATTGTTGCCCACCGCGGGTTCTCGGGCCGTTTTGATGACAACTCCCCTGAAGCTTTCAAGGCTGCCTTCGAGCTACCCATCCACGGCGTGGAGTGTGACGTACGCCTGACACGGGGCGGGCAACTCGTAGTAGCGCATGACCCAGTAAGCAGCGGCGATGGACTCATGCCGTTTAGTGACCTGCTGGCCATGTTTGCCAACTATCCGGACCACCACCTCTACGTGGAGATCAAACACAACCGCTTCAACTCCGAAGTGCAAAAGCGTACGCTGCAGGAGCTTCGCCGCCACGGCTTGGATGAATCAGACCGGATCCATATCATCTCGTTTTCACGCAACGCGGTGCGCTACTTCCGCAAGAGGGCGCCACTGTTGGATACCTATTTTCTATTGCGCCCGCGCACCTGGTGGTTGCCGGGAGCGCCGGTGGGCCTTGGGCCGTCCATAGTCAGGCTCAATGCAAAACCTGCGCTGATTGGGCGCCTGGGGGTGCGCACCTACACCTGGACGGTGAACACGCCGCGGCAGATGCTGTGGTGCGCCGAACACGGCGTGGATGTTTTAGCGACGGACCTGCCAGACCTCGCGTTGGAGACGCTTGCGTCACCGCGCGAGGAACACTAGGTACGATTTCCAAGCATGGCACCTAGGAAACCAAAGAAGTCCAAGAAGAAAGAGGTTCTGCCCGAGGGCATGAGCCGCCGCGAGGCGAAGCTTGCGGCACGCGCCGCTGAGCGCGCACAGTTTGCAAAGGACCCGCGCCCGTACGGCGGGTTGGCAATGGAGACGGACCTGATTGCACTGCAGGAGTTCGTCCCGTCTGCCGTGGCAAAGGTAGAGGTCAAAGGCACCCCGGTCAACATTGTGACGGTGCTGCCGGGCGCTGGCGCGGCCATGGTCCGCCCAGAAGACCAGGGTAGTGAGCGTTTCGTTGCGCTGCAGGTGCAGTCCCACTCCCAGAACCCGCACCGTGACTTGGCGTACGCCCTGAACTGGGTGCTTGATGCTGAGCCGGGCGCCACGCTGGGCTCTACGGTTGCGGATGGTTCGCAGCCGGAGCTCTCTTCGCTTATTAGCGCTGACGCGACCCTTTCCATCACCGAACACCAGGACTTCGGCTGGTGGTTTGCCGAGGGCACTGAGGTCAGCCCTGAGATCCGTCAGGCAATGGCCCGCGCGAATGACGCTGTGCTTCCTTCCACTCAGGTCAAGGCAGACGTTCCGGGTACCGCGTGGTGGGTTAACCCGGGCGGCGGCAAGGCACACATCCGTTGGGTGCGTCCGGAAGAGAACGAAAACCAGATGCTCAACGCCCTGGCACGCATCGCGGCCCGTGGTGAGCTGAACCTGGGCGAGGGCACCAAGTTCGCCGGCGCCTTCCGCACCCACGGTGTGGTCGTGCCGGTGTGGGACCTGGACCCGTCTGTAGACGCAGCCTCCTACGTTGATGCGCTGGTGACGCTGAACAAGGCGATCGAAACAGAGTACGCATCCGATGCCCAGCTCAACGCCGATGAGCGCAAGCAGCTGGACAACATCAAGTCCCGCCAGGTGACTATCTAGCCGTAGACCTTCTTGCCCGCTACCCAGGTCTGCCACGTAATCGGCATGCCCGGGCGGTAGGCCAGGTTGATGGCGTTTTCCGCATCCAGGATGTGCAGGTCCGCGGCCGCGCCAGGCACCAACGTGCCCTTGGCCGGACGGCCCTGGGGGTCTTTGCCGTCGCCGACGTTGTGGCGCAGCAACGCCTTAGCCCCTCCGGTGGTTGCGGCCTCGATGGCCTCGTCGAGGGTGAGGTACTGCTGCAGCACCGCGGTGGTCACGCAGAAGTTCATCGAAGACGTAAAGGACGTACCGGGGTTGAGGTTGGATGCGATGGCGACGGTCACACCCGCGTCCACCAGGCGACGCGCCGGCGCGAGATCCTCGCGCGTGGACAGGTCACAGGCTGGCAGCAGCGTGGCCACGGTATCCGATCCGGCCAACAGCGCCACATCCTCATCAGAGATGTAATTGACGTGGTCCACGCTGGCCGCGCCCATCTCCACGGCAAGTTTTACACCCGGGCCCTGGCCCAGCTGGTTGCCGTGCACGCGAATGCCAAGGCCGAGGGCTTTGCCGGCCTCAAGCACGCGGCGTGACTGCTCCTCATTGAACGCGCCGTGCTCACAGAACACGTCGATCCACTGCACGTGGTCCTTCACCGCGTCCAGCATCGGGCCGACAACTTCTTCGATGTATTCTTCAGCATCCGCTCCCGGCGGCACCAGGTGTGCGCCCAGGAACGTCACCTCATCTACGTGGCGGGCGGCCACACGTGCTGCTTCCGCTTCAGATTCAACGTTGAGGCCGTAGCCGGTTTTCGTCTCAAAGGTGGTGGTACCACCCGCATGACCTGCGGCCACACGCTGCGCCACCAACTTATCCAGGCGCTCTTCGCCAGCGGAGCGGGTGGCCTCCATAGTCACCGCGATCCCACCAGCTGCGTAGGACTCGCCGGCCATGCGGGCCTCGAACTCCTGGGCGCGGTTGCCGTCGAACACCATGTGCGTGTGCGAATCCACCCAACCCGGCAACACCGCGCGCCCACCAACATCCACGGTTTCATCCGCGTCCTTGGCCTCCGCGGGGGCTTCGTCGGTGGGGCCGACCCAGGTGATCACGTCGGCGTCGATAAGCAAGGCGGCTCCCTTGATCGTGCCCAGCTCAGAGACGGTCCGCAGCTCAGAAATACCGGTAATAAAGGTGCGCATGGATACCTTTCGTTGGGTGGTTGGGGGGGGCTAGTCGCGGGCGTTGAACTGCATCGGGATGCGCACGCCGCGCTCCTGAGCGACCTCGTTAGCGCGAGTGTAACCAGCGTCCACGTGGCGGATAACACCCATACCCGGGTCGTTGGTGAGCACAGCCTTGAGCTTCGCCTCTGCAAGCTCGGTGCCGTCCGCCACCGTGACCTGGCCGGTGTGGATGGAACGGCCCATGCCCACGCCACCACCGTGGTGGATGGACACCCAGGTCGCTCCGCCAGCAACAGCGGTCATGGCGTTGAGCAGCGGCCAGTCCGCCACCGCATCGGTGCCGTCCAGCATGGACTCGGTCTCGCGGTAAGGAGAGGCCACGGAACCGGAGTCCAGGTGGTCGCGGCCGATAACAATCGGTGCCTTGACCTTGCCCTCCTTGACCAGGTTGTTGAAGATCACGCCGGCCTTGGCGCGCTCGCCGTAGCCCAGCCAGCAAATACGTGCCGGCAGGCCCTCGAACTCCACGTACTCATCGGCCGCATCCAGCCAGCGGTGCAGGTGCTCGTTGTCCGGGAACGCCTCCTTGATGGCCTGGTCAGTGACCTTGATGTCCTCCGGATCGCCGGACAGCGCAACCCAACGGAACGGCCCAAGACCCTCGCAGAACAGCGGGCGGATGTAGGCCGGGACGAAGCCGGGGAACTCGAAGGCGCGGTTGTAGCCGGCCTTGCGGGCCTCATCACGAATGGAGTTGCCGTAATCAAACACCTCAGCGCCCTCGTCCTGGAACTCCACCATCGCCTGGACCTGCACGGCCATCGCCTCGCGGGCCTTCTTGGTAAAGGTCACCGGGTCAGCGGCGGCCTCAGTGTGCCACTCCTCCACGGTGTGCTCGGTGGGCAGGTAGGACAGCGGGTCGTGTGCAGACGTCTGGTCGGTGACAATGTCCACGGTTAGCTCGCCTGCGCGGTGGCGGCGCAGCATCTCCGGGAACACCTCGGCAGCGTTGCCTACCAGGCCGACGGACAGCGCACGCTTCTCGTTCTTCGCCTCGGTGACCAGCGTGATTGCTTCCTCAATGTCAGTGGTTACCTCGTCCAGGTAGCGCTTTGCTTGCCTGCGCTTCAAGCGCGTCTCATCCACATCCACAATCAAGCACGCACCACCGTTGAGGGTGACGGACAGCGGCTGTGCGCCACCCATGCCGCCGCAGCCGCCGGTCAGCGTCAAAGTGCCGGCGAGTGTGCCGTTGAAACGCTTCTTCGCCACAGCAGCGAAAGTCTCGAACGTGCCCTGCAGAATGCCTTGGGTGGCGATGTAAATCCAGGAGCCGGCCGTCATCTGGCCGTACATCATCAGACCCTCGTCTTCGAGCTTGCGGAAGTGCTCCCAGTTCGCCCAGTCGCCCACCAGGTTGGAGTTGGCAATGAGCACGCGCGGCGCCCACTCGTTGGTCTTCCACACACCGACCGGCTTGCCGGACTGGACCAAGAGCGTCTCGTCGGACTCGAGGTCCTTCAGCGTATCGACGATCGCGTCAAACGCCTCCCAGCTACGCACCGCACGCCCGGTGCCGCCGTAGACCACCAGCTCATCCGGGTGCTCCGCAACCTCAGGGTCGAGGTTGTTGTGCAGCATGCGAAGCGGAGCCTCGGTTTGCCAGGACTTTGCTGTCAGTTCGGTGCCGCGTGGTGAGCGGACTTCGCGTGCGCCTTCGGACCAGTTCTTCGACATGGACGACTCCTTCGGTTCGGACTGTGGTTTGGGTCACTATGAGGGCAGATTAATGTCCTCACGTGGGAACCGACAGGGGTCGTGGCGTCGATTAGTCTGGCATGCGAGACGCCCGCGAATGGCTAGCGCAGTTCGCCGACTGCGGCCTCGACGGCCGTGACAAACTCGCCGCTTTGCACCAGCTCCACGGCGTGTGCGATCTCGGGTGCGAGGAAGCGGTCCGTGCCCGGGCCCTCCACGCGGGTGCGCAGCAGGTCAACCGCGGCTTGGGTGCCCGGTGCGCAGGCGCCGTCGCGCATGTCCAACGCGCGCGCAGCTGTGAGGATCTCAATTGCCAGTACGCGCTGCAGCCCGTCGACGGCGCGGCGCAGCTTGCGGCCTGCCGCCCAGCCCATGGACACGTGGTCCTCCTGCATTGCGGAGGAAGGAATGGAATCGGCCGAGGCCGGCATGGCGCAGCGCTTCAGCTCGCTGACAATGCCCGCGGCGGTGTACTGCGCGATCATGTGGCCGGAGTCCACGCCCGGGTCGTCCGCAAGAAACGCGTTCAGTCCACGGTTTCGTGCGGTGTCCAGGAAGCGGTCGGTGCGCCTTTCGCTAATGGACGCCAAATCCGCCACCACCACCGCCAAAAAGTCGAAGACGTACGCAACGGGTGCGCCGTGGAAGTTGCCGTTGGAGGTCACGCGCCCGTCCAGGGCTACAACCGGGTTGTCAATTGCGGAGGCCAGCTCGCGCGAAGCCACCAGCGCGGCGTGGTCGACGGTGTCGCGGAAACCGCCCGCGACCTGGGGTGCGCAGCGCACCGAGTAGGCGTCCTGGACCTGCTTCTGACGGAACTCCTCAGCGGCACGCGCGAGGATCTCCGAGCCATCCGCAACGGTGCGAATGTTGTACGCCGCATCTGCCTGGCCCGGGTGCGGGCGCAGCTGCTGCAAGTCATCGGCAAACACGGTGAGCGTGCCGGTAAGCCCCTCCACCGTCATTGCGGTCGCAATATCGGCAACCTTCGCTGCTTCGCGCAGGTCCGTAATGGCCAGGCACAGCATGCCCAGCATGCCATCGGTGCCGTTGATCAGCGCCAGGCCTTCCTTCTCCTGGAGCACCAGCGGCTCAATACCCGCCTCTGCCAGGGCTTCGGCGGCGCTGACGATTGGGCCGCCGCCGACACGCACGTCGCCCTCACCAAGCAGCGCGAGCGCGCAGTGCGCGAGCGGCGCCAGGTCACCCGAGCAGCCGAGCGAGCCGTACTCGTGCACCACCGGAGTGATGCCAGCGTTCAGGACTGCAGCGTAGGTTTCCGCCACGACGGGACGCACACCGGTACGCCCGGTACACAGCGTGGACAAACGAAGCAGCATGGTGGCGCGCACCACTTCCTGCTCCACCTCAGGGCCAGAGCCCGCAGCATGGGAGCGCACGAGCGACACCTGCAGCTGCTCGCGCAGTTCGTGCGGGATGTGGCGGCGGGCAAGTGCGCCGAAGCCGGTGGAGATGCCGTAGACCGGAGTGGGGTCTTCCGCGAGTTCTTCAACGCGCGCACGCGTTTCTGCAATTGCTGCAATGGCCTCAGGGTCAATGGAAACCTTGGCGTTTTCACGGGCAACGGCCACAACATCTGCGATGCTGAGTGCGCCGATGCCTACCTGCACAGTGGTGGTCTGGTTCATGTGCCAAACTCTAGCGTTTATCAAAGAACTTCTGCTTCAAAATTTCTGCAGTTTCTTTCAAAGCGTCCACAAGCTGCTGTTTCTTCGCGTCATCGTTGCAAAGAGGGAATGTGACAGCAACCGCAGCGGCCGGCCGCTGGAGGTGATCAAGCACGGCAACGGCAATGCTTTCTTGGCCGCGGGCAACCTCTTCGATCTCGGTGGACCAGCCGCGCTCACGCACCTGTTCCAGCTGTTCCTGCAGGTCTTTGTAGAGCGGCCGGTTTTCAGAGGTGGCAAAAATGGCGCGCAGCTCAGACTCCGGCAGGTGTGCCAACATTGCACGCCCGGAGGCGGTACGCAGTGCCGGCAGCCGCACCCCCTTCACGGTGACAAGGGAGACCGCGCCGGGCGCGCGTGCTTCGTGGAGGTAGAGCACTTCCGTGCCCGCCAGGCGCGAGAGATGGGTGGAGCCGCCCGCCATCGCAGCGATCTTCTCCAGGGACTTTGCCGCCATGTGCACCAAGGGCTGCTGCGTGGTGTACGCCTGGCTCATCTGGTACGCCGCCAACCCCAAGCCGTAGGTGCTGGGGTGGTCAAGATGAACCACATATCCGGAATCTTCCAGTTCACGCAGCAGGTGGTAGGTGGTTGAGCGTGGTAGGTCGAGCTCGTGCATGATGCGCCGCGCGGAAATCGGTGTGTCCGTGCTTGCTAGCAGCGTCAGGATGCGCAGCACGTTGCGTGCGGCGGGTACCTGAGGCTTTTCCGTCATAGCGCGCAAGTATATCTGCGTGTATAAGCTGTGCCGCATGAATGCAGCAAGCACAGGTTCGGTGTGGCAGGGCCGCGCAGACGGTCCGCGATGGCACCACATTGTCACATCCAGCACCCCTACCAGCGGGGTTGCCTTGGTTGGTTTTTGCTCTGACGAGGGGGTTCGTCGCAACGAAGGCCGCGTTGGCGCTGCCGCTGGCCCGGCCGCCCTTCGCGCCGCGCTGAGTGGTTTTGCGGTCCAAGAGCCCTTTTTGCTTGCCGACGCTGGCGATATCTCCACCCACGGCACCGACCTCGAATCCGCCCAGCGCGAACTCAGCGATACCGTTCGCGACCTCATCGCCGCAGGCAACCTTGTCGTTGTGCTGGGCGGTGGCCACGAGACGTCATTTGCCTCCCACCGCGGTGCCTACGAGGCGCTAGGGAACCTGCAGATTGTGAACTTTGATGCGCACTTTGACCTGCGCCAAGCAGACCAGCCGACTTCGGGCACGCCATTTCTGCAAATTGCTGATCTCGTGGGCAAAGAAGCCTTCGACTACTCAGTCATTGGCATTTCCAAGCCGAACAACACGAAGGTGCTGTTTGATACCGCCGAAGAACTCGGCGTGCGCGTAGTGCTGGATGAGGAGCTACTTGGCCTTTCGCCGCAGCAGGCGGCCGATCAGGCGCTTGAGTCCGTGGCCGGTGACAAGCCGATCCACCTGAGCATTGATCTGGACCTGCTGCCGGCATGGGTGGCACCAGGCGTATCCGCCCCCGCTGGCCTGGGCGTTGCGCTGGAGCAGGTCTACGCCATGGTGAAAGCCGTCGCATCCACCGGACGCGTTCGTTTGGTGGACGTGGTTGAGCTCAACCCCACCTACGACATTGATGGGCGCACCGCCAAGGTGGCGGCGCGGCTTATAGAGGCGATTGTGGGGGCTTGCCACGTGGCGTCGATAAGCAAAAAGCCCCTAGAACACTAAGTGCGCAACCGGCACGGTAATGACCACCGTGAGCACCACCCGGATGAACCAGATCACGACTATCTTGGTCACATTCAGCGGAATGTCGGTGGCCAGCACCGCCGGCACCATCGCGGAGAAGAAGAAGATCTGGCTCACGCACACCACCGCAACGGTGAATTTGAGCACCATGTTGTCGGTGCCAGCGATCAGCGTGGCGGGCAGGAACATCTCTGCAAGGCCGGAGGCAAGCGCGCCGGAAGTCGCCCACGGGTCAGGCAGGCGAAGCAGCCACACCACCGGGTAAAACACCACGCCAAGCGCCTTAAATACCGGCGTGTAGGTGGCAAGCGTCAGACCGATCACACCCACGGACATGATGCCCGGGATCACCTGCACCGCCATGGTCAACCCGTCGCGGAAATTTACCCACAGCACCTTCGGCAGGGACTCCGCGCGCGCCAACTCACGCTTCGCCTCATTCCACGCAGCGCTTACACGGTTGCCGCTGATTTGCTGCTCTGGGTGCGGCTGCGCGCCAGGATAGTAGTCCTCAGACATCCGGCTAATGGGAGGAATGCGCACCATGATCGCGGTGACAATGAACGTAATAATAAAGGTCAGCCAGAAATACGTCAGCCAGTAATCCATCAGGTCAAGCGTCTTGGCAACGATGACCATGAACGTTGCAGACACCGTGGAAAAGCCCGCGGCGACGATGGAGGCTTCCTTGCCGTTGTAGTTGCCGGACTTATACATGCGGTCCGTAATCAACAGGCCCAAGGAATAGGAGCCGAGGAACGAGGCGACGGCGTCGACGGCGGATTTACCCGGCGTCTTAAACACCGGGCGCATAATCGGCTGCACCATCACGCCGATGAATTCCATGAGTCCGAAGCCAACCAGCAGGCCAAGGAAGATCGCGCCAACCGGAATCAACAGGCCGACCGAAATCACGAGCTTGTTCAGAATGAACGGGCCAATGTCCGGGTTGTGCAGAAACGCTGGGCCGAAGTTGAAGACCAGCATTGCGCACAGCACCACCGCAAGTATGGAGAGGAAGGCGAAGATCGTGCGGGCGTAATCTTCCTTCCAACGGCCGGAGACGAACTGGTAAATCGTGCCCGCAACGATGGCCGCAAGAGCGAGATAGCCGGTGCCAGGGCCAAGAGTGGCAATAATCCAGCTGACAATGTGGTCCAACAGAATCGTCTTCTTTTCCCCAACGGTAAATGGGATGAAGAAGGCGAAAATGCCAATGCCCGAGTAGAGGAATAAACGCCACAGATGCGGCGCGTGGACGGGGCCAGAGTCAGTTGCTGTTGGGTTTGTTTCGGCGTCTATCTGCGCTTCCGACATCGCGGGGATGTTTTTCACGTTATAGGCCGGGCGCAGTTTGCTGCGGTGAATTTGCTGGTGGTGGTTTTCCACGGACGGACTCCTTTCACAGGGTTTCCCGATTGTCTCGTGAAGTAGGTCACGAATGTAATGGGTTGTGAAATGCATCAGTCTGGTGACCGAGACAAAGAAATTTTCCCCAATGTGACCCGCGGCACACAGTTATGGCCTACATTCTCTAAATACGTATTCCCCGATACGTAACGCCTGGATACTTAAGGAGCGTCCGTGGAAGCATTTATCAATACCCTCAACGGGATCATCTGGTCCCAATGGCTGGTGTACCTCTGTCTTGGCGCAGGTGTGTACTTCACTGCAGTGACCCTGTTCATGCAGCTGCGCTGCATCCCTGACATGCTCAAGCAGCTTCGCCACGGCGAAAGCTCAGAGGCTGGCATTTCCTCCTTCCAATCCCTGATGATCTCCCTTGCCGGCCGTGTCGGCGTGGGCAACATTGCCGGTGTGGCCACCGCGATCGCATTCGGCGGTCCGGGTGCCGTGTTCTGGATGTGGATCGTGGCGTTCTTGGGTTCCGCGACCTCCTTCGTGGAGTGCACCCTGGCGCAGATCTACAAGGAAAAAGACCGCGATACTGGCGAGTACCGCGGTGGTCCGGCTTACTACATTGAGAAGGCCTACTCCCACACCAAGGCAGCGCCGTTCGCGCTGGTCTACGCCATCATCTTCGCCATCTCCATGATTCTGGCAACCTCCTACTTCCTGCCCGGCATCCAGGCCAACGGTGTGGCCGCCGCAGTGGAGAACGCGTGGGGAATCAACGTGTGGATCTCTGCAGCGATCATGGCGATCCTGCTGGGCTTCATCATCATCGGAGGTGTCAAGCGCATTGCTAACTTCGCATCCATGGTCGTGCCGTTCATGGCGGCGATCTACATCATCCTGGCAATCGTGATCTTGTTCGTGAACGCATCTGAGATCCCGCAGGTCTTCGGCCTGATCTTCCGCTCCGCCTTTGACCAGGAGGCAATCTTCTCCGGCATGCTCGGCGCCGCCATCGCATGGGGCGTGAAGCGAGGCATCTACTCCAACGAGGCCGGCCAGGGCACCGGGCCGCAGTCCGCTGCTGCCGCTGAAGTTTCCCACCCGGCAAAGCAGGGTTTCGTGCAGTCCTTCGCGGTCTACATTGACACCCTGTTTGTCTGCTCCGCTACCGCGTTCATCATCATCTCCACCGACATGTACCGCGTGTTTGAGAACCAGACTGAGGAGGGCACCCCGCGTTATGAGGGCTCCCTGCCCGCCGACATCCCCGTCGGCCCCGGCTTTGTCCAGGAAGGCCTGAACACGCTGGCTGGTGGCTTCGGTCCGACGTTTGTGGCGCTGGCAATTATGTTCTTCGCTTTCACCACCGTGCTTGCGTACTACTACATGGCAGAGGTGAACTTCACCTACCTCAACCGCTGGGTAAAGAACGAGAACGCTCGTACCGCCATCATCTGGCTGCTGCGTGTCCTGATCGTTGTTGCCGTGTTTGTCGGCGCAACCACCACCCCAGGCACGGCGTGGGCGCTTGGCGATATCGGTGTGGGCGCCACCGCATGGCTCAACATCGTGGCTATCCTCTTCCTGCAGGTCCCGGCCATGAAGTGCCTGTGGGACTACCGTCGCCAGAAGAAGGCCGGCCTGGACCCGCAGTTCGACCCGGAGGCCTTGGGCATCCAGAACGCCAACTTCTGGGAGGAGCGCAAGGCGCAGATGGTTGCCAACGGCACCTGGCCTAGCGCAGCTTCCACTGCCTCTAGCGTTGAGCAGCGGTAGTTGCCTCTCGCGGGGATGTGCCCGCGAGGTCTAGACTTCTAGGCCATGGATAACCGGGAGGACCGTAGCCAGTACGTCTACGGCAAAGATGGCAAGCCGTTGCTGGACCGCTACGGCAGGCCAGTGCGTCGCCGCGACGCTAGCGGTGACGCCTCCCGGCGGACCTCGGAATACCGGTCCACTGAATATCAGCCGCGTCGCACTCCACACGAGCAGCGTGCGCGCCAGATCATGCCCGACGAGCTGCCGCAACGACCAGCGCAGCGCCCGGTGCAGCAACGACCGGCACAGCGCCGGCCGGTGCAGCAACGCCGCGAGCCCGTCCCCATGCAGGTCCACGAGCGCCCGCAGCCCAAACCGAAACCCCGCCCGCGGCCAAAACGCAGCCGCCGCAAGCGCCCAGGCTGCTTCGGCTGCGGCAGCCTGATCATCCTCACCGTCCTCGTGCTCACCGTAGTGGGCATGCTGCTTGCAGACGCCCGCCTGACCCGCACCCAAGCCATGCCCACGCAACAGGTGGCAAACACGGCTGGGACGAACTGGCTGTTCGTCGGTTCGGACTCGCGTACGGGTTTGAGCCAGGAAGAGATCGACCGCCTAGGCACGGGTGGCGATGTCGGCTCCACCCGCACCGACACCATCATGTTGATGCATATCCCGCGCGCCGGGCAGGCAACGCTGGTGTCCATCCCGCGCGATAGTTACGTTGAGGTGCCCGGCTATGGCTACGACAAGGTCAACGCCGCGTTCGCCTACGGTGGCGCACCGCTTCTGGTGCAGACCGTGGAGCAAGCCACTGGCCTGCGCATTGACCACTACGCAGAGATTGGCATGGGTGGGCTGGCCAACGTTGTGGACGCAGTTGGTGGGGTAGAGATCTGCGTTGCCGAGCCGATCACGGACCCGCTGGCAAACATCAGCCTCGCGCCGGGCTGCCAGAAGATGGATGGTGCGACCGGCCTAGGCTACGTGCGAACACGTGCAACCGCGCTGGGGGACCTGGACCGTGTGGTGCGCCAGCGTGAGTTCCTAGCCGCAGTCATGAGCAGGGTGATGTCCCCTGCAACGCTGCTCAACCCCTTCCGCATGATCCCGTTGATGTGGACCACGCCTGCGATGTTCACCGTGGATCAAAGCGACCACGTGTGGCACCTTGCGCGAGTAGCGCTTGCCATGCGCGGCGGGGTGCGCACGGAAACGATCCCGATTTATGACTTCATGGATACAGACGTAGGCAACGTCGCCGTCTGGGACGACGCAGGCGCCCAGGCCCTGTTCAACTCGCTGCGATAGCGCGCAGTATCCAAGCCCCCTTAAATCCCGAGCCAGCTCAAATCGAGGATGGGGTAGAGGGTGAAGGCGGTGGCGTCGATAAGAAAATGGGCGATGACCAGCGGCCATACTCGGCCGGTGCGGGCGAACCACGCGCAGAACACCACGCCCATCACGATGTTGCCAACACCTGCGGAAATGCCTTGGTAGAGGTGGTACGAGCCGCGCAGGACGGACGAGGCAGCGATGACCTGCCAGGGTTTCCAGCCAAGCTGGACAAGGCGCGTCATCACATACATCACCACCACGATTTCCTCGCCGAAGCCGTTGGCAAACGCCCATAACAGCGAGGTCGGGACCTGCACCGCATCTGTGGCCGGCACAACCACTTTGCTCAAACCCAGATGCACTGCCGCAACGTAAAACGCCAGGCCGGGAAGGCCGATCAGGGCAGCCAAGCCTGCGCCCCAACCCCAATCGCTCATACGCGGCCAGCGCCAGCGAAAGCGCGCCGGATCATCAACCCACAGCAGGTACCAGGCGAGTGCGCCCCAGGACACCAACACCAGCGCCGAGGTCAGCTGCAGCGCCAGATCCATCCAGGTCACGGAGGATTGGGCGTCCACCAAGACGGTGGTTTGTTGGTTTAAGGGGGCGCTCAGGAGGGCGTCGATAAGCCGAAGCCCCGCCCGCAGCCCTGCGGTGCCGAAGGTGACGGCAAGGACAATGAGAATCTCCACTTTTACGCGCTCGCGCATGCGGCAATGCTAGCGCCCATGAACTGCAGTTAGGCTTATGCGCATGACCTCAATTGCCTATCTGGGCCCCGCGGGCACGTTTACGGAGCAGGCCGCGCGCGCCTTCGACCTGCCCGACCCGCAGTATGTGCCGGTGGATTCGCCCGCCGCCGCACTCGATGCGGTGCGCACTGGAACCGCCGATCGGGCCGTGGTTGCCATTGAAAACTCCGTCGACGGCGCCGTGACCAGCACCTCCGACGCACTCGTCGCCCCCGGCGTGCGCATCCTCGGCGAAACTGAGCTGGGCATCGCGTTTGCCATCATGACCCGCAAGGGCTTTTTGCTTGCCGACGCCACAACGCTGTCCACCCACCCCGTCGCCCACACCCAAGTGAGTTCTTGGGTTGGCGAGCACTTGCCGGGCGTGCAGTTTGTGCCCACAACGTCGAATGCTGCGGCCGCGCGCATGGTTGCGGACGGGGAAGCCGACGTAGCCGCCGCTCCCGAGCGCGCCGCCGACCTGTTTGACCTGGAGGTACACGCCCGCGGCGTGGCGGACATGGACACCGCGCGAACCCGCTTCGTGCTAGTCGGACCCGAGGACGCACCACTGCCGGCGCGCACGGGCCGCGACCGCACCTCCCTGGTCTTCCAAACGCCCAACCAGCCCGGCACGCTGGTGGCCATGCTGCAGGAGTTCGCCTCGCGCGGCGTGGACATGTCGCGCATTGAGTCGCGCCCAACCCGCACCGTGGCCAACACCTACAACTTCTTCGTTGAACTGGTCGGGCATATTGAGGATGCCGAGGTAGCCGAAGCGGTTGCCGCCGTTGAGCAGCGCGCCACCTGGTCGCGCTTTTTGGGAGCGTGGCCGCGATGCTGATTCTGCTGCGACACGGACAGACGTTTTCCAACGTTGAGCGCAAACTAGACACCCAGCTGCCGGGTGCCGCGCTGACGGACCTGGGACAGCAACAAGCCCGCGAGGCCGGCCAGGCGATCATGGAGCGCTTCAACGTTACCCGCGTGATCTCCTCCGAAGCGTTGCGAGCCCGCCAAACCGCCGCCCTTGGCTTCGGTGAAGTGTTCGGTGAGATCCCGGCGGTTGCCGGCCTGCAGGAAGTCAACGCTGGGCGTTGGGAGATGCTCAACTCCCGCGAAGCGCACACCGCGTACTTGACCGCGTTTCGGGGCTTCTACCAGCGCAATCTCCAAGCCGCTATTGAGGGGGGCGACACGCTAGATACCTTCCTCACCCGCTACAAAGCAGGTCTTGCGCCTTACCTGGAACTGGGTGGAACCACGGTTGCCGTCTCCCACGGCGGGGCGATCCGCGCCTTTGCCGCCAACGCCGCTTTTGAACGCGGAGTCAGCGCCGAATACGCCGAACAATCCCACCTGAACAACTGCCAGTGGGTCGTTCTCAACACCGGCGACCCCTCACGCCCCTTCGGCGACTGGGACGTTGTGGAATGGGGCCACTACCCCCACCCCAATTCATGAAGCTCATGCTCCTCAAGGCCGAAGTAGTGGCCGACCTCATGCAGGACGGTCACCTTCACCTCATGGCGTAGCTCTTCCACGTCCTTACAGATTGCCTCCAGCGCGTCTTTGTACACAAAGACCGCATCCGGCAAAAAGCCCGTGTGGTTCGCGTACTGCTCTGTCAGCGGCACGCCCTCAAACAGACCCAAAAGCGTTGGCTCATCCTCGTTGAAATCCCTGGCCAAGACCACCATGTTGGTCATGTGCCGGGCGAACTCCTCGGGGATCGTATCCAGCGCGTCATTGATCATGTCCTCGAACTCTTGCTGGCTTACCGGTTCCATCATGTGCTTGCCTAGTTCTGCTGCGGCTCGCTTGGCTGCGCCTCGCGCAGGGGTCGGCGGTCGGGGCGTTCGGCGGGCGGCGCGGCGTCGATAAGCAAATGCTCCCTGCCCTGCGTAGCTGAACCAGTCAGCTCAGCGAAACCACCCTCCGGGCGCGAAAACACCAGCGCACAGTTCACGCTGCGCGATCCACCATCCCAGGAAATCGGGTTCAGCGTGGTCCAAAACGGCTGCAAGGTGATGCGGTACAGATTTTCCTCACCGCCCAAATAATCCTGCGCGGCCGTGGTACACACATCCGCCAAGTGGCGATCCTGCTCCTCAACACTTGGCGTGTGGTCCGGGAACACATTTGCCAGGTTCTCCGTGGACGTCACCTCCACCTGGTGCGGCTGCGCGCAATCAACGGCAGTCAGCGAACTCGAGGCATCCACCGCCACGCACTGGCCCGGGGAAAACACACGCGCCTGGTCCTGATCAGCCACCTTTCCGCTGGTCATCACCACCCCACCCGCGCGGTCCGTCTCCTGCAAACCGCACAACATGGTGCGATCGCCCTGCGCCCACGCACTCGCAGGCGGCAAAATCGGCGCGACGGAGAAACGTCCCGCCGGGTCAAAACGACCCTCCAGGTAACGCAGTGCAGCGGCGCCGCAGAGCTCCTCACGCAACTGCGCCTGGCGGGTGGTGCTTGGCATCGGCGCATCCGGGCCAAACTCAGAGGTAGGGTAGGTGCCCAAATCCTCCCGAAGCGCCACCTCAAAACGGTGCGGACCAGCGCAATCAGCCTGTTGGAAGTTGGCCACCGAACCGTCCTCGGCAACGTCCCACGTCAAGCAGGAGCCAGCGTCAGCGGACGTAAAAGACATGGCCTGATTCGCCTGCTCACCCGGCATTGGCACGCTCGAGCTCTCCCACGAAAACGCGCCTGCAGCAACCGCACCCGCCAGCGTCGCAATAGTAAAAGCGCGCCTCAAAGCGGTGCGGGAAGAGCTGCCGGAAGCAGTAGAGGAAACCATGGCAGTAGATTAAACGAGCAAAACGGTAGAGTTGCAAGGTGTGATCGATCTCAAGCTAGTGCGCGAAAACCCGGACCACGTCCGCAACTCCCAGGTAGCCCGCGGTGAAGACCCGGCCCTGGTCGACCAGCTGCTCGCAGCCGACGAGGCACGCAGAGCCGCCATCCAAGCCGCCGATGAGCTGCGCGGTGAGCAGAAAGCCTTTGGCAAGAAGATTGGCCAGGCTTCCCCAGAAGAGCGCCCCGCGCTTCTGGAAGGCTCCAACGAGCTCAAGGCACGCGTGAAGGAAGCAGAAGCCCGCGAGGCTGAAGCCGCCGCAGAGGTGACGCGTTTGCAAACCGCCATCCCCAACCCCATCGAGGGTGCTCCCGCCGGTGGTGAAGAGGACTTCATCGTGCTCGAGCACGTTGGTGAGATCCCGGAGTTTGACTTTGAGGTCAAGGACCACCTGGATCTTGCAGAGCCACTTGGGCTGATTGACATGAAGCGCGGCACCAAGATCGGCGGCGCGCGCTTCTACTACCTGACGGGTGACGGCGCGTGGATGCAGCTGGGCATGCTCATGCTGGCCGCGCAGAAGGCCCGCGAGGCCGGCTTCAAGCTGATGATCCCGCCGGTGCTTGTGCGCCCGGACATCATGCAGGGCACCGGGTTCCTGGATGAGCACGATGAGGAGATCTACTACCTCGAGCGCGATGACATGTACCTGGTTGGCACCTCCGAGGTTGCACTTGCCGGCCTGCACAAAGACGAGATCATCGACCTGTCCGACGGCCCGCTGCTCTACGCCGGCTGGTCCTCCTGCTTCCGCCGTGAAGCCGGGTCCTACGGCAAGGACACCAAGGGCATTCTGCGCGTCCACCAGTTCGACAAACTCGAAATGTTTGCCTACTGCAAGCCGGAAGACGCAGAAGCAATGCACCAGAAGCTGCTCGGCCTGGAGCGCGAAATGCTCGCAGCCGTTGAGGTGCCGTACCGCATCATCGACGTTGCCGCAGGTGACCTCGGCTCTTCCGCCGCGCGCAAGTTTGACACGGAGGCATGGGTGCCGTCCCAGGGCACGTACCGCGAGCTGACGTCCACCTCCAACTGCACCACGTTCCAGGCCCGCCGCCTGGCCACCCGTTACCGCGATGAGGACGGCAAGACGCAGATCGCCGCCACCCTCAACGGCACCCTGGCCACCACGCGCTGGCTGGTTGCAATCCTGGAAAACCACCAGCAGGCAGACGGCTCCGTAGTGGTTCCGGAAGCCCTGCGCCCGTGGGTGGGCAAGGACGTGCTGAAGCCCTGATGAATATGCGCCGATACCGCGGCTTTTTGGTTCCGCGCCTGTTCAACGACGCCAGCGCTCACAGCGATGAGGCGGCCGAGCGTTTCTACCAAGGCGCCGTGTCCGCCATCCGCCGCATCTTGGGGCTGATGCGCATTGAGGTCACGGTGGTTGGCGCTGAAAACATCCCGGCAACGGGCGGGGCGCTTCTGGCCGGCAACCACACTGGCTATATGGATTTCGCGCTCATGGGCACTGGTCCGCACGTGCGCGGCAACCGCCTGGTGCGTTTCATGGCCAAGAAGTCCGTCTTTGAGGTTCCTCTTTTGGGCCGCATTTTGCGCAAGATGCACCATGTGCCGGTGGATCGTGCGAAAGGTGCGGCGTCCATTAGCAGTGCTGTGGAGAACCTTCGCAACGGCAACCTGGTGGGGATTTTTCCCGAGGCGACGATCTCCCGGTCCTTTGAGCTGGCGCATTTTAAAACCGGTGCGGTGCGCATCGCGCGCGAGGCCGACGTGCCGCTGATCCCCACCGTGATCTGGGGTTCGCAGCGCATTTGGACCAAGGACCTGCCGAAGCAGCTGCGCGGCGTGCCGGTGATCATTCGCTACGGCGAGCCCGTACCCCTGACCGGCGACGCGGAGGCAGACACCGCCGAGCTGAAGCGCCGCATGCAGCAGCTTCTGGATCTTTCGCAGGCCGAATACTCCGAGCGTTACGGCCCGTTCGGTGCGGAGCCGTGGCTGCCGAAGTCCATGGGTGGCACCGCCCCCACGATCGAGGAGGCCGAGGAGCTCTACCGCGCGGAGAAGGAGCGCAGGCAGAAGTGACACCCCGCATGATCGCTTCCGACATTGACGGCACATTCATCAACTCCGCAGGTCGCGTCACCCCGCGCCTGCGAGCCGTCGTTGCCAGAGCGGTTGAAGCGGGAGCATTTTTTTGCTTAGCGACGGGACGCCCCCACCGCTGGCTGCCCCCCATCACAGACCAACTGCCCTTTGGCCCAGTCTCAATCTGTGCGAACGGGGCAGTGATCTATGACCCTGCCAGAGATGAGATCGTGCATGCCTTCGAACTCGCCTCCAGCACGATGGCCGAGGTCATCGAGGCAGTGGAGCCCGTCATGTCGGATGTCATCCACGGCTTTGGCGTGGAACGCGTCGGGCGTGGCGAGGAATTCTTGATCACACGCGAGTACAACCCCGACGCGTGGGACGACCGCTTCGGCGTGGTGGATGTGGATGAACTGATCGCCCAACCCGCAACAAAACTGCTCATACGCTGCGGATACTTGACGTCTTCTGAGATGTTTGAGCGTATCGCCCCGGTGGTTGATGGCGCCGACGCCCACGTGACCTACTCCATGGACGAAGGTCTTATTGAGGTCTCATGCCCCGGCGTGAACAAAGCCTCCTCCGTGGCACTTCTTGCAGAGAACTACGGTGTTGACGCTGCAGATGTGATCGCGTTTGGCGACATGCCTAATGACCTGGAGATGCTGACGTGGGCCGGGCGAGGCATTGCCATGGGCAACGCCTCGCCAGTGCTCACGTCAGCCGCGGACGAAGTTACAGACACCAACGACAACGACGGCGTGGCCAAAATCCTCGAGCGCTGGTTCTAACCTCCCGGGCCCTGGGCTGGTTGCGCCCGGCCCTGCCTACCTCTGGCCCTGCTTGGCCCTGGCCCTGGATTCCACCCGCGCTGGCCTCTGGGCCTCAGCCTGCACTGGCCCAAACCCCGCCGCAAACCCCCAGCAAACCCCCGCCGCAAACCCCCGCCGCCCCAGCCCGGCTACTTGACATAACGTTTGTCTGCTAGGGGCGGAGGTGCGGCACTAGCATACAACGCAAAATAGGCCGAAAGTCTCTATATT
>NZ_KV786471.1:42624-42890 GCF_001806945.1 Corynebacterium sp. HMSC30G07 | reverse complement strand
CTTTTGGCAACGGCTCCGGCAACACCGCCTTGATTGGGAAAATCAGTCCGTATTCTTCTTCCAGTGCTGCGATCTGGGCGTCGGTCTGTTCGAGGTTGCGGTGGTTATCAAAATCATCCAGGATTTTGTGGCCCTTGGCGTAGAACTGCGCCACTCGGCTGCGACGCTGGCACACTTGCTCCAGGTTTGACTTCCATCGTGGGGCCTGGGCGTGGGTGTTGTGTGCGATCAAGCTGTCTGGGGTGCAGGTTTCATACGTGCCGTTG
>NZ_KV786471.1:30095-42604 GCF_001806945.1 Corynebacterium sp. HMSC30G07 | reverse complement strand
AGATTTCACCCGTATCCGGATCCGGGACGTAGAAACCACGCTTATCGGTTTTCAAGTTGTGGTGCTTTTGACACAACGGATACAGGTTTCCCGGTGTGGTTTTCCCACCCTGACCAAACGGAATCCGGTGATCCAACTGACACCTGAATGACGGCACGCTACATCCCGGGAACACACAATGCGTATGACGAGCACACACAACGCGTCGCATTGCCTCGGTCGGGGTGTAGCTATCCGTATGTGCTTGAAGTTCTGCCTCCATATCCACTTCGGTGACCTTCGCTGACGCCAGCAGGTCATCCAGTACTGCAGTGGCTTCCGGAGTCAGTTCCCCAACCCCTGGTACGTACGCTGGCCCACCAACCTCACGACCCTTCGGCACAAACACATGCAGCGTCGTTTTCGTTGGGGTGATCTCCCCGGAAAGTAGTTTCACCATTGCATCAGCCATGGAGGTTTTGTGTTCACGTGCAGTCGCCAACACGTGCTCACGCACGACCTGTGCCGTCAACGGGTTGGTCGCCAACGTGACCAGTGTTTTGACTGTGCCGGACTGTGCAGACACCTCAAAGGTCACCGCATCATCAGCCGCGTGTGCCTGCGCCATTCGCTGTTGGCGCCTTTTTGGTTGGTAGGCGCAGGTTGGGTCGATGCGTTTGATCATCTCCCGGATACGTCGGGTAATCGTGGTGGTTTGTGGAGTGTGTTGCCCAGGCCGGGTTGGGGTAAACGTAGTAGTCAACATCTCGTCGAATTCGGCATACGCCTCATCGGTAATCTCTGGCCCGAGTTCGGCAAGCACCGTATCGATGGCACGTAAATGCTGCAGATCCATCACACGGGTATCGGCCTGGAGGGCACGCAGCTTCGGTAAGTGCTGTAGACGTGCATGGGAAAAGATCGCTTGCTCAACCGAGCTTTTAGTCCAGCCGGTTGCTTCCCTCATGGCGACTACTTCCACGTCGACGTCATCAACGTGTGCTCCGGGTGTGGCGAAGTGGCCGAAGGCATTCCAGTAAATATCGCGAATGCCTTGACTAAACGTGCTTAGTGGATCTTCTGGTCGCTGTGTGCGGAAGTATGGTTCGCCCACGGTCTACCCCCAGTGTTGTGTTCCCTGTTTTCCCGTTGTTTCGTGCCCCTAATTATACCCGTCTGACTGTTCTATGCGCAAGTGGTAAACCGGCATTTATTGCACTATTTCCGCATGCATATTCACAACACATGCTGGCGGTTGCATTCAGTATATCGACCGATCCCACATGTCCCATTGGCTTACGAGGAAATGGCAAACAAACGTTCGAGAAGCGCCGCAAATCTCCAGCCTCGTCGCACACGCAAGCAGGGCCGGATCGGGTGGAGGGTCAAACACCCAAACCACCACGCTCATCGTCTGTTTCTACAACCACCGAGCTAGACGACCAGTGGAAAACGACTGTTCAGGGCTGCGGAAACCCAAGAACTGCGAGGTATAACAGTGCGATACCAAGGACGGTGAGCCTCGCTGCCTAATATGAATGTATGAATCGGGACGCCGTAGAACCCATTTCGGAGTTGCCTCGTGGCGAGTTCGCCTTTCCAGGCCCGCTCCGTGACGCTCTTGTCAACGCCATCCTGAATGGAACGAAAACTGCGACAGCATCCTTGCTGGCTGAATACCCCAACGACTATCAGCCGCATGAGGAAGTGGAGGCCCTCGAGGCCGTCCTTGACTCACATGACAACGTGGTGTGCGTCATTCGTACGGCCGACGTGCAGGTTTGTCGGCTGGCGGACGTGAGCGACGAGCATGCCATTGCCGAGGGAGAGGGCTACACGGATGCCGGCGAATGGCGTGCCGGGCATGAACGTTATTGGCGCTCGCCAGAGTTTGTGGAGTACATCGGAGCACTTGATATTGACGACGACACCGAGGTGGTGTGCCAACGCTTTACCGTTGATGAGCGGTACCCGATCAGTCCGATAGAGCCATGGGACTCGTTGGTATGAGTAGTCCGGGATCTGGGATCTTAGGGTTGTGAATCTCTACTGAGTGGCATCTCGTAGAGCAGCTTTTCGGAGTAGGTTCATCCGGATTTCGCGCGCTGTGCTGAAGTGCTGATTGGCAATATCTCGAGCGGCCGCAGTATCGCGATCGCTAATTGCTTCTATGGGTTTAGCGTGCTCATTCAGGGCCTCGTTTTGTCGATCGTCGACGCTAAGCGTGGATGTAGGAGCGTGAACCAAATGGGTCATGAGGCGCTCTAGTAGATTGCGTTCTTTCGTCATGGTGCTGCTCAAGTTGTAATTCGATACCCAGACACTCTTCCTCGCCTAGGGAGATCAGCCGTATTGTCACTGCGGGGAGAGTTGTGTTGAGACTAGAGAGATCCAAAAACTGTGTAATTTCGTTCAGATCCACCGAGAAAACGGGGTCGGCGCAGCCGCCGTATGCCTCGTGTTTGAAATGTGCCATCGCAGACTCAACCTGATCAAAGAGGCGTCTCCGCCAAGCAAGTAGGCGATCTGTTTTCTTCTCTTTCTCAAGCAATGCGCGATCCACAGGAGTAGGGAGCCACCACTGCGGGTCAATCTCACTGCGGCGCATAAACCGCTGATAGAAATCGTCACGATCCACGCCTTTTCGGATTCCGGCTGAAACCACCCACACTTGCCCGTCCGGATCCATAAAGGCCACCCCACGGTACCGAGAAGTCTTCACTTTGTAACAGGTGGGACGCACTCCGCTGATTTTTGCCGGAGCCTTGGCGTAGTCACGGTCCGGCGCAAAAATCGCGTTAGCATGCTCGAGCACGGGGTGCTCTACCTGCGTGGATACACCGCCAATCGGCCCAGCGCTGTCCCAACTTTCAAGTTTGAGGTCTTGTGTCGCGCAGTAAATTGTGAGCCGTGCTGGAAGAGCCATGGGAAATAACGTTATTCAGATAGCGATGCAACTGCCGACGCAACAAGCTCATCAGGATGGGCGGCGTGGCGCGCAAAGATCTCACGGCTTCGTATCGTGTCCGGGAGCCTAGAGAGCACAGAGGCGGTTTCCACCTCAACGCCATCGCGAGTGGACCGCAGCATCACCTTCCCGTCACGCCCCAGCAAACGAACATGCAGGGCGCTCAAACCAAGAAGGGATGCTGCAGCGTTCAGGCTCAGCCAGGCTGGCAGCTCGTCCAACCCGCAGCTGCTAGCCATCGACGTCACTGCAACAGCACCCTCCACACTGCTTTCCGCAGCACGGGCCAGCACGTCTGGTGCAGTAAGGGAAGGATCTACACTGTGCACTTCATGAGCCATCTTTCAGACCCCGTTTCTATTTCGCTTCTGCGCTGACCATCTTAACCACGGAAGACGCTTGAAGGAAGTCCTCAAAGCCGCAAACACCTAGAGCTCCCTGCCACACAGAGGAACGATGTAGTCTAGCTCTAGCCATGCGGCCTTTCATTGAGGATCTCTCTACGCGTAGCGAAGCCAAGGGCCGAGCACTTCGCCGCATGGCCGTCCACATTTTCACGCTACTCTCTATTCGCGTAGCGATAAATTAATTCTGTGCTACTGTTGTAAGCGAGCCAAAATCATTGGCCACGGCTTCAATCTAGGCGTTCACCCGAACACCACAGGCCGCATACTGCACACAAATTCGAAAGGAAGAACTGCAATGCAGCTCCAAGACTTGCTCGACGCCTGCACCCCCGGCGGCGCGTCGGTACTTACCTCTGTCACTGAACTTTCCGCAGCTGCTGGCCCGCACGCTTCGGTCACTCCCGCAAAGTTCATTGATGGCAGCACCCCCTGCTTCGGCTACGAACCACGTTTCATCGACGGTGCCCCCACGGAAACCGTCATCATCGACAGCATTCCTTCTGCAGCAAATCGCGGCGAGCAGGCCATTACGCGAGCAATCGAGGGTGGAGACCCCTTACTGTCTCGCATCCCGCGCATCCTCGTCCACTATGGGAGTGAGAGCTATACAGACATCGAACTTCCCCACCGCTTCGCCGACGGGCACATTCGCGCTAGCAGCTACGAGGGAGAGCCAGTCACCAAAGCTGACTGGTACCGCGACATGAGGAATTCGACGCCGAGGGATTACCGCGCGATCCTTAACACTGCCCCAATCGCACTCCTCGCTGGCGCCTGGGACTCGACACGCCCCTCGAACCAAGTACGCGTACGGAGGTCTATCACCGGGGAAACCATTGGCATCCTCGCAGACCAGTCACGCCCAGGCAGTGAGCAGCAGGGTGCTCGAAGTGGTGCTCGCGTCGACCCTGTCGGCGCAGCTGTCCATCTTGACCCTTCCTCGTTCCAGCAGATCATCGCTAGTCAGGAAGACGATCTTTCGAAGAAAAGGCTCGAAGACATCAACGCCAAGATTAAGAACGCGAAGAAGGGCGAGACTTTCTCCGGGTCAGGAGTGGGCGTGGGGGCCCTTCCTCCGACCCTGGATCCTCTCGGAGGCGTGTCATGCTCTCGTATCATCCGATCCTGGGTGATGAGCTTCACTGCTCTACGCCAGCTGAACTTCGGCGACAACCCGGAACAAAACGTCGCCGCAAGGGCTCTTATCGCAGCTCTTGGCCTGGCGCTCATCGCCAGGGCAGAGCAGGAACTCTACTACCGCTCGAATTGTGACCTCGTCGAAGTTTCTGCTCCTGTGGTCAAGCTGGATCAGCGATACGGCAATTTCAAGGAACTGCCTCCACTGAGCATCGAGGCTGCTGATGACCTGTTGAAGGCAGCGCTCGAGCACGCCGAAAAGCTGGGGGTTGCCGATTGGCACGGGCAGGTTCGAGAAGTAATCGGAAACCCTGCCATCATCGCCGGCGCGGTGGACGACGCAGAAGATAAGGAATAACCAAAATGCCCCAATTAGCGTTGACTGCAACGTTCCCGTTGGGCACTTACTACGGGCATCGAAGTGATGGTTCTGTCGAGGCTTATCCTTCCCCTCTGCGGCTACACGCAGCCCTCCTTAGCGCTGCAGCCCAGGGTCACCTCTCGGAAGATGGTGAACCTTCCCAAGCATCACTCGATGCTCTTCAGTGGCTTGAAAAGCACCCGCCCAACGGGATCTATCAACCGGAAACTCGCCTCCTCAATAAAGGCAATCAGCGAATTGGGTACCGGGACGTCGGAACCTTCGATTCCAAAAGTATGCGAAAGAAAGTTGACGCCCGTCCCATCTCAAATGGCGTGGCAGTGCAATCTTCCTACGGCTACATGTGGCACGACGTGCCGGAGGAAGTCGCCGCTACACTTACTCAACTCGCTGAGGACGTGCCCTACTTGGGGGAGAGCCATAGCGTTGTCGCGTTAAGTGCGCAGAGCTTTACGCCCAACCTATGGTTATCCCCAACTGCGAACTGCTTCACCAAGGAGGCTTTCGCCAGGCCGGTTGCCGCAGAGGGACGTACAGCCGCCTTGCTCGCTAACCACAGAGCGCGCTTCACAGCGAAGCCACCGACGCTGGCACGCGACGCTTTTAAGAAAAGCCAAGTCCCTCACAGTGAACGCCCTACCGAGATTGGTATTGCGGAGTCATGGTACGAGCCTGCTGAGCCCTTCCCCGAGGACGCGCCATGGGGCACCGTCTACCTCTTTGAGCTAGATCGTGAGGTTGAGAAACGCGATCGCGTCGCGTTGGCGCTAAGCATGCACAAAGCGCTCATCGCTCGCCTTGGCTACGGCGCTGCACCCCTCATCACTGGTAAGTACAACGACGGGATCAAACAGCCTCCAAATCGGCTTGCAATCCAGTACCTGCCCCCACGTCTCGCTCAATTGCTGAACAAGGACGGCCCTCTTCTTGGACTTTTCGTGCCGTCCGATGCAACACCGGAGGAGCTTCTCCAAGTCCAGCGAGCAGTGGATATTCGCGAGCTTTGGTCAAGGCGCCTCGGCAAGATCCGTATTCAGTTTTCCAATGAGACACGCTCAGGAACGCGCTTTTGGCCAGCTCCAGAACCCGGTGCCTACCGGCTATGGGAAACGGAGATGCCGATCGTGCCTGAGGTACGACGCATCCGCCGCAATGGTAGCGAATGGTCGTTGGGCGATTCCGCTTTGCTTTCCGCAGCTTATGTGTGGCGGAACGACTTCACCCTTACCGGAAGCGGACCAACGCGCTACATAGATCTCCGCGATCAGGCTGCGCGCAGGGGAGTCTCTGCCCTCGACACACACGCAGTTACTCGGCACGTTCGTGACTTTGCGCATCATTCGCACGAAAGCGTCCCAGTGCAGCCTTACCGCGCGGTGCTCGACTTAGGTGATCTCGCGGGCCCTCAGGCCGCGGTCATGCTCGGTCAATCCAGGCACCTTGGCGGTGGCCTCCTCCGCCCATTGGATATCAACCTCAATTCGTCAGAAATCCCAGGAGAAAAGCCATGACGAAGTTAACTCTGAGTAATTTCGACGAGTTTTTCGCCGCCATGAACGACGGACACGTTCCATTTTCGTGGCAGTGTGAGCTTCTCGAATACATTGTGCGTACCGGGCGATGGCCAGACCAAATCGCGGCCCCAACTGGTGCAGGGAAATCTTCAGTTGTCGACGTCCACATTTTCGCGAATGCCCTGTTTGTGGCAGGGGAAGCTCCGCGCGTCCCACGCAGATTACACACAGTGGTGAATCGTCGAGGCCTCGTGGACAACCAGTACCAACGTGCCCTCGAGATACAACGGGCATTAACAGAAAGCACTACCGATGACGGTAACCACCCAGACGTAGTACGCAAGGTTGCAGACGCATTACGTAGCCTGGTACCCGTCGGCGGTAACACGCCGTGCATCGTGTCTGTATTACGCGGCGGGCTCAGCTCGCGGTCACTGCCGGTAAGTGACCTTGCGAGCTGTGCTGTCATTGCCTCAACACCAGACATGTGGGGTTCACGCGCACTCTTCCAGGGGTATGGTTCGACGAGGTACGCTCGTCCCAGAGAAACTACTCTTGTCACGAGTGACTCGGTGATTGTGCTCGACGAGGCACACTTGAACCGTCAACTGTTAATCACTGCACGCCGAATCAGGGAAATTCAGTTAGCTGGTGCAGACACTGGTCTCCCTGCGCTCCAAGTCGTCGAGACGACAGCAACTCCCGCAAACCAATCTGAAGATTTGTCGGTGATCGGGGTAGACCCCAATACGCTCGATGCAAGCCGAGACGCAGCCCTGCAACGCAGGCTCCATGCGACGAAGCAGTTGAAACACCTCCAAACCCCCAAGTGGAATGGAAGGAAGGCAAACCGTGGCGTAGTGGACGGTGCACTCGAGCAGATTCACGCATGGCTGGAAGAAGACAATCGCGTCGGTCCGATTGGTTGCATCGTGAATCACGTAGATACGGCGCTCAAAGTAGCCAACGCGCTCAAGAGGAAGAAAGTACGGTATATCCTCCTCGTCGGCCGCTTGCGCCCATTTGACCTCCAAAAACTCGAAGAAGACTACCCGGGCGTGCTTACTCCTACTGGAAACAAGCAGGTTGACGTCGTTGTTGCAACGCAAACTCTTGAGGTTGGAGTAGACGTTGATTTCCAATACATGGTGACAGAACTAGCTCCAGCTACTGCAATTCAACAACGCAGCGGACGTGTCAACCGCCTCGGAAAATACGACACATCTGAGCTAGCAATTCTTGAGCCGGTTGCTCCGCCTGCGGCAAATAAAGAATTCGCACCATACCAAGGGGCCGACCTCCACGACGCTTTCCAATGGCTTACGGCCTTCGAAAGCGGCGCTGACATAAATCCTGCGCTGCTCGCTTCGAACCCGGCCCCTGCGACAACGCCTACACGACTGCTCTATCAGCGTTTGGAGTACCGAGATGTCGAGCTACTCGCGAAGTCAGCTGAGCGTCGTGCGAACCCGATCGAGCTTGATTTCTGGCTTCGGGACTCTCTAGAAGCAGAAGCCCCTACCGCTGGCGTAGTTTTGCGCAAAAAGCTCCCGCAAACGCAGGAAGCAACCGTAGAACTGCTTGAGGCTTTGCCACCTCGAGCTGAAGAGGTTTTCCCGGGGTCGATATCTACCGTCAGAGACCTCGCCGTCAAGCTCCAGCAAGACAGCGAGGAACGGCACGCAGCTACGTTGCTGTTGGTGTATCGCGCGGGCGACATTGAGCTCCTTGACGAGCCGAATGAGATCAAGCCAGGCGATACACTCATCGTAAGCGATCAGCTACCGTTCACTACGCAGGGCGTGCTGACGATTCCAGCTGAGGACGAGCAACTGCCAGATGAAGTTCCAGCGGACGGAGTCACCGTTTACTTGCCCGATGAGGAAGACGTTGACCTCGATCTCTTCCGAGCAGCAAGCTCGATGACCCCAGCTGAGTTTCTGGAATTATGGTACGACCGCTTTCCTGGTGACGCCGAAGCTGGCATGAGTATCGAAGTTTCTGCATCGTCGATCGAGGACCCGCGAGGCGACCTTGCCGCTTGGATTCTCCGCCGGGATTCGCAAACGCTGCGCACTGATGCCGAGACGGTGCAGGAATGGTCACCTCGTGTGGACAAAAACACCCCACCACCCTCCCTGACTCAACACCAGACTGACGTAGCTGAGCGGGCACGGATTATCTGCGATTCCCTGAGTGTCAATCCAGCTCTTGCAGACCGGGTGGTTACAGCGAGCTTGCTTCACGACGAGGGCAAGCGCGATCCCCGCTTCCAGCGAATGTTGGGAAACCTCGATCTTGACCAACCATGGGCTAAGAGCCGTACCCGGAGCCGACAAGAGATCCAGCGAGCAAAGGCTGGAAGTGGTTTGCCTGTTGGGTGGAGGCATGAACAGCTCTCTGCAGCTATGGCTGAAGACCTTCGTCTCCAAGGAGACGCGCGCGTCGACGAGCTGGTTGTACACATTGTTGGCGCGAGCCACGGCCGCGGACGAGACTTGTTCCCCCAAGTTGGTGAAGAACTCCTTGTTGGATCCGCAACCGCACAGAAGTTGTTCACACAGGGTCAGTGGGAAAGCCAAGTACGTAAGCTCACAAGGGAATACGGTGCCTACGCCCTGGCTGCTTGCGAAGCGCTCGAGCGCGCAGCGGACGCGCAGATTTCAGGAGAAGGACGATGAAACACAGTCTCGTAGTTGCAGGGAATGTATATTCCGGTTTATCTCATTTCGCCCTTGCTGGGCTGAGTCTCCTCGCACGGTCGCTGAGTGACGGTGTAGTCACCACTCATTGGAACAACGAACCAACGCCCCGAGGCGTCCTGGAAACAGAGGACATTGCTCCTGAGGATATCGCAATAGAGATTAAGCGCCTGAGCCAGTCGTGGTACCAGGGGTGGACGAGCATCCGAGTCCAATATGCGGTAGGCGAGTTTTCCCCGTTCAGCCCCAGGTTCAAGCAAATTGATCCCCGCAAGAACCCAGATGATTGGCCTAAACATCAGCAAGCACGTACCGCTGCTCTCGATAAGTTGTCCGTTGATGATGACCACTTGGCGTTGCAATTCATTCACTCCCTGGGAGAAGCCGCTTACTGGAGGTTCGACGGAAAAGACCCTCGACCTGATCACGGTGCCTCCCGGTGGGAGATGAAGACTCGCAATCAAGGTGAAGAGTTCGTCTCGCAGAAGCTCTTCAAATATGTCGAGGCCCTGAGCGATTGGGATACCAAGGATATTCTGGCCGGATTGACAGGCCAGCGCGTTGAAGATCCGTTCGGTGAAGATGCTTCCAGAACGCCTTCGGGTTTTACTCCCCCGGCACGGACAGACTTGGCCCTTGCCTTTGCAGCGCTCATCGGTATCGGACAATTTCCAGTGAGCGCACGCGCACAGCAAATGACGCTCACTCCGTGTGCGTATCCGGACACAGCGCTGCACACTAAGGTAGCCGTGCTTCCCGTACCAACCATTCCTTTGACCCCCGAGAGGTTCGAAAGCATTGTGCTCTCTCAGGAGTGGGCGTCCGTGGTCAACGCTTTTGGTGCCGAGGAAATCGGTCGAACTCCGGAGAGTTTGCTACACGACAGCGCGGTTACTGCGCTTCGGCAGTTCGGTGCGCCCGCAGCCGCTGTGTTCCGAGTCCATCTCGGAGGTAGCTCTTTAGCGCCAGAGCGCTACTTCGAAAGCGGAAAGGTCCGCCTGTTGTGACACGGGAAGAAGACTTCTTGCCGATTAGCCTCGTCCTTCATACTGCGTTTTGCGAGAGAAGGGCCTGGTTGGAGGCAAATGGCGAGTCAACGCTGACGTATCAGATGCAGGCCGGGGATAACGCTCACGAAGCGGTCGACACCGTAGCTCACTCACGCACACACCGTTTGACGTCTTATCCCTTGCGCTCGGAGCGTCTCGGCATCGTTGGAAAAGCTGACGTAGTCGAGATATTCGAGGGCAATGAGGTGGGGCTAGTCGAGCATAAGGCAACCCCTGTTCGACGTAAGGCCCAGGTAACCCCGGCGAATCGTCTGCAACTGGCGCTGCAACGCGAGTGTTTGCGTGATGCGGGCTTTGAAGTAATCGAGCAGTCGATATATTTCACCGATCACCGTCGACGGGTCGAGGTGGAGCTTACTGACGACGACAGCCAGGTCGCCGCCGAAACGATCGCACGCACTCGAGCGATCGTTGATGCCGCGCATGCGCCTATTCCGCTTCTCGACGATGAACGGTGCTCCCGATGCTCCCATTTTTCTATCTGCCTACCCGATGAACATCACGGTGGGAACGCGAGGCGACGCATCCATGCTGCTGACCCCGATGGTCAGGTACTACACCTCACCGTGCAGGGGTCCCGCGCCAGTATTCGCAAAGGAAGGGTCCTCGTAGAAAAATCCGGTGAGAGACTTGCAGATGCCCCACTCGCCCGGGTTCATGGAGTTGTAGTCCATGGCAACATCGATCTTTCTAGCGCCTTGCACCGTAATCTCCTCTGGGACAACGTACCGGTCGTGTGGTGTTCTTCAACAGGACGAGTCTACGGATTCTCAAAACCCGCCGACGGCCCCAATGGCGGAGCTCGTGTGGAGCAACATGTCCTGAGCAGTCGAGGTTGTCTACCGATTGCGCGTGGAATGGTCCAAGCGAAGATTTGGAATCAGGCTACTCTGCTACGAAGGAACGGCGACGCACCTGACGCAGTCAGATATCTGCAGGCCAAGGCAGAGCGCGCAGCAACGGCCGCAGACATACCAGAGCTGTTTGGGATCGAGGGAGATGCCGCTGCACAGTATTTTCATGAATTCGGGTCGATGTTGCGCCCAGCACAAATGGAAGCTCTTGGTTGGCAGTGGAAAGGACGGCATGGTCGTGGTGCAAGCGATCCGCTCAATATCTTGCTGAATTACTGCTATGGCTTGCTCAGGGCGGAAGTACTCCGAGCAATCCTCAGCTGCGGTTTAGACCCGCACGCGGGTTTCCTGCATAGTAGCGGCCGTAACAAGCCCGCACTCGCTCTGGATCTCATGGAGGAGTTTCGAGCCCCGCTGGCTGACTCTGTAGTGCTTTCTCTTGTGAATCGACGCGAGATTAAGGCTAGCGATTTTACCCATATCAACGGGGCCGCTCGCCTTCGCGACAAGGCAAGAAGAAAAGTGATTGCGGCCTTCGAACGTCGAGTACAGACAAGCATTCGCCATCCCCTTTTTGGCTACGACGCGACATGGCGTCGGGTAATAGAAATCCAGGCCAGGATGGTGCTCGGCGTCATCACCGGATCCCAACCATCCTACGAAGGCGTGAGGGTTCGATGAGCCGGGACGATACACGTCGAACGCTTATCTGTTACGACATCATCAATGATCGTCGACGCACACGCGTCGCTGATGCACTGTCAGAATTCGGAGACCGGGTGCAATACAGCGTCTTTGTTGTGGATATCTCACCCGCCCGACTTCTACAAGTAAAGTCCCGCCTGAACACGATTATCGAGCCGGGCGAGGATTCCATTCTTTTCTGCGACCTAGGTCGAGTAGCGGAACTGAGCGAAACAAAGTTTGGGTATCTTGGAAAGTCGCGGGAGGTGGCAGACAATGACGCACTGATTCTCTAGCAGAATTGGCGGCTAAGCTACGAGCGCGCCGGTGTCACGCAAACCCCGGCTTACGCTCGCGCGGTGAATCGCCTGCTCAAAATCGAGAACTCAATAGTGGATGATTTTTGAAGTGCAACGTCTTGTAGAATCGTCTTCGCGCTCGCGAAGCGCTGGATTTACCCTGTTCACTGGTGCTGTTTTTCAGCCCCAGTCGCCGTCCTTTACGGGACGGCCTTTCATTGAGGGCCGCACGGTTGCAACGCCCGGCGCGCCATTCGGCTGGTCGCCGTCCTTTACGGGACGGCCTTTCATTGAGGGGCAAATGGTACGGGCACGACGTGTTCGCATACTTCTCATGTCGCCGTCCTTTACGGGACGGCCTTTCATTGAGGGATGCTATTGACCTTCAGCGTTTTTTGACAATGGGTGTGTCGCCGTCCTTTACGGGACGGCCTTTCATTGAGGGTTCCCAGAATTTCGACGGGAACACCGCAGCCACGGTGGGTCGCCGTCCTTTACGGGACGGCCTTTCAT
>NZ_KV786471.1:29678-30075 GCF_001806945.1 Corynebacterium sp. HMSC30G07 | reverse complement strand
CCGTCCTTTACGGGACGGCCTTTCATTGAGGGCTATACGACCGCGCCGAGATCGAAGCCCTGAAGGATGAGTCGCCGTCCTTTACGGGACGGCCTTTCATTGAGGGCTCGGCAAGCGCGCCACTCCACACACCCTGATTGGACACTGGTCGCCGTCCTTTACGGGACGGCCTTTCATTGAGGGGTTTGCCGGAGTTCACGGCACAAGAAAACCTAGATTGGTCGCCGTCCTTTACGGGACGGCCTTTCATTGAGGGAGGACGCGGGCAAGCTGGATAAACCGGACGCTGCCACGTCGCCGTCCTTTACGGGACGGCCTTTCATTGAGGGGGACACATCCACACACCGGAGGAGGTGGAGCAGTGAGGTCGCCGTCCTTTACGGGACGGCCTTTCATT
>NZ_KV786471.1:29335-29658 GCF_001806945.1 Corynebacterium sp. HMSC30G07 | reverse complement strand
CAATGAAAGGCCGTCCCGTAAAGGACGGCGACTGCTGTCCATCGTCTCCGCCTCCGTGGTAGCCACGATCCCTCAATGAAAGGCCGTCCCGTAAAGGACGGCGACTTCCCGCGCTGCCTCGTTTTCCCGCGCTGCTGCTGGTGCCCCTCAATGAAAGGCCGTCCCGTAAAGGACGGCGACTTTGAGGGCATTATGGCGTTCTATGACGACAACCCCCCCTCAATGAAAGGCCGTCCCGTAAAGGACGGCGACGCATTCCCAACTACTGCCGTCGCTGGCCGCATGGCTTGCCCTCAATGAAAGGCCGTCCCGTAAAGGACGGC
>NZ_KV786471.1:0-28335 GCF_001806945.1 Corynebacterium sp. HMSC30G07 | reverse complement strand
CGAATCCTGCTAGACGATAACGAAAACACCCCTGTAAAACCCCAGGTCGAATGTAGAGACACACGGCCGGAAACAACGTATCGACTAGCAGAGAATCGGTTGCGCGCCGGTAGGCGCACATACTCTTGCTATTAGACCTTGTTCGTTTTTACCCCCGTCGGTTCGTGTGGCGAACACTTTGTAGTTCGCACTTTTCAATGCCTAGCCTGCATGTTCGCTGGCTGGGGAAGTAGTGCTTGGCTCTTCCATGCTGAAGCGAGCAATGGGCCTACCATTAGTGGATACTTTCCACCCCCGCGCATTTTTTGTGTTTAGTTTATTCGGGCTTACCACTTAGATTTATGGCGTTACCCGTCACAGTTTCCTATGACTGTGGTCCGTGCCTATTTGATGGAGTGGTCCATGAATGCCTTAGCGAATGTCACTTCGCGCGTGGTTCAGCGTTATCTTCCGGATGCTTTTGTCCTTGCTATTTTGCTTACATTCCTGGTGGTGCTGGCGGCTCTTGGGCTCACCGATTCCACTCCGGTTGATGTAGTCAACTATTGGGGCGAGGGCTTCTCCAAGCTGTTTGTCTTTGGCATGCAAATGGCTCTCGTTCTCCTCACAGGGTTTGTTCTTGCACTCAGCCCCGTCGTGGAGAAGATGCTTGACAAACTGACGGATATCCCGAATACCCCAAACCAGGCCTACGCGTTGACGGCAGTGATCTCGTTTATCTGCTGCTACTTGAACTGGGGCCTTGGTCTGGTTGTTGGCGCGCTGGTGGCTCGTGAAATGGGTAAGAAGGTCAAGGGCCTTCACTTCCCGCTCGTTGTTGCTGCTGCGTACTCGGCAGAGATTGTGCGCGGCCCGTCGTCCTCAATCCCGGTGGTCATGGCAACTCCGGATCACTTCATGTACGAGGAGTTTGGCATCATCCCGGTCACTGAGACCTTGTACTCGTGGTGGAACATTGTGGTGACGTTGCTGATCTTCGCAGCCATCGTTGCGTTCTACGCCTTCATCAAGGTTCCGCAGGCCCAGGTTGTGGGCTTTGTGGAAACCGTTGATGAGAAGGCTTTGGAAGTAGACGAGCCAGACAAGTCTGAAATGTCTTTCGCTGAGCGCTTGGATAACTCCCGTGTGCTGCTAATCCTTCTGGCGCTGCTGCCGTTGGCATACCTAGTTTTGCACTTCGCGGATAACGGCTTTGACATCAACCTGAATACCGTTATCCTCCTGTTCCTTACGCTTGCTCTCTTTGCCCACCGCAGCGTCAATCACTTCCTCGCTGCGGTACAGGAAGCAATCACCTCTACCCGCGGCATTATTTTGCAGTTCCCGATTTACGCGGGCGTTGCCGGCATCATGTCGAATTCCGGTCTGGTTGAGGTCTTCTCTAACGCGTTTATCGGGATTGCCAACTCGGCTACGTTCCCAGTGATCACGTTCTTGGTGGCCGGTTTGGTGAACATCTTTATTCCCTCCGGTGGTGGCCAGTGGGCAATTCAAGGCCCGGTCATGCTGGAAGCCGCGCAGGCAATCGGCGCAGATATTCCGCAGACGATCATGGCGTTTGCTTGGGGTGACTCCTGGACTAACCAGATTCAGCCGTTCTGGGCACTGCCGCTCTTGGGCGTGGCAGGGCTTAACGCGCGAAGCATTATGGGCTACTGCCTCGTGTGGCTGTTTATTACCGGCGTTATCATTGCGGCTACCTTCACTCTTTTGGCTGTTTTGTAAGAAATCTGGAGCATATGTTTAACGGATCGCGTTCGCAGCATCTGCAAACGCAGATGCTGTATTTGGGCGGTCTGATCGGGCCGATGGCGTCGCAAACGCTGATCGCCATGGTGCCCGATATGGCGGTGACGTTTGGGAAAACGGTGCAGGAGGCATCGTTTGTGGTCACCTTGTATATGGTTCCGTTTGCGTCGTTGATGCTCTTTTCCTCAGCGCTGGTTCGCTATGCTGCACCGCACACGGTTATCAAGTGGGCGTATGCTTTGACGTTCATTGGCTCAGCGATTTGTTTCATTGCGCCGTCGTGGAACCTGTTTCTGGCAGGTGTGCTGGTGATGTCGGTATCAAACGCGTTTACGCTGCCGATTCTCCAGATCATCCTTCGTAATACGGTCCCGGCGGGGCATCTGGGTCAGGCGTTGGGTCGCTATTTTGCTATGCAGTCCCTTGGTAATTGTGCGGGCCCGTTGGTGGCGGGTGCGGCGTCGTTAGTCAACTGGAAGCTCATGCATGTGGCCGTAATGGTGCTTGCGGGGTTGATGGTGGTGGTGGGGGTGCCGGCGTCGGAAAGGATCCGGAAGAGCTCCGTCAAGGAAAAGGTGGCGTGGGGGACCATGATCATTCATATCCTGACCGTGCTTGCGGTAGGTGTGAGCATCATCGGTATGACTACGGTGTTGACGATTCACTTGCAGTCCGTGTTTGGGATGCCCGCATCTACACGCGGCCTGGTGATCATGGTCGGTGGGCTGGCGGCGTTCTTCTTCGCGCCGAAGATTGGTGCCTCGGTGGATCGCTACGGTGCGCTGAAGATTCTGACCGCGTGTGCGGTTACGGGTGCGATCGCGGTGGCGTCTATGGCGCACCTGCCGTGGGCGATCGGTATCGCAGTGCTCTGGGGCATTGCCATGACCAGTGCGCAGGGCCTGCAAACCACCGTGTCTTACTCAGTGCTGCGCACGCCAGGCGGCGCAGGATTTAACGCAGTGGTGCTCTCAGCTCGCTTCTTCGGCCTGGCGCTTACGCCGCTGTTGATCCTGCCGATCTACCTGAGTTCCGTCACGCTTGGCTTTACGGTGCCGGCACTCGTGTTGATGGTGGCGCTCGCTCTGCAGTGGGGAGCGAGTAAACGCCCTAGATAACCGCAAGGCCCTTCTTTGAGGCCTGCAGCAGCTCATCGTTCTTGCGGGCGCGGTTGAGCATCTCCCACTGACGCTGCGGGATCGCCGCCTGGGCGGTCTCAACAACGGACGCGTCCGGGGTGCCCCACACAATCGGCATCGGGGTGATCGCCTGCCAGTGCTCTTTGTCGTGCGTGGAGCGCTGCGCGCCAACCGCGGCAACCGGCACCTTCGTCCCAACCGCGTTGCTTTCCTGCGGCAAGGGGCGCACGATTTGCGACGCCAACGCCCACCTCTCCTTCTGCCCCGGATCCACATTCGCGTTCACCAGCGCAGTGACCGTAATGGTGGTGCCAACGTTTTCAGTGATCATGGCGGGTGCCAGCGGATTGTCGTTATACAGCTGCTGCGGGCTGACCACGCCGCGGGGGATAACAAGGGCGACAATCAACATCATCACGCCAAACAGCACCAGGCCGAGGGAGCCCAGGAGGTGCCAGGGGGAGGCCGGGTCTACAAGAAACCAGATGGCCACACCGGCGGCCACGCTGATGACAAATAGTGAGATGCCGGAGATCACGAGGTACTTGGTGTTGCGCAGCAGCTCATTGTGCTGCTTGGCGTACGCCTCGTCCACGTCGAACTTGAATACGTGCATGTCGCTCATGGGGTACAAGTCTAGATGGCGGCTGTTTAGATGTCGTCAGCGTCTACAAGCCTGTAGGCGTAGCCTTGCTCCGCTAAAAAGCGTTGGCGGCGCAGGGCGTATTCGGCATCAAGCGTGTCGCGCGCGACCACGGTGTAAAACAGTGCCTCGGCGCCGTCGGCCTTCGGACGCAGCAGCCGGCCCAGGCGTTGCGCTTCCTCCTGGCGGGAGCCAAACGTGCCGGAGACCTGGATGGCCACGGCTGCCTCTGGCAGGTCGATGGAGAAGTTCGCCACCTTGGACACCACAAGGGTGGAGATCTCGCCGTCCCGGAACGCTTGGAAGGCGGTTTCGCGTTTTTTGGTGGACGTTGTGCCGTCGATAAGCTGAGCCCCAATGTGCTGGGCAATCTCCTCCAGCTGGTCAACGTAGGCGCCGATGATCAAGGTCTGCTTGCCGGCATGTTGGGCCAGTAGCTTTTCGACGACCCCCAGCTTCCCCCGCGAGCACGCCGCCAGGCGGTAGCGCTCACGCGTTTCGGCGCTGGCGTAGACGAGCCGCTCCTCCGCGGTGAGTGTGGTGCGCACTTCGACGCATTCGGCGGTGGCGATGTAGCCGGCCATTTCGAGTTCTTTCCAGGGGGCGTCGTAACGCTTAGGCCCGATGAGGGAGAACACGTCGTCCTCGCGGCCGTCCTCACGCACGAGCGTGGCCGTAAGTCCCAGGCGGCGGCGTGACTGCAGGTCGGCGGCCATACGGAAGACGGGGGCGGGGAGGAGATGGACTTCGTCGTAAATAATCAGGCCCCAATCGCGGGAGTCAAAGAGTTCGAGCGCCTTGTACTCGCCCTTGGTTTTGCGGGTGACCACTTGGTAGGTGGCGATGGTGACGGGGCGGATTTCTTTGCGCTCACCGGAGTACTCGCCGATTTCCTCAGGTGTGAGCGTGGTGCGGCGCAACAGCTCGTCGCGCCACTGGCGGCCAGCGACCGTGTTGGTAACCAGGATGAGCGTGGTGGTCTGCGCTTGCGCCATGGATGCCGCGCCCACGATGGTTTTACCCGCGCCGCAGGGCAAGACGACCACGCCGGAACCGCCCTCCCAGAATGATTCGGTGGCGTATTGCTGATAGTCGCGAAGCTCCCAGCCGTCGTGGTTCAGTGCGATCGGGTGGGACTCACCATCCACGTAGCCGGCCAGGTCCTCCACCGGCCATCCCAGCTTGATCAGCTCTTGCTTGATCTGGCCGCGTGAGGACGGATGCACTGGCACCGTCACCTGGTCAATCGGCCGAGAAACCAACGGCTGGATTTTCTTGCTGTGAAGGACTTCCGTGAGAATCAGCGGGTCATCCGACTCCAGGATCAGACCGTGCGCCGGGTGCTTGATCAGTTTGAGGCGGCCGTAGCGGGCCATGGTCTCCGCGACGTCAATGAGCAGCGCCTGCGGGACGGGGAAGCGGGAGTAGCGCTCCAGCACGTCAACGGCCTGCTCTGCGTCAAAGCCCGCGGCGCGCGCATTCCACAGCGCCAGCGGGGTGATGCGGTAGGTGTGTACGTGCTCGGGTGCGCGCTCAAGCTCCGCAAACGGGGCGAGCGCCGCGCGGGCTTTGGCGGCGTTGGGGTGCGCGACCTCAAGCAGTACGGTCTTGTCCGATTGGACGATCAGCGGGCCGTCGCCGAGTGCCATGCGATCTTCTCCTCCTGATAGTAGGCGTTGGTAGTTTACGGGCATGGCTGCGAAGTCCTGCGCTATCCCCTCCGAAGCAACTGCGACCACTTGGTCACGCTGCCGTTGTTGAGGATCGTGCGTTTGTAAATGCGGGCGGCACCCCACACGACGAGGACGGTGGTGACCGCAGCGAGTGCGAAGGAGCCCGCGAGCTGGGCGGCGGTGAAGTCGCCAGCTGCGTAGGTCAGGGGCGCGGCGAAGAGGGAGAACGGCGGGATCCAGCTCACGACCTGCATGAAGGTGGTGTCGGTGTTGGACCAGCCAAACGACGGGATGTACACGCACGCCATCAGCAGGATCAGGATCGGCATCTGGGTGGACTGCAGGTCCTCGGTGCGCTGCACCATCGCACCGGCGGCGGCGTAGAGGCCGCCGAAGAACAGCATGGACAACAGCCAGGAGATAAGCAGGACGGGGAGGGCGGACCAGTCGATTTCTACGTCGTCGATAAGCCCCGAGACCTTCAGGCCGATGCCGCCGACGGCGAGCAGCACCGCGGTGGCGAGGAAGCCGAAGATGACGGTGCCCAGCAGTTTGCCGGCGAGGAAATCCAGCGGGCGAACGGAGGCCAAGATGAGCTCAACGACGCGAGATGACTTCTCCTCGGTGACACGGCTGCCCACCTGGGCGGCAAACGTGATCACGGTGAACATGACCACGATCAGCGCGAAGAAGGTGGTCAGCATGCGGGTCAACTGCTGTGCGATGTCGTCGCCTTCGGTGTCGTTGATGTCCACCGGCACAACGTTGATCTGCGGGGAGGCCGCCTCGTAGTCGGCGGGGCTGATGCCCAGGTTGCTTAGGGTTTCGGCGCGCGCCTGCTGTTGGGAGAGGGCGTCGAGGCCGGTGAGGATGGTGTTGGAGGGGGAGCCGTCCGCAAGGACTTCCCAGGTTTCGCCCTCGACGATTAGGGCGGCCTGCACGTCGCCGTCACGCACCATTTGTTCGGCTTCGGTGCGGTCGGTGGCGGTGCGGGCGTCGTAGCCGGCGTCGTCGAGAAGCTGCTCTGCGATGCCCACGGCAGCAACGGCCGGGCCGCCGGCTTCTTCCTCGGCGTCGTCCTTGTTTTTCATCCAGGTGGCGAAGCCGATCATGCCGAGCATGGCCAGCAACATGATCACGAGCGTGACAATGACACCCTTCTTCAGCAGCAGAATCTGCACCTCGCGCTTCGCGGTGGTGGTGATGGTGTGCATGGGGGAGTAGGTCTTCATTACTTCACAACCTCCTTGAACAGCTCGGCCAGATCCGGCACGACGCGGGTGAACTCGTGGACGGGGCCTGCGGCCATGGCGGCGCGGAGGATGTCCTGGTCGTTGTCGGCGGAAGTGGTTTCGACGATGACGTGGGTGGGGGTGTCGCTAATAAGCGTGGCGGTTGCGGGGATCCAGCCGCGCGCCTGCGTGCCGACGCGGAAGCGCACCGGACCGCCCGAGCGCAGCTCATCGACGGTGCCTTCGGCGACCATGCGGCCGCGGGTGACGATGCCGATGCGGTCGCAAAGCCGCTGCACCAAATCGAGCTGGTGGGAGGAGAAGATGACCGGCACGCCGGCGCGTGCGCGGTCGGTGAGCATCGAGCTCATCACGTCCACGGCAACCGGGTCCAGGCCGGAGAACGGCTCGTCGAGGATGAGCACCTCCGGGTCGTGGATCAGGCTGGCGGCCAACTGCACGCGCTGCTGGTTGCCCAGGGAGAGGTCGTCGAGCTTGTCGCCCAGACGCTCGCCGAGGCCCAACTCCTCGAGCAGTTCGGTGCCGCGCTGCTTGGCAGCCGCGCCGTCCACGCCGTGGAGTTTGGCCAGGAAGACCAACTGGTCGAGGATCTTTTCCTTGCCGTAGAGGCCGCGCTCTTCGGGCATGTAACCGATGCGGCGACGGGAGTTGTCGTCAAGCGGTTGCCCATCGAGGAGCACCTCGCCCGAATCGGCGCTGAGCACGCCCAACGCGATGCGCATCGTGGTGGATTTACCGGCGCCGTTGGAACCGACGAAGCCGTACATTTCCCCGTCGTGGACGGTGAAGTCCATTCCGTCGAGGGCCTGGACGTCGCCGAAGCGTTTGTGGAGGTCCTGAATCTGAAACGTAGTCACCCGACAAAGTTAGCAAAAGATATGACATCGCTCCGGGCGGGTTTATTATGAACCCATGACGGCTACCATCTCCAATCCTGCGGCGCATTTGGCCCGCGAACTCGGCTCCGACGAGGCGCTGTCCACGCGCCCGATCGATCGCATTAAGTACGCGCACGATGCGTCGCACTTCCTGTACACACCAGACGTTGTGGTGGAAGCGCGTAACGCGAACGACATCGCTGCAGCGTTCCGCGCATCCGCCTCCTCCGGTGCCCCGGTGGTGCTGCGCGGCGGCGGTACGTCCCTTTCCGGCCAGGCAGGCGGCAAGGGCATGCTGGTGGATGTGCGCAAACACTTCCGCGGCGTGGAGGTGCTGGACGGCGGCAAGCGAGTGCGCGTCCAACCCGGCTCCACGGTGCGCCAGGTCAACGCGCACCTGGCACCTTATGGCCGCAAGATTGGCCCGGATCCGGCGTCCGAGGGTGCGGCAACCATCGGCGGTGTGATTGCGAACAACTCTTCCGGTATGGCCTGTGGCACGCAGTTCAACACCTACAACACCATTGAGTCCCTGACGTTCGTGCTGCCGTCCGGCACCGTGATCAACACGGCGGATACGGATGCGGAAGCGCAGTTTGCGCAGCAGGAACCGGAGCTTGTGGAAACACTGGAGCGCCTCAAGCGCCGCGTGCGTGAGAACAAGGAATCCGTAGGTATCATCCAGCGCCACTTCGCGCTGAAGAACACGATGGGCTACAGCCTGAACTCGTTTTTGGATTTTGAGTCCCCGCTGGACATCTTTATGCACCTGCTGGTGGCATCCGAGGGCACGCTGGCGTTTATCGCGGAGGCAGTGTTCCGCACTATTGAGGTGCCGAAGCTGAAGACCACTACCATCGCGGTGTACCCGACGCTGGATGCGGCAACCCGTTCGCTGCCAGCACTGTTCGACTCGAAAGCAGCAACGCTGGAGCTGATGGATTCGCGTTCCATCAAGGTGGGCCGCACCTTTGATTCGGTGCCGGAGCAGATCACCGGTTTTGAACTTGGCGGCCAGGCCGCGCTGCTGATTGAGTACCACGCCAACGAGCTTGAGCAGCTGCGCGAATACGAGCAGGCAGGCTCCAAGCTCCTTAAAGAGTTTGAGCTGCAGACCGCGGCCCAGTTCAGCACTGACCCTCTGGAGGGCGCCAAGGCATGGGCGTTCCGCAAGGGCCTTTACGCCCAGGTGGCGGAAGCGCGCCCGTCCGGCACCACCGCGCTGCTCGAAGACATCGCAGTGCCCGTCCAGGACCTCGCCGATACGTGCGGTGGGTTGCAGCAGCTTTTCGATGTCTACGGCTACGACGAGGCCGTCATCTTCGGCCACGCCAAGGACGGCAACATCCACTTCCTGATCACGGACCGCTTCGAGGGTGATGAGAACCTGAAGCGTTACGACGGCTTCAATGAGGACATGGTCGACCTCGTCCTCGGTGCCGGTGGCAATCTGAAGGCAGAGCACGGTACGGGTCGTGTGATGGCGCCGTACGTGCGCCGTCAATACGGCGACGAGCTTTATGAGGTGATGGTGGAACTCAAGCGCGCCGCCGACCCGCGTGGGGTGATGAACCCGGGCGTGATCATCACCGAAGACGATCGCGAGCACATGAAGAACTTCAAGCTCAACCCGCAGGTGGAAGACGAGATCGACCCGTGTGTGGAGTGCGGCTATTGCGAGCCGGTGTGCCCCTCACGCGACCTGACCATGACCCCGCGCCAGCGCATCGTGGTGCGCCGCGCCCGTGCCAAGGCGCTTAAGGAAGGCGACATGGAGCTGGTCGCACACATTGACAAGGAGTACCAGTACGAGGGCATTGACACCTGCGCGGTGGACTCCATGTGCGTGACCGCCTGCCCGGTGGGCATTGATACGGGCAAGTTCATCAAGTCGCTGCGCCGCGGCGAGGCCGGTGCCGTGAAGTCCGCCGGCTGGGCTGCCGCAGCCAAAGCGTGGGGCCCGGGCAACAGCGTGGCCTCTGCCGCGCTGACCGGCGCCTACTACATGCCGACCAGCCTGGTGCAGAAGGTCACCGACGTTGCGCGTGCGCTCGTTGGCAAGGACACCGTCCCGCAGTACCGTCCCGAGCTGTCCAAGGGTGGCGTGAAGCGCTCCAAGGCGTTTGGCACGCGTATCGGCGCGCCGGGCGTGGAGCCGATCGGTGTGTTCGTCCCGGCGTGTGTGAACTCCATGTTCGGCCCGCAATCCGACGGCGTGGGCGCCTCTGAAGCGTTTGCGAAGCTGGTGGAGCGTGCAGGTCTTGCGCTTACGGTCCCGGAGGGCATTGACGGGATGTGCTGTGGCACGCCGTGGACGTCCAAAGGCATGAGCACCGGCCACGACATCATGCAGCGCCGCGTCAACGACCAACTGATCGCAGCAACGGATGGTGGGCGTCTGCCGGTGGTGGTGGATGCGTCGAGCTGTACGCACGGCTTCCGCGACATGGCGGAAAGTATCGGCATCACAGTCATTGACGCGATCGAGTTTGTGGATCAACACGTGCTGGAAAACCTTGAGGTCACACACAAGGTGCCATCGGTGACGCTGCACCCGACGTGTTCGGCGACGCACCTGGGCATCGTGGAGACGCTGAAGCACGTCGCAGCCGCCGCAGCCGAGGATGTGCGCGTGCCCGCGGAGTGGAACTGCTGCGGCTACGCGGGGGACCGCGGCATGCTGCACCCGGAGCTCACGCACTCCGCAACCAAGCGCGAGGCGGCCGAAGCCAAGGAGTTGGGCTCGGCGTGCCATGCGTCCTCCAACCGCACCTGTGAGCTGGGCCTGACCGCGGCAACAGGCAAGGACTACGAGCACATTCTGGAGATCCTGGAGCGCGCCAGCCGCTAGGCCAGCACCACTTTGGTGATGCGCGGCAGGGCGATGCGCACGACGCGGTCGGATGCTTCGTCCAGCGCATCCACCTGCCCGGCGCTCACGCTCAGCGGCAGCACGGTCAGCATGCGCCCGCGCCCGTTTTTGTCCACATACCCCAGGCGCACGTGCCGGCGCCCACGCGCGGCAGCCCGCAGGGTTTCCAGGTTGTCGCCGTCAGCTTCCGGTTCCTCGTCGGGGCTTTCCAGCTTTGCGACGATCCGCGCAACCTCCCCATCCGCCACCCCACGCACCCGCGGGATGGTCGACGGCGTTGCCGGCACCAGTGCTGGCTCCGGCGCGATGTTCACTGACGCGCCTTGGGCGTTTTCCGCCACCGGCTGCAGGCCCGCTTGGCGCAGCTGCGCCATGAGTTGGGAAAGCGGAATCTCTGCGATGGCGGCGGTGGGGGCGAGGGGACGTAGGGCGTCGATAAGCGAAAGGGCCCTGGTGATCAGTGCGGGGTCCTCGCTGCGGATGTAGCTGAGCGCTTGGCCGGCGCGGATGGTGCCGTGGTTGCGCGCGACGTCATCCACCATGAAGCTCAGCGCCTGGGGGACCTCGCCCATGACGTGTGCGTCAAGCCACTCGTGGAGCTGGAGCGCGGTCATGCCGCCGGAAAATGCGCGGCGCAGGCTGGCCTCAGAAACGCGCCAGACGCTGGCAAGGCCGGGGGACTCCATGTCGGCGAAACGCTCCAGCACGCGCGCAACGTCTGGAGTGAGGGGACCGGGTGCGAGCACCGTCATGTCGGCCTGGGCAATCAGGGTGTCCACTTCGGGAGGAACGAGGGTAGCTGCGGCGGCAACGTCGCCACCGTCTAGCACTGCCTGCAGCGGGGAGGAGGCTGCGCCAAGCGCCAGTGCGCCAACCTGCTCGGCTTCGGTGATTACCGCGTTGATCAGTGCGTCGCGCATAGCGGCTGCCGCCAGAGGAGCCTGGAAGAGCAGCATCTGCAGGTTGCCGCCTGCGCGCAGGATGTCCATGCGTGCGTGGCGGATGTCAGGCGCGTGGCTTTCCGCGGACAGCAACTTGTGGCCCTGGTCAATGCGCCATGGGGAGGCAACCCAGCCGGCGAGCACAATCGCCCACTGCTGTGTCAACGTGGCGTCGAGCCAGCTCAGCGCGTCGTGGGTCGCTGCGAGCGCATCGGCGTCTTGGGCAGGATCCACATTGCCGCGGCCGATGAGGCCTGCGGATTCGCCGACGGTGACCATGAATGTCGGGTCAAAGCCCAGCTCCTTGGTCAGCGCGGCAAGTGCGCGCACGCCGACGGTGCTGTCCTTGTTCAGGGCTACCGGCTCCGCCAACAGGCGCGTGAGCAGCTGACGCATCTGGCGCACGGCCTCTAATCCTTGCGCGGTCGCGGCCTCATCCACCGCGTGCTGGTCTACCTCTGGCTGCTCTGGCTCCACCAGCGGGTAGATGCGCGGGGTCTGGCCGGCCAGCGCTTCGCGGACGGGCCGCGGCAGCCGCACGGTTGCGCCGTCAACGCGCACCAGCATTTGCTTGGCTATCAGGCGGGCAACGGGGGTATCCGGATCCGCATCGGGTGCCGCCGCCTTCGTGGTGCCCACGCCACCTGCGCGCGCCAGGGTTTCCAGCACTTTGCGCTCGTTGGCATCAAGCTTTTCGACGCCTTCGCGCACCCCCTCCGGCGCCACATCCGATACCCTCCACCCGGCCGGCAAGGCGCTGAGGGTGCCGGCAGCAATGCGCACAGCGTCGGCGGGGCCGGTGATCAGGGCGCGCTCCCGTAGACGCTCTAGCTGCAGGTCAAGGCCCGTGGTGTCAACCGGGTCAAGCTCCGCACCACGGTCTGCCAGCTGCTCTAGTGCGTGCAGGTCTGCCGCGTTGAGCGTGCGCAGCGCCCGTGAGACAGAACCCGGCAGTCCAAGGCGTGTGCGCAGGGACGCCTGCGTTGGGGGAAGAGGGAAGAACGCGTCCGGGCGGGTGCGAAGTAGTGCTCGAAGCTGATCCTCAGTAAACATTTCCGCACAATCCTACGTGCGTTTCTGCCCAGAACGTGAAAGAATAAGACGCATGGCTAAAGATGCAGAGAAGATTGGGCGCGCGAACCCGGCTTGGCCCACGAACGTTCCTGGTAATGGTCACCCGGTGACCGAGATCTCCTCCAAGCTGGCTGGCGCAAGCAGCCCGTTTGGCAATGAGCTGGTGTTGCCGATGCCGCCGGAGCAGACCGGCTACGTGCACACCACGTCCCGTCTCAACGGCGAGTAAAACCTAAGCTCGTAGGAACAACAAAAAGCGGCCGCTGGAAAGCGGCCGCTTTTTTGCTAGCTGTGAGCAGCTGTGGAGCTGTTACAGGTGCTTAGAAGCCCAGTGCGCCAGCGATGTTGCCGGCCAGCACAGAGTCGATCAGCTGGCGGTTGGCCAAGTAGAAGCCGTTGTAGTCATGCTTGTTAGCAGCGTAGGTCTCGTGCACTTCCTGCGGCACGGTGTAGCCAGCGTTAGTCAGTACCGTGGTCAGCTGGTTGAACAGTGCGTCCACGGCCACGCTGTCGGAGCTGCCGGTAGCTGCCTCGGCAGCCGGGGCTGCAGCCGGAGCCGGAACGGTCTGCACTGCCTGTGCGTCGCGGTTGGTCGGTGCGGAGTTCAGGCCGTGGCGTGCGGAGCAGGCCGGCCATGCGCCCCAGCCCTGGCCAGCAAGGGTGCGCTCAGCGATGATGATCTGCTGCTCACGGGTTGCCAGGTTAGCGGTCGGGGCGAACTCGCCGCCGCCGTATGCCAGCCAGGTGCCGTAGGAGAACTGCAGACCGCCGTAGTAGCCGTTGCCGGTGTTGATGGCCCAGTTGCCGCCGGACTCGCACTGTGCGAGCTTGTCCCAATCGGAATCCGGTGCGGCCGTTGCCTGCGGTGCGGCGATGCCGGTAAGCGCGGCAGCGGCAGCTGCGCCAGCGAGTGCCTTCTTGCTTACGGAGGTGGTCTGCTTAGAGTGGCGTCCCATAGTTACTTCCTTCTCTTACGGGTCGGTTGACTTCGGACGTTTCGCAGTAGCCTAACGTTTTATAACGATTCAGTCACGCTCGTGCCACAAAATGGCGAAGATACTGGGTTTTGGGGCGCTATAAGGGCAGCTCGTGGCGTCGAAAAGCAAAATATGTGATCTGTGTCACTCGGGGCTGCGCTGGGCTCTTTCAGGAGACGGGGTAAGCTCACCAGATCTACGAAGACAGGAGGATTAGCCATGCCAATTGGAAAGGTTAAATGGTACGACGCCGAAAAGGGCTTCGGTTTCGCCTCGAACCCGGGTGAAGAAGACGTCTTCATCGGCCGCAACGTGCTGCCCGAAGGAGTTGAGGAGCTTGTGCCCGGCCAGCGCGTGGAATTCGACTTTGCCGCCGGCCGCCGCGGACCGCAGGCGCTGCGCCTTGAGATCCTGGACACGCCGCGCCGCAGGCCTGTACACCGCCGCAAGCCGGAGGAACTGGGCAGCATGCTTGCAGATGTGATGACGCTGATCGAAACCCAGATCCAGCCCGCACTGACCGCTGGCCGCTATCCGGACCGCAAGGAATCCCGCCAGGTTGCGGAGATCCTGCGCGCGGTGGCGAAGGAGCTCGACGCGTAAAAAGAGGCGCTGTTAAAACGGGAGCGTTTACTCAAACCCAACTGACCACGTTGCAATGACTGGGACTTCCTCCCCGTCGGCAGCGTGGTCAATTGCTAGGGCGGACACTTCCGCCACCACGAGTGCCGCTCCGGACTCAGTCACTGCGTCGATCTTGTGCTCGGTGGCTTCGCCGGAGGTATAGACGGTCTCGTTGTTGGCCGCCGGGTCGTCATAAATAGCCAGCACGCGCCAGCTGGTCTGCGCGATGTCCTTCGGCACAGCCACGTGCACCGAATCATCACCCAGCGGCATGGACGGAGGAGTGCCGCCGTCACACTCCTGGTCCAGCTCACAAACGGTGTACGGGGGGATCTCGCGGGTTTCACCGGCGGACGTCACGCTGATTGCAACATCTGAAATTGGGGTGCCCGGGCGGGTGCGCTGGTACTCCATGAAGAAATAGATGCCGGTGACAAGCAGCAACGCAACGGCAATAACCGCCACCATTTGCTTCACGCTTTGGTTCTTTCCGCCTTTTGCCATGGTTGCGGATTCTACCCAGCAGCCTTAGTCGGCGGGGGTGAAGGTAACCCGGTACAGGTCCGGCCAGCGCTTACCCGTCACATAAAACTCATCGGTTCCGGGGATGTGCGCAATGCCGTTGAGCACATTGTTCAAATCAGGCTCCGCGTTGTTTGGCACGCCGGAGGCGTCAATGACAGCGGTAACATTGCCCGTTTCCGCGTCAATGCGCACGATGTCGGTGGTGGTAAATACGTTGGCGTACACATCACTACCCACGCACTCCAGCTCATTGAGGCCATCGACGGGTTCGCCGGCCAACGTGACGCTGAAACGCTCGCGCTCCTCAAGGGTCTCTGGGTCCATGCGGCGCAGCTGCGCGGTGCCGTCAGAAAAAATTATCTCGCCGGTTTCTTCGAGATGGCAAATGCCCCAGCCCTCACCATCAATTGCCGCTTGGTCTACCACCTCAAGCGTTTGGGCATCCCGTTTGTAGGCGATACCGGATTGCCAGGTGAGTTGCCACAACGCGGCGTCTACAAGCGAAATGCCCTCACCGAAATCTGTATCCGGCAGCGACTGGGAGGCAAGCTCAGTGCCGTTGATGTCGCGGCGATACACCCGCGACTCCCCGTTCCAACCCGTGCCCACGTACAACTCACCGCCAGGGCCCACCTCAAGGCCCTGGGTGAAACTTGTCGGGTCAAAGTCATACCGCTCATGCACAACCGCCACGAGCTGCTCGGGCTGGTTGTCGGTGCCGCACGCGCTCAGCGGCAGCAATGCGAGAAGGCCAAGGGCGGCACAAGGTTTGGAGGGATTCGGCATGGGCACCATCTTGCACCATCTTGTACCCCTGAAAAGCAACACACGCATAATGGGGGAGTGAGTAAACCCAGACGTAACCGACATTCCGCCGGATCCCCGTTGCTTGGCCCCAAGGCGGTAGCAGCGGCGCGCGAGGCGCTTGGAGACGTCGCCGCGGACCACGAAATCGGCGACCACATCGGCGTCACCGGCCTGCAAGCCAACGTGGCCACCCACCGCTTCGAAGCGAACGTGCCTGGCTACACCGGCTGGGAGTGGAACGCCGTGATTGCGTGCGCAACCGGCTCAGACACCATCACCATCAACGAGGTTGCGCTGATCCCAGCAACGGGCGCGCTCGAAGCGCCGGAATGGGTGCCATACTCGGAGCGCCTCCGTCCGGGTGACCTCGGCCCCGGCGACATCATGGAGCTTTCGCCTCACGACGCTCGGGTGACCGACGACTCCTTCTCCCGCCACGCCATCACCTTCCCCGGGCGCGAGACCAAGCACTACCTGACCGAACAAGGCCTGCGTGACGCCGAGAAGCGCTGGCGCACCGGCGACTACGGGCCAAACAGTGAGTTCGCCGAAAAGGCCACCCTGTACTGCCGCAGCTGCGCCTTCTACCTGCCCATGGGGGAGCCGGTGGGCGATAACTTTGGTGTGTGCACCAACGAATACTCCGCAGACGGCCACGTTGTCGCAGCCTCCTACGGCTGCGGCGCGCACGCGGACACCGTAGTGAATGACTAGTGGGATTAGAACGTGGCGGCGCGCTTTGCGCGTGCCTCGTTGACTTCCCGGTGCGAGGGCACGCCGGCACGCTCAAACAGCAGCCGCGCCGAGCGAGGTGTGCCGTACTCCACCCAGGATTCGACCAAACGGACGCCGTAGACCGGGTCGACCACCCAGACCTCACTGTCGTGCAGCTGTCCTAGCGAGAATCCTTCCGGCAGCGTGTGAACGCACACTCCATGGGCGCGCAGGATATCCACCACGCCATCTAGCGCTACTGAGCGGGGTGTGTGGGGGTGCGTAGAGATATATGCGCAGATGCCGTGCGCTGGATCCTCGCTTTCATGGATGGCAATCAGTGGGCGCATGATGGCGCAGACGACGTTTCCTGCGGCATCAGCAAGCAAGCCCTCATCCGAAGGCAACAAGGCCAGCTGGGTTTGCTGCCAACCGGAATCCGGACCAACCTTTTCGGGCACGGTGCGCTCATCCGGGATCGGCAGCGCCGACATGGTGATCTCCTGCGGGGCTGGCGCAAGGGGGCGAAGTACCAGCACAGGTGTGCCGTTGTTGATGTGCAAGATTGCCCGCCGAGTCCCTGCTACATCCGCCAACCGAACACGCAAGGATTGCATGTCGGCAGTGGAAACCCCCAGCTCACGCAAGCGCTGGGCATACAGCGCAGCGTCAATGACGGTGCCTTCTTGCACCACAAAGGTGAAACTATCCACGCCTGCCCTGCTTACTGTGCCTTACTGTGCCGAAAAATTACTGGAATTGAAATTGGTTTTTTACACGCAAAGTGACAGTCTATGACAGGCAATATGACAGGCAATAGCCAGTCTTCCAACAACGCACCTGAAAAGGGATCCAAGACACCGTGACCACCCGAGATACCAGCGCGCCTGAAACTGGCGCGCAACAACCAACACCTTCGAAGCCTGCCGGCGGACTGGACGGCTTCTTCCACATTTCGGAGCGTGGCTCCACTGTCGGCCGTGAGATCCGCGGCGGCGTGGTCACGTTCTTCGCCATGGCGTACATCGTCCTGCTCAACCCGCTGATCATTGGTACCAGCCCGGACCGCGATGGCGTTGTGCTGGGTATTTCGCAGGTGGCTGCGGTGACCGCCCTGGTTGCCGGCGTGATGTGCATTATCTTCGGCGTTGTGGCGAAGTACCCCTTCGGCATTGCAACGGGCCTGGGACTCAACACCCTGGTTGCGGTGACGCTGGTGGGGCAGCAGGGCCTGACCTGGCCGGAGGCCATGGGTCTTGTGGTGATTGACGGCATCATTATTTGCGTGCTTGCCGTCACCGGTTTCCGCACCGCGGTGTTTGAAGCGATTCCGAACTCCATGAAGGTGGCCATGAGCGTGGGCATTGGCATGTTCATCGCCATGATTGGTCTTGTAGATGCTGGCTTTGTCCGCCGCATTCCGGACGCCGCGATGACCACCGTGCCGGTCCAGCTTGGTTTTGAAGGCTCGATTGCCTCCTGGCCGACGCTGGTCTTCGTGCTGGGTCTTGTGATTTGTGGTTTCATGGTTGCCCGCAACGTGCCGGGTGGCCTGTTCATTGGCATCGTTATCACCACGATTATCGCTTTGGTTGTTGAGGCGATTGCTGGCGTGGGTTCCTCCGCTGAGGATCCGCACGGCTGGTCCCTTGCGGTGCCGACCATCCCGGAGGGCTTCGGCGGCATCCCGGACCTGTCGTTGGTGGGCAAGGTTGATCTGGTTGGCGCGTTTATCAACGCGGGCGTGCTGGCTGCGTCGCTCATGGTGTTCACCCTGGTGCTGGCGAACTTCTTTGACGCTATGGGCACCATGACCGCGCTTGGCCGCCAGGCTGGCCTGGCTAATGAGAAGGGCAACCTGCCGGACATGAAGCGCGCCCTGATCGTTGAGGGTTTCGGCGCCGTTGCTGGTGGTTTTGCCTCCAGCTCTTCCAACACGGTGTATGTGGATTCTTCCGCGGGTATTGCAGACGGCGCGCGCACGGGCCTCGCCAACGTGGTCACCGGCGTGCTGTTCCTGCTGGCTATGTTCTTCACCCCGCTGTATGAGATTGTGCCGATTGAGGCTGCGGCACCGGTGCTGGTTATTGTGGGTGCGCTGATGATGATGCAGGTTGGCGGCATTGACTGGACGCGCTTTGACGTGGCATTTCCGGCCTTTTTGACCATCGTGGTCATGCCGTTTACCTACTCCATTGCAAACGGTATTGGCGTGGGCTTCATCGCGTTTACCGTCATGGCGCTGTTTGCTGGCAAGGCGCGTGAGATCCACTGGATCATGTGGCTGATCTCCGCGCTGTTTGTTGTCTACTTTGCGCAGGGCCCACTGCTGGCTCTCGTGGGTTAAGGCACAGAGCATTATGCGTATCGACGACCCGTTGTCCCCATCCCTCGACGACATCCGAGACCTGAAACACTCCGATAGCGAGAAACATCTGGTGATCGCCGAAGGCCCGTTGGTGGCGGGTCGTCTTTTGGCATCGCGCTTTCCCATGCGCGCTGTCTTTGGTTTTGGGGGACGCCTGGCTACTTTCTTGGAGGAGCACGGCGAGGAGCTGTCGCGCCGCGAGATCCCGGTGTACGAGATCACGCGCGAGATTATGGGGCAGGTTGCTGGCTACGACATGCACCGGGGGCTTCTCGCTTCGGCTGACCGCCCGGAACCTTTAAGCGTTGCTGAGGTGGCAGCGGGTGCCCGCACCCTGGTGATCTTGGAGGGAGTGGGGGACCACGAGAACATCGGCTCCATTTTCCGCAACGCCGCAGGCATGGGGGTAGACGGCGTGCTTTTCGGCGCGGCAACCGCAGATCCGCTGTACCGCCGCAGCGTGCGCGTGTCCATGGGGCACGTGCTGCGCACTCCGTTTGCGCACTTTGGGGGCACGCCAACCACCTGGCAGCGCGACCTGGAGCAGCTGCGCCAGGCGGGGTTTCACATTGTGGCGTTGACCCCGGCACCGGATTCGGTACTGCTGCGGGATGCGCTCACCAACCCGGAAACGGGTGCGCCGTATGAGAAGGTGGCGTTCATGGTGGGGGCGGAAGGCCCGGGGCTGACTGAACACGCAATGCGTGCAGCAGATGTGCGCGCACAGATCCCCATGAGCCCCGGCACTGATTCACTGAACGTGGCAACAAGCGCGGCTATCGCGTTCTACGAACGCAACCGTTAGGGCCTAGTTAGGGCCGATCTATGGCCGATCTGAGTGGCGGATGCGCTCCTTGAGTGCTGCCGCAGCACTCTTCACGCGGCGGCGAATGCCGCGGGCGATGCGCTTGGCGGCGGCCACGGAGGCGTCTGCAAGCTCGGTGAACTCGTCGCCGTCGTTGTCGCTTTGCACGTCATAATCGTCATACGCGCTGTCTTTTTCGGCAAAGCGCGCCGCAACCTCCTCAACCGTCTTGGTCTTGGGCGGCTTTGCAGGCTGCGTGATCTTCGGCTCTGGGCGGCCATCCACCGCATACCCCACCACGTGTACGTCTGGGCTGCCCGCGTGCAGGTCCACGCCAATCCAGCTGCGTTGCGCTTCACGCACCAGATCCTTCGGCTCAAACGGCAAGGTGATGCCGCCTAACTGCTCAGCTTTCTCGCCTGCCCAATAGGGGGCTTCGAAAGGTTCGGGCAGACCCAAGTCTTCAATCACCCGTTCGCGCGTGGCGGTCAAAGAGCGGCGCAGCTCATCGCCCACGTAATGGGAAAACCCGCCGTAGCCACTGTCCGTGCCCTCAGCAAAAACGTAGGTATCTGCAGCGGGGAGTGCGCGGCGCAGGTACCCAACCGTGTGGGAAAGCTCCTCCGAATCCTCTACAAAGGTCTGCACCACGGCCACTCCCGGGTAACCGGCAATGTAAAACTCATCGCGGCCCGGGCGTGAGGAACGGTTGAGCGGGAACTGCCCAATCGGCGTGATCGGCCAACCAGGGTTGATCTGCGCAAGCAGCTTGCGCCCAAACCCACGGTCCGCCTTCGGCTCTGCCGCCAAAACCTCTTCCGGGTGTGCCGAGGTGACAAACCACACCGTCACAACCGCTGGGTAGCTCATTTGCGCGGCCGTTTCTGTGAGGTGCGAACACCCAGCAGCACGTCCTCCCAGTGCGGGGTAACAGCCTTGCGGCGACGATGCTGCGGCTGCTCCTGCTCATCCGGGTGGCGCAAGAAATCGCCCTCCAGCTCCTCGGCGGGTGCTGCCTCTACATCCGGAGCCTCGGATTCAGTGGGCTCCTCGGGCTCCACGCGTTGGTCCCGCCTGTCCAGGCTCACGATGGAACGCGGCTGCACAAAGTCTGGGTCTGTCAGATCCTGAGCCACCGCGTCGCGGGCCTCTGCCGTGGAACCCGAACCCATCTGGCGCTTGTAGGCCCACGTGGCCTCATTATCCGTCAGGCCGGCCTTCCAGGAAACGCGGACCACCCAGGCATCGCCGGGTTCGCGGGTGGCGTCCCACGTAGCGTCTGCAAGCGAATGGCCCCTCGCAGCAAAGGCGGAGGCAAGGACCTCGAACAGGGTAAGCTTCGCCGGGCCGTCCTCACGCACGGGGTGCGCCTGCTTGGCGGCCTCAGCAATCTGCGCACGCTCCAACAACACCGGGTGCGCGTAGGGCTCAACGCGTGACTCCGCAACCCCCATCTCCTCAGCCAGCTCCGCGGCGGTAGCGCCAGCGCGGATGCGGGCCTGGATCTCATTCGGGCGCATGGTCAGCGCGTTGGCGAAGAGGGGATCGGGCTCTGGGAGCGGCTCCGGCTCAGGTGCCGGCTCCGGCTCCGGCGTCGGCTCCTCTTTTAGTTCTTCCAGCGCAGCGCGGGAGAGCTGGTAGCGAACACCATCGTCATCTACCAGAACGAAGAACTGCTCCGTCGATTCCTCTTCACTGAGATAAAGCTCACGCATAGCGTCCACCTTATCCCAGGACACGGCGCTTACTTTGCGCCCACGCCCTGCTCCAGCAGGGAATCAATAGCACGCGTCAAGGTAACAACGTCCGCGGTATCAATAGCCGGGAACATGCCGATACGCAGCTGGTTGCGGCCCAGCTTGCGGTACGGCTCCACATCCAGGATGCCGTTCGCGCGCAGTGCCTTCGCCAGCTCAGCTGCGTCGATGGAGTCCGCAAAGTCAATCGTGCCCACCACCAGGGAGCGCGACGCCGGGTCCTGCACAAACGGGGTAGCCAGCTCATGTGCATCCGCCCAGGCGTAGAGCGCCTCGGAGTTTGCGGTGGTGCGCGCAACCATAGCGTCCAGGCCACCCTCGGCGTTCATCCACTTCACCTGGTCAGCCAACATCAGCAGGCTGCCCACAGCCGGGGTGTTGTAAGTCTGGTTCTTGCGCGAATTGTCCACTGCCGTCTGCAGGTCCAAAAACGCCGGGATAAAGCGGCCGGATTCCTTGATCTTGGCAATGCGCTCGATCGCAGCCGGGCTCATCGCCGCAAACCACAGGCCGCCATCGGACGCGAAGCACTTCTGCGGGGAGAAGTAATAAACGTCAGCTTCCTTCATGTCGACGGGGAGGCCGCCGGCGCCGGAGGTTGCGTCGATAAGCACGAGCCCCTCGGCATTCGGACGGACAACCGGAACCATCGCACCGGTGGAGGTCTCATTGTGAGCCCAGGCGATGACATCAGCATCCGTGCCGTCGAGCTCGCTCGGGCTAGGGGCAGTGCCCGGCTCAGCGGCAACCACCTGCGGCTCTTCCAGCCACGGTGCCTGCGCGGAGGCCTTGGCAAACTTGCCGGAGAACTCACCGAACGTCAGGTGGGCCGACTTGTTCTCAATCAGGCCGAAGGTTGCAGCATCCCAGAACGCGGTAGCACCGCCGAGGGACAGGACGATCTCGTAGCCCTCAGGCAGCTGGAAGAAATCGGCCAGACCTTCGCGGACCTCACCCACAACGTTCTTCACCGCGGGCTGGCGGTGGGAGGTGCCGATGATGTCCGCGCCGCGTACGATAGCGTCAAGCTGCGCAGGGCGAACCTTGGACGGGCCGCAGCCAAAACGGCCGTCGGCAGGGATGAGGTCGGCTGGGAGGGTGGGGTAGGTGCTCATGACATCCTTCGAGAGATTTTTACGGTGCATTGCATAATATACTTTGCGACGCCATATGTAAAGGGTCCGCAAAGCGTGATCCTTCGACTGAAAAGCGCAATGATGTCACCCGTGTCACACGCGGTGCTACTATGGCTCAAGGTAAATATCCGCACAACGTGTCAACCTGCTTTTAGCGTGTGTCCTAGGTGCGGCAAGTGTCTACGTGGAAAGGCTCATAGTGGCTTCTGAAAACGCAAACAAGGCAGTACTTCACTACCCAGGTGGCGAGTATGAGATGGACATCATGCAGGCCACCGAGGGCAACGATGGTGTTGTACTTGGCAACCTTTTGAATGAGACCGGCCTGGTTACCTTTGACCCGGGTTATGTTTCCACCGGTTCTACTGAGTCCAAGATCACCTACATCGACGGCGCCGAGGGCATTCTGCGCCACCGTGGCTACGACATTGCGGATCTGGCAGAGAACGCAACCTTCAACGAGGTTTCCTACCTGCTGATCAACGGCGAGCTGCCGACGGTGGAAGAGCTGGACGCATTTAACCAGGATCTGCGCCACCACACCCTGTTGGATGAGGACTTCAAGGCAGCGTTCAACATCTTCCCGCGCAACGCTCACCCGATGGCGGTGCTCGCGTCTTCCGTGAACATTCTGTCTGCTTACTACCAGGACCAGCTCAACCCGCTGGATGAGGAGCAGCTGGACAAGGCAACCGTGCGCCTGATGGCCAAGGTGCCAATGTTGGCGGCATACGCTTACCGCGCTTCCCGCGGTAAGCCGTACATGTACCCGGATAACTCCCTGAACCCGCGCGAGAACTTCATGCGCATGATGTTCGGTTACCCGACCGAGGACTACCACGTTGACCCGGTCCTGACCAAGGCGCTGGACAAGCTGCTCATCCTGCACGCTGACCACGAGCAGAACTGCTCCACCTCCACCGTCCGCATGATTGCTTCCGCACAGGCCAACATGTTCGTTGCCGTTGCTGGCGGCATCAACGCGCTGGCTGGCCCGCTGCACGGTGGTGCTAACCAGGCTGTTCTGGAGATGCTGGAAGACATCAAGAACAACCACGACGGTGACGCAACCGACTTCATGAACCGCGTGAAGAACAAGGAAAAGGGTGTCCGCCTGATGGGCTTCGGCCACCGCGTGTACAAGAACTACGACCCGCGTGCAGCCATTGTGAAGGACACCGCACACGAGGTGCTGGAGCACCTGGGTGGGGACGAGCTTTTGGATCTGGCCATGAAGCTTGAAGAGATTGCACTGAATGATGAGTACTTCATCCAGCGCAAGCTCTACCCGAATGTGGACTTCTACACCGGCCTGATCTACCGCGCGATGGGCTTCCCAACGGACTTCTTCACCGTGCTGTTTGCCATCGGCCGTCTGCCGGGCTGGATTGCTCAGTACCGTGAGCAGCTGGCGATGAACACCAAGATCAACCGCCCGCGTCAGATCTACACCGGCTACCAGAAGCGCGACTTCGTGCCGCGCGACAAGCGCTAAGCGTTTCTTGCCAACACCGCCGTTTGCCGGACTTCCCTTATACTCTTGGGAGTCCGCTCGGCGGTTTTTACTTGTTTGAAGCTTATGAACGAACAGGAGATAGTGACCTATGGAAAAGCCAATCATTGAGATTCCACAGGAACCGGCGCCGGTAGACCTGGTTATTGAGGATCTGGTTGTTGGTGACGGTGCTGAGGCTGTCGCAGGTGGCTACGTGAAGGTCCACTACCTTGGCGTGACCTATGACTCTGGCAATGAGTTTGACTCCTCTTGGGACCGCGGTGAGGCTGCGGAATTCCCGCTCGCTGGCCTGATTGAGGGCTGGCAGGAGGGTATCCCGGGGATGCGCGTTGGCGGTCGCCGTCAGCTCACCATCCCGCCGGAGAAGGCTTACGGCCCGGCTGGTGGTGGTCACCCGCTGGCTGGTCGCACGCTGGTCTTTGTTATTGACCTGTTGGACGCTAGGTAGGGGTTGGGCGTTATGAGTATCCCAGTAACCACACTGAATGACGGTTATGATTTCCCGCTGCTTGGCCTTGGTACCTACAAGCTTGAAGCTGCAGATGTAGAGCCGGTGGTGCGCCGGGCAATCGAGCTGGGGTACCGCCACATTGATACCGCCTCGTTGTACGGCAACGAGGTTGAGGTTGGTAAGGCGATTCGTGATGCGATCGCTGCTGGTGACGTGACTCGTGAGGAGCTGTTTGTCACCACGAAGCTGTGGAATGATGACCAGCACCGTGCGGGGGAGGCGTACCAGGAGTCTTTGAAGCGCCTTGGCCTGGAGTTTATTGACCTGTACTTGGTGCACTGGCCGTGCCCGCAGCAGAGCACGTACGTGTCTGCGTTTGAGCAGATCGTGCAGCTGCAGGGCATGGGGCAGTTGCAGTCGGTTGGTGTGGCGAATTTCTACGAGGAAGTGCTGGATGAGCTGATTGCGGCTACCGGTGTCATCCCGGTGCTGAACCAGGTGGAGCTGCACGCTGGTTTCACGCAGCCGGAGTTGCGTGAGTACCACGCTCAGCACGGCATTGTGACTGAGGCGTGGGCGCCGCTTGCGCGAGGGAAGAACTTTGATGCGCCGGAGATTGTTGCTGTGGCTGAGCGTCACGGTGCAACGCCTGCGCAGGTGGTGTTGGCATACCTGATGAAGCTCGGTTGCTCTGTGGTACCCAAGACTGCCAATTTGGAGCGCTTGGAGGAGAACTTGGGGGCAGTGGAGCTTTTGCTTGACGACGCTGACGTGAACTCCCTCAACTCCATCCCCGGCGAGCGCCTGTGGGGCAACCCTCGGACGTTCCCGAATTAGACCGTTTCGGCTTCCAAAAACGCCTGCACCGTTAGGGTGTGGGCGTTTTTTCATGCAGAAAACGGGAAAACAGATGGGAAAATAGTACTAATTAGCGATGCAGGTCACAGTGTTATTCGGGGGTAGTTTCACCCCCAGCTGGGAAATGAGAAGTCTTAAACATTGGAGAGACTTTGTGCCGTACGTTACATTTTCTGTGTTGCGTTACGTATTTGGCAGCTTTTGCTGACCAAACTCGTAACAAGGCGAAAACTTCCTCTAGCAAGAAAGGATTGAGGCCGTGGCTGGATCTACAGCAGTCCCCACTCGTCGTGAGCCCACGCCTGACGAGTTTGTGGCAATGCAGCAGAGCCCTGAGTTCCAGGAGCTTCGCAGCACTTTCCGCGGATTCACCTTCCCGGTGATGATTGCCGCGCTTATCTGGTACCTCTTCTACGTCATCTTTGCCACCTTCGCACCGGAGGTTATGGCACGGCCTTTCCTTGGCCTGAACCTGGGCCTGTGGATGGGGTTGGCGCAGTTCATTACCACCTTCGCCATCACTTACGTCTATGTGAAGTGGGCGAACAAGAATATCGAGCCGCGTGCGGCACAGATCCGTGAAGAGATGGAGGGCTAACACATGCAGACCTACACCCTCGCTGCCGAGGCTGCGGCCAACGGCAATCCGCTTCTGAACATTGCCATCTTCGGCGCGTTCATTGTTGTCACCCTGTTCATTGTTACCAAGGCGGGCAAGACCACCAGCGAGTCTTCTGACTTCTACACCGGTGGTGCATCCTTCTCCGGTACCCAGAACGGCCTGGCTATTGCAGGTGACTACCTGTCCGCCGCGTCCTTCCTGGGCATCGTCGGCTCCATTGCGCTCAGTGGTTACGACGGCTTCTTGTACTCCATCGGCTTCTTCGTAGCCTGGCTGGTGGCGCTTTTGCTGGTGGCGGAGCCGCTGCGTAACGTTGGCCGCTTCACCATGGCGGACGTGCTTTCCTTCCGCCTGCGCCAGAAGCCGGTCCGCGTGGCCGCCGCATTCGGCACCCTGTTCGTGTCGCTGTTCTACCTGATCGCGCAGATGGCCGGCGCCGGCTCCCTGGTGTCCGTGCTGCTGGACCTGCACTCGTTTGCCGCACAGGCGATCTGTGTTGCCATCGTTGGCGTTGTCATGATCGTCTACGTTCTGGTTGGCGGCATGAAGGGCACCACCTACGTGCAGATGATTAAGGCTGTTCTGCTGATCACCGGCGTGCTGATCATGTCCATCCTGGCCTTTGTCGTGGCTAAGGGCGGCCTGAACGCTATTTTTGACCAGGCGATTGAAGCCCACGCCAACTCCGCATACCTGGCAGAGAAGGGCTATGTGGCAGAGAACATCATGCAGCCGGGCCTGAAGTACGGCGCAACCACCACATCCAAGCTGGACTTCATCTCCCTGGGTCTGTCCCTGGTGCTTGGTACCGCTGGTCTGCCGCACGTGCTGATGCGCTTCTACACCGTGCCTACGGCGAAGGAAGCACGTAAGTCCGTGACCTGGGCAATTGTCCTGATCGGTTCCTTCTACCTGCTCACCCTGATCCTGGGCTACGCAGCAGCTGCCTTCGTTGGCCCGGACCGCATCCTGGCTGCACCGGGTGGCGCAAACGCGGCGGCTCCGCTGCTGGCATTCGAGCTCGGTGGCTCCATCTTCATGGCGCTGATCGCCGCAGTTGCCTTCGCAACAGTGCTTGCTGTGGTTGCTGGTCTGGCAATTACCGCCTCCGCATCCATTGCACACGACGTTTACGCAGCCGTGCTGCGTGACGGTCAGGCAACTGAGGACGAGCAGGTCCGCGTCTCCCGCATCACCGTGGTTGTCCTGGGCATTGTCTCCATCATCCTGGGCATCCTGGCGATGACGCAGAACGTGGCCTTCCTGGTCTCCCTGGCATTCGCCATCGCGGCCTCCGCGAACCTGCCGACCATCCTGTACTCCCTGTACTGGAAGCGCTTCAACACCACTGGTGCGGTTGTGTCCATCTACACTGGCCTGATCTCCGCCCTGGTGCTGATCTTCCTCTCCCCGGCAGTGTCTGGCACCCCGACTGCAATGTTCCCGAACGCAGATTGGTCCATCTTCCCGCTGTCCAGCCCGGGCCTGATCTCGATTCCGCTGGGCTTCCTCGGCGGCATCATCGGTACCTTCCTGGGTAAGCCGGACAACTTCGATGAGCTGCAGGCCGAGATGGAGGTCCGCTCGCTCACCGGTGTTGGTGTGGAGGCTCCGGTCGACCACTAATCCGTGACATAAAAAACGGCGCTTTTTCTAAGCGCCGTTTTTTGTTGCCGAGGCAAGCTAGAGCCAAGTTAGAGCAGGCCAGCCCAATCGATCTTCGAGGACAGCTGGCTGCTCGTTGCAATCAGATCTGCTAGGGCTGCTGCGTCGCTCTGCTGTGGCGTATTCAGGGAGATCGGGGGAAGCGGCGACTGCTGCGGCTGGCCGGGCAGCCACTGACCCCAGTCACGGACGTAGACGTTGTTGATGTCCACCGTGATGCCGTCGATAGTCGCAGTCCATTTCGCCTTCTGGTGGATCGTGGTGCGGGGGTGGATCTTGCCGCCGGAGCCCCAGTCGTGCTGCCAGAAGTAGCTGCCAATGCCGTCTTCCACGCACCACTGGATCACGTTGTAGTTGCCGTACACGCCCATCTGGTAGCCAGCCACGGTCAGCGCTGCCTGGAATGCGCGCAGGTAGGGACGGATCTGGTGGGTGTAGTGGTCCTTGTGCGGGTTGTCATCAATCGCCACATAAATCGGTTTGCCTGTTGGCCCGCCGGCTGCACGGTGCAGGCGGATCGCGTCAGGGGCATGTTTGGCTGCCGACGCCGCACCACCCAACCAATCAGCCGTCTCCGCGCGACCGAACTGATATACCGATGCGGTGTAGAGGCCCTGGGCGGCAAAGTCGCGCGTTTCGGCGAGCGTAACCGGCTTGCCCAGCATCCAGTTCGCGCCCGGGCGACGCTCGGAGACGTAGCGCACCGCCCCCATGTGGCCGGCGGCTTTCACGCTGCTTGCCGACGGCACACCTGCCGAATAGTCAATAACCGTGCCAATCACGCGGCCTGGGGTCTGGGCGGCAGCGGCAGGGGAGAGGAGCGTAGACGAGGCGGCTCCGGCCGCGGTGGCGATGGCAGCGGACTTGAGGAATGTCCGGCGAGAGTATGAAGATGCAGTCACATCCGTAACATTAGCCCCACTGGTTGCATAGTTTGGTAGGCGCGGCGTTACGACATCGTTGATGCCTGATGCTGATGCTGATGTATCTGCAGGCTGGGTGCCCACAAGAACTGTCCACTAAAACATCCCGTGATTTCTCAACCGAAAAATCGCCTGTTTTTTGTTTTGCAACCTGGCTTGGGTCGCCGTCAGTCGTTGAATCTCTCCTCGACAATGTGTCCTCTGGGTTTTGGGCTTGTGGTTGGTGAAAGCTCGGCACTCATTTCGGCACTCATTTGTCCCAGGTCAGGAACCACGCCGGGTCCTCCTTCGGAAAAACGGGCTGTTTTTTGTTTTGAGCCTGGCCACCTGCTTCTCTTACTCGGGTCGGGTATCGACGAGTTCTT
>NZ_KV786470.1:0-19206 GCF_001806945.1 Corynebacterium sp. HMSC30G07 | reverse complement strand
TCTCGCGGTCACGGCCGCCAACATGGAAGTCCTCACTCAGCTGCTCGTTAACAGGCTCAGACCCAACAGGCTCAGATCCAACAGGCTCAGACCCAACACGCTCTACCAAATCTTCACCCGCTTATCCGGATCGATCCACATTGGGGAGTCTGGTTCCACGTGAAACGCTTCATAGAATTCGTCCACGTTGGAGGCGATGACGTTGCAGCGGAACTCGTTGGGGGAGTGCGGGTCAATCGCCAGAAGTTGTGCCGCCATCTCCGGGCGTGCCTTGGAGCGCCACACGCGCGCCCACGCCAAAAACAGGCGCTGGAAGCCGGTGTAGGTGCCGTCCAAATCGCCGAATGGGCGCGATGGGCAATCCTCTAGGCCTTGGTCCGCCAGGTAGAGCTTGTACGCCTCCACGGCGATGCCAAGTCCGCCCAGGTCACCGATGTTTTCGCCAAGGGTGAACTCGCCGTTGACGCCGTTGGAATCCTGATCAGCCAGCACGGACGGCACCAGGCCGTTGAATTGGTTGACCAGCTGGGATGTGAGCGCTTCGAACCGTTCGCGGTCCTCCTCGGTCCACCAGGAGTTGAGGTTACCGTGGCCGTCGTAACGCGAGCCCTGATCATCAAAACCATGGCCGATCTCGTGGCCAATCACGGCACCGATCGCGCCGAAGTTCTCCGCCGCATCGGCCTCCGGGTCGAAGAACGGCGGCTGCAGGATGGCGGCGGGGAAGGTGATGTCGTTGACCACCGGGTTGTAGAACGCGTTGACGGTCTGCGGGGTGGTCACCCACTCCGCGCGATCGCTCGGCTTGCCAATTTTGGCCAGCTGGTAGTTGTGCTCAAAGGCAGCACCCGCACGCACGTTTGCCAGAAGCTGCGCGCCGTCTTCCACAAACTCAAGGCCGTCGAAGCTGCGCCAACGTTCCGGGTAGCCAATCTTGGCGGTGAATTGCCCCAGCTTCTCCTGTGCGCGCTCGCGCGTGGCCTCGCCCATCCAATCCAGCTTGGCAATGCGCTCGCGGTAGGCCTGAATCAGATAGTCAACAAGCCGGAGCATTTCGCTTTTCGACGCCGCCGAGAAGTGCCCCTCAACGTACTCCCGACCAATCTCCTCACCAACCAGGCTTTCCGCCAAGGCAACGCCGCGCTTCCAGCGGTCACGCTGCTGGGTAGCACCGGAAAGGTGGGTGCCGTAGAACTCGAAGTTGGCCTTTGCAATTTCCTCGGTGAGCTGGCCCGCGCGGGAACGCAGAACGCTCCACACCGCCCACAGCTGCCAGTCCGCCAGTGCCTCCGGGCGCAGCATCGCTGCCAGGTCCTCGGTGAAAGACGGCATCATGTTGATCACGCGGCCGGACGGCAACCCGGAGGCGGCCAGCATGGTGCGGATAATCGCCGGGAGTTCTTCCAGCGTGGTCGGGTTGTAGGTGGCCACCGCATCACGGGCCTTGACCACATCCCAGTGGCTGGACGCCAGCTGAGTTTCCAACGCAACGATGCGCGCCGCCGCCTGCTCGGGGCTGAGGCCCATCAGGTACGTGCCGTCCAAAAAGCTCAGCATGCGCGCTACATGGCCCTGGTACTTCTCCAAGGTCTCAGCGTGCTGCGGTTCGCGGTAGTAGGCCTCATCCGGCAGCCCCAGGCCGGACTGCACCAGGTAGGCCACCGCGTCTTCGCCCTGGGAATCCTTCTCCACCCAGTAGCTCAGCGGCGCGCCAACGCCCTCGCGCTCCAACAGGCCCAGGTTGTGGGCGAACTCTTCCACGTCCGCCACAACAATCCGGTCTAAGTCCGCCTTCAGCGGCGAGGTACCCGCGGCGTTGATCGCCTCGGTGTCCATGAAGGCGCGGTATAGCACGCCTGCGCGGCTGTCGCTTTCCTTCAGCAGGGCGTGAACGTCTTCTTCAGATTTGTCGCGGAGTGCGTAAAACGCGCCGTCAATCCCGCGGTCCGCGGGGATGACGTGGTCACGCACCCAGTTGCCATTTACTAACGCAAAGAGGTCATGCATGCCCACAACTGTAGTGGCAAGCCACTACATGGTGTGCTGCACAATCCAATCCGATGCCTGCTGTGGGCCAAACGTGGCGTACCCGCCGTGGGCGGCCATACCGGCAACAACGGTACCCGCGCCTAGGCCCAGCTTCTGCAAAATAGCCTGGTACTCGTTCCACGGAATGCGGCCCGCGCTCATGTGCGTGCGCATCGCCGGTGCCACCAGTGCGCGGTGCTCCTCGCGCATGGAGCACACAATGTCATCCGGACGGCAGATCTCCAGCACGCGACCCGCCAGCACACCGTAGCCGCCCTCCAGCGCACCAAGGGCGCCAACTGAATCCGGCGAGGTGCCCGGCGACAGGGTCGCCCCATTCGGACCCTGGTACGGGTTTGCAATCACCGCAACCGCATCCACGCGCTCCTGCGCAATCGGGCCGTGGCCGTTGGCAATGTCGCGCGTCAAACGCGCAGTGACATCCGCGCCCAGGGAGAAACCGGTGAAACTGAACGTGGCATCAGGGCAGGCGTTCGCCAACTTCAAAACGGTGCCATAGGTGGTGTCATACGCCGCCTTGGACGCCGCATAGTACGGACGCTGCGCAAACGCACCCGAGTTGTAGGAAATCCACAGCGGCTCAATCGCACCGTTGGTACGCATCTGCGTTAACAGGCCGGTGCTGAACACGTGCCCGCCGTGCGGCACAAACGTTGGCACACCAGCCACCGTGTTTGCACCACCCGGCACAGCAATGAGGTAATGCGGTTTGCAGCCCTGCTCCTGCACAACTCCAATCGTGTTGTCAGAAGACATCATCTGCCCACCGACACCCTGCGCGGAAGCAACAGGGGCTACCAAAGCCATGGCAGCGGTAACACTCGCTGCCACGGCAGCAGCAAAGCGCTTGAACCTCATCGTTTTCTCCAACTCCTACTCGTTCGGGTTCCTGATCTTCATCGGGCCTGGCGTCCACCAACCCCACCTGGTGTGGGTTTCGTAGTCAATGTTCGCCTCAACCGGGGCCGCGCCCGTGGAGTCCGTGCGCAGCTCATACTTGGCAAATGAGCCCCAGTCACGCTGCCAGTCACCTCGCAGGTAGCCAGGAACGTCGTAAGAATAATTCACCGCCTCGGCTGTCGCCAGCGCACCACCGCCAAGGAAGTCCTGGAAACCAGACAGCTGCTTCTTACCAGGCGCGTCCGGCATCACGCGGAACTGCGGGATCTCGGTTACGCCAGCGTAGTGCGTAAAGGTGCGCTGGCACGGGAACTGGAAGGCCACCGTCCAGTCCAACAGGCCCGGGGTGTCGCGGTCCACAACGTCCGTCATCGCCGCAAGCGTCGGGTTACGCAGCGGGGTTACCGCCAGCCAATCCTTCTCACCAAAGGAGGCATCCTCCGCCACCAGGCGCACAACGTCCGCCTTCTCCGGCTGGTCTTCCAGCGGGTAGCGCAGGTTACGCCAATCACCAGTCGGGCCCTGGTCCAGCATTTCTACGCTGTCGAGGGTTTTTACGCTGCCGTCGTCACGCAGCTGCCCAAACTCAAGCTCAAGCGTGGTGCCTTCCTGCTCCACACCGTTGATGTCATGGTGCGCAATCTTGCCCGCAACCGAGGTCACCAGAAGCGGCGCATCCGGGTTGTGCTCCGGCAGCTCAAACCACACGGTTTCCAGTACGGCCTTGCGGCTCGGGTCATCCTCAAACGTGCCCACCACCGGCACGCGCTGGTAGTCCAACCCAAACGGCAAACGCACTGTGGAGTTGTTCACGCCGCGTAGAGACGCCGGCCGGTTACCCTGCGTATTCACACTGGAGGTGGACTGCGCCTGCTCACTCAACGCATCCTCCGGCGCCTGGACCGCCTGCGCATCCGACTGCGCCGAAGGCAACACGTCAGTGGTGTTGGAGTTTTCAGAAGCGATGTAGGCAGGCACACCATCAGGGGTAAAACCGACGTTGGTGCCAGCGTCTAAGGACTTGCCCAACGGCACCCCGTCAATCGGCGTGAGGAAGGAGTCATTCGTATCCGTCTCCAGCATCACGTCCGATGCCAGCGCGCAGACATCACCCGTAAAGCTGCGCACGTTGCCCATGCCCACGGAATATGACGGCGCCTGGGACACAAAGGACTTCACAAACGTCAAGCACGAAAACGCCACAATCAGCACCGCAAGCACCGCGATCGGCGCACCCATGATGCCGGCCCAGCGGCCAGCGTCTACACGCGCCGCCTGATCAAACTCCCGCGCTTTGCCGGCCTTGGCGGCCTCAGCGCGCCGGTTGTTGTGCATCAGCGACTGGACAATGCCAACCAAAAACACCACACCGGCCAGCGCCAGCACGATGGTGTTGGCCTCCACCGCCTTGTACTGCACGGTACGGTCCCACCACGGCACGCCGAAGGAGGAGACGTACCACCAGGCGTTCCAGCCGGCCAGGGTCAGGGCCAGCAGGAACAGCGTTGCGGCAAACGCAAAGGTGCGGTTGCGGGCGGACTGCAGCGCGAAGTGGGACAGCACCACCGAGCCGAGTGCGGCAACGGCAGCGCCCACACCCGCGTAGATGCCGAAGTGGTGGGTCCACTTCGTTGGCGTGAACATCATGAAGAACACGGTCAAGGCAACAATGAGCACCATCCGCTGCGTTGTTGCCTTGTTCGTGCCCGGGATGCGGCCCCAGCGCGCCATGCCCCACAGGATCAGCACCATGCACAGCACCAGGGTGAACACGGGGAAGCGGCGCTCCAGCGAGGCGTCCACCGTTTGCTGGAACAGCGTTGCGTAGCGCACCCACTCCTCGTACCAGTGCAGCGCCGGGCCCACCTCGGAGCGCACGGCGGTTGCCTCCAGCACGGTGGCCAGAGTCTGGTCCTTAAACACAGGCACCATCACGGCCATGCCGGCACCCAGGAAGGCCGCAATGTAGGCGAGCATCGGAGCCATTGCTTGCCGACGCCTCATCGTCCTAAACACCGCCGGCAAACAAATCAGGAACACGCCCACTGCACTCAAGCCCGTCGGACCACACGCCAAGGTCAGCGCAGCCGTGATCGTGCCCAACGCTGCAGGCAGCAGGCGGTCATAGGCAATGGCACGCTCAAACAGTGCCCAGGTGATCAAGATGCCAGCGGCAATGATCGGCTCCGGGCGGGTGCCGTTGTCATAGGGCAGCCAGAACGCCAGGAACACAAACGCCGCAGTCCAGTACGCCACCCGACGCCCCGAAACCGCCTCACCCAAGCGCGGCAAGATCGAGCGCGACAGCACCCACCAGATCCCAATGCCGGCCAGAAGCGTGGGCAGACGCATCCACATCGACGCCGTAGTTACACGCGCAAGCAGCGCCAACACGTCATAGAACGGGGAGCCAAACGGTGCCTCCGGCACGCCGTACCAGCGGTAGTAGTTGGCCATGTAGTCCGAGTCATTGGCCACGCGAGCCATGGTGAGCAAGAAGCCATCATCAGACGTATTCGCGCCGAAGACGTGCCAGAAACCCAACACGGCAAGCACGATGCCATCTAGCGGCTTGAACGTGCGCCACTCGCGGCCAAACAGCGGCACACGGCGGCGGTCACAACGATCCATACGGCCCAACGCCACCAAAGAAACCACTGCGGCAATCAAGCCCGCGATCATCGCGAACACCTTCACCGCAGTTGGCGAGGACGTGAAGCGGGAGTTGATGTCGATGTGGGCGGTCAGGCCAGCGTCGATAAGCAACTGCCCTGCATCCGGCTCAAGCTCCGAGTAGAAACCGGTGAACTGGGCGCGGTAATCATCCTCAACCTCCTCGGAGTAGGACGTGCCGTTGATAGCAACCGTGGTCTCCTCATCGGTCTGCTGGATGCTCAGCACCGCATCACGAGGCAGCGCTGCAACCTCCTCAGGGGTGAGATCAAAAAGCACCTCATTGATCGCAGACACCACAAGCCCACCACCAGGCGCGGTAACAAACAGGCCGCGATCAAACGCCTCCTGCGAAGACTCCGGCAACGTACCCAACACCAAAGACTGGCCCGGGCGGACGTGATCCACCGCCTCAATTGGGATCTGGATATCCACTTCCTGCGGCGCAAGCGAAATCAACGGCGCATTCACCGCCTGCACCGAATTGTTCTGCGGCCACGACACCGAAGACTGCACCTGGTTCACCGGCAAAAACGGCACCAGTACCAACAGAACAAACGCCAACAAGCCACTCACCGTGGCGGTGGTGACCAAGGAACGCGGCGCGCGCTTCACCCGCACACGACGTGTGGTGGCTTCCGGAAAAGTTTCAATGTGTTGACCCACGGTTTACTGCTCCTTGCGAACCACAACAACAAACGGGCCGATCTGCTTCATAGCCCAATCGGCAGAATCAAACGCTTCCGCGTTGAAGAACAAGCCCTCATAGCGCACATTCGGCTGGCTCGGATAAATGTCATACGCCACATGCGTCTTAAGCGGCGTCTTCTTATCCACGTTGCCGCGGAAAATGAACCCCTCCGGACCACGCCACTGCGAATTATCAATGGCAGCCGTCAGCTCCGCCGGCGCAGTATTGGACAGCTCCGCCCACTGCACCAACTCCTCATTACGCCGGTTGAACTCACCCAACGGGTTGGCATAGTGGCTGGTAAACGCGTTGAACCCGTAATAGGGGTTAAACGCCATGAAGTTGATCTCATCGGTATAAATCACAGCCTCGCCTGGGCGGCGACCGTGCTCCGACATGAACTCCACAATCTCGCCGTAGTAGCGGCCAGCATCCGCCGGGAAGCGGTCAGCGCGCTCACCAAAACCATCAGTATCCGCATAGGCCTGGTCAATGTGATCACGGTTTTCCACCGGAATTTGCTGCACATAAAACACGCTGCCCGCAGCAACAAGCAAAAACATAGCCGTGGTGATCGCCCGGTTCGTCGCATCGGAGAAACGGTACGAGAACCAGAAATCCACACCCACCAGACGGATCTCCGCAAAGCCCAACACACCCGCGGTGGTGAACAACAAAATCAGCAGCACCTCAACGCGGAAGCCCAATAGCGACGTACCAAACAAGGTGACCGCCATAGAGGCCATCGCCCAGAAGTAGCACACCAAAATGGCCAAGCCCAGCGCTGCCACCTCAGGCTCGCTCAGGCGCACAACCAAGAAGAACAGGCCAATCAGGCTGAGGAAACCAATGGCGGACAAAGAGAAGAACGGCATGGGGAAGTACGTGCCCTCTTCCGGCAGGAAGTGGTTAGCCGTAGACATCGCCTCCTCATCACCAGTGACCAGGCGCAGCAGGTACGGGCCCCACGTGATCAGGGCAATCGCCATAGAGCTGAACCCGATCACCAACAGGTGGCGCACCGGCGTCAGCGAATTGCCGCGGTTGAAGAACATGATCACGGCCAACACCACCACCGTCAACGCCATCAAGGCAGTAAACAGCGTGTACATAGTGGCCGAAACGCCAAGGTAGAGCGCAAGCGCACCCGTGGCCCACCACGAACCACTCAGTGCGCGGTGCGCGCCCACCACAGCAGCCGGGAACAACATCGCCACAATCGCCGCATACGGTTCATCTGGCACCTCCGTCAGCACCACCGCAACATTCGCCAACGCCAGGGCACCCGCCACCGGCAGAGACGCAGTCAGCCGATGCCAAATCGGCGTCAACATCGCCGCAACCGCGGCTAGCGACACCAACGCCCACGGCTGATACACCAACCAACCAGGCATATTCAACGCATTAGCTAAGCGCCCACCCAACCAGAACCAACCAGCCGGGTAAAACGTGGGCAGATCCACGTAGTTCATATCCGCAAGCGACGGACCCAGCGCCATACGAGACAGGAACTGCGTACGGAAACCCTGGTCAACCTGGATACCGTCCAGCCACAAGTTGGTAGCCGTCAGCGGGATGCCCAACGCGGTCAGCACAATGCCCGCAGGCACCAGAGACACCACGGTCTCAATCAGGATGTTCTTCCGCCCACGCACCCACAGCCAGCAGCACCATGTGCCAATGGCAATCAAGGTAAACGACGCCGCAGCCGACAGCGCACGCGGCATCATCGAGGTATTAAACGCGGGCAAGGACAGCGTCTTTAAGACAAACCAGCCGGCAAGCGCCAGCGCGCCACCGAGGAAAAAGAAGCTGACCGCCCGAGACGTAGCCTGTGCGTCAGAGATCTCATCCGGCGCATAGGAAGTAACCCGCAATTCGCGGGTGGAAGTGGTGGTCATGCGTAATAGTTTGTCACATGGCCCCCACACGCCCTAGTAGCAACGGCGCAAACCTCAAGAGAAGGTTAAGACTTTAGGGCGTTTTCGGCGGTTTGGAGCTGGCCGGTTTAGGTGGCGCTGACAAATGTGACAATGCGGCGCCGCTGGGCGGTTAGCGACCTGCGCAAACACAAACCGCCATGTCACATTTGTCAGGATCCCCGCCATCCGGCTGACAAATGTGACAACGCGATTTCGCCCCTACCCTGTGACCTGCTGTTTTAGGAACTGGGGTTGGGGTCGGTTGTCAACTTTGTCAGCCAGCCAAAGCTAGAAGCTCAGGCGACGCATGATCGCCGCCGGGATGTGCTGCAGCACAAGGGAGATCGGGCCGAACAGCTTGTGCACGAACACGGCGGGCTTGCCAGCCAAAGCGGCGTCGACGGCTGCCTCGGCAACGTCTTCCTTGTTTACGGTCAGCGGTGCCTCGTCGAGACCCTCGGTCATCTTGGTGCGCACCTGGCCGGGGCGGACAACGGTGACCTTGACGCCGCTGGAGCGAAGCGCCTCACCCAGCTGCAGGTAGAAGCCGTCCATGCCCGCCTTGGCGGAGCCGTACACAAAGTTGGAGCGGCGCACCTTCTGGCCCGCAACGGAGCTCAGCGCGATGATGTTGCCGCGGCCCTGGCGCTTCATCGCCTGGCCCAACAGCACGCCCACGGAAACATATGCGGTGTAGTTGGTCTGCGCAGACGCCACGGCCTTGGCCTGGTCCTGCCACAGTTCCTCTTGGTCGCCCAGCGTGCCAAAGGCAACGACGGCAATGTCTACCTCGCCCTCGGCAAACGCGGCGTCAATCACTGCAGGGTGGGAGTCGAAATCCAGGGCGTCGAAGTCAACGATGCGGATTTCGCCGGCGCCGGAGGCGGTGAGGGTGTTCACGGCGGCGTCGATACGCGGGGAGCCCTCGCGGGCACAAAGGGTGACGGTGGGGGAGCCGCCGCGGGAGGCGAGCTCGCTGACAATGGCAAGGCCGATGTCGCTGGTGCCGCCGAGAAGCAGGATGTGCTGGGCTTGGCCTACTGCATTCAACATTTCAGGTTCCTTTTCTAGTTCAGCTCAAGTCGGCGGGACAGGTCAGAGGCGAAAACGCCGGTCGGGTCGATGTCGCGGCGGGTCTTCAACCAGCCGTCCAAACCCGGGTACATGGCGTGGAAGTTCTCCGCGGACGTACGCGACTCCTTGGCCAGGTAGAGGCGGCCGCCGAACTCCATCACCTGCTCATCCAGACGGTCCAGGAACTCACCCAAGCCCGGGCGGATGGGGAAGTCAACGCACACGTTCCAACCCTTCATTGGGTAGGACAGCGGCGCGCGGTTACCCTCGCCGAACAGCTTGAACACGTTGAGCGCCGTGTAGTGGCCGGAGGACTGGATTTGGTAAATGATGTCCTTGAACGGCTCAACCGCATCGGTGGGCACCACGAACTGGTACTGCAAGAAACCCTTCGAACCGTAGCCACGGTTCCACTCGCCGATCAGGTCTAGCGGCTGGTAGAACTGCGTCAGGTTCTTGATGTCGTTCTTCGAAGGCGCGCCCATCATGTAATAGGCCTCACCGATAGCCATGAGCGAAAGCTTGTTCATGGTCCAAGACGGGAAGATGTCCGGCACCGTCATCAACTGCGGGGCCTTGAAACGCAACGGGTCTTTCGCCAGCTTCGGCGCGTACTCCTCCAGCTGCTCAAGCGTGGCCAGAGAGCCGCGGGAAATGGTGGAGCGGCCCGTCTTCGGCGGCGCGGAGATCGCGTCGAACCAGGCGGAAGAGTAGGTGTAGTTGACCTCGGAGCCGTCGGAGTGGATGGCAATGGTCTCATCCAGTGTGTCCGTGCGGTCCGTGTCAGAGATGAAGTACGCGGTTTCCGTAAACGTCATCTGGATGCGTGCGCGCAGGATGATGCCGGTCAGGCCCATGCCGCCCACGGTTGCCCAAAACAGCGTGCCGTCCGGGTCATCCGCGGAGCCTTCCGGCTCAAGGTGGAGCACACGCCCGTCTGCAACCAGAAGCTCCATGGACACAACATGGTCACCGAAGGAGCCTGCGGAGTGGTGGTTCTTGCCGTGGATGTCCGGGCCGATAGCGCCGCCGATGGTTACCTGGCGCGTACCGGGCAGCACCGGCACCCACAGGCCGTAGGGCAGTGCCGCCTTCATCAGCTGGTCAAGGCTCACGCCCGCGTCCACGTCCACAATGCCGCTTTCCGGATCAATGGAGTGGATTTGGTTGAGCACGGTCATGTCAACCACCAGGCCGCCGCCGTTTTGCGCCGGGTCGCCGTAGGAACGGCCGAGGCCGCGGGCAATCACGCCGCGACGCTGGGACTGAGGCAGGGAAGCGTTCTCATCTGCCACGCGTGCCACGGCTGCCTTGATCACATCAACGTCAGGGGTGGAAAGTACGTGAGCGGTACTTGGAGCGGTGCGTCCCCAGCCGTGGAGGGACTTCAAGTCGGTGTGAATCTGCATGTCTTCCAACCTTACTCACGCAACCGTAACGCACCCGTAACAAAAGGTGTGACGTTTATCCCAAGGCGTAGCAGGTCAGAGCTCCAAAATCTCCCGGATCTCCTTCGGCAGCTCCTCCTGCGAGGTGATCTGCGGGCCCTCATACTCACGCAAAATCTTCAAAATCAGCGCGCGGCTGGCGCTGTCCTGCACCGGCAGCTCCTGCGCCATCAGCTGTTGCATGAAATGGTTCAACGGTTGTTCCATACCGGACAACCCTAGCTATGTGGGCCCCAGCCGGTACGATTTGCCGTATGCAGACCGAGCAGATCACCGATCAGATCACCGAAGAGCGGATTGATTACAACGCGCTGGACAACACGTTCGCTGGCCAGTGCATCCAGGCGGGTTTCATCGCCGCGCTTGTTGCGTTCCCGGCGGCGCGCCTGCCGCTGCTTGCGCTAAACGCTGGCACGATCGCGGTGTTCAACGCGTTTGATGAGGACCCGCGTAATGATCTGACCGCCGTTGTGGACGATGAGCAGGGTGAAGAGGATTCTGTCGCGTTGTCCTGGGGCGTGATCGGCGCCGTTGCCGTGGGCGCGTTCGGCGCGTTTACTCTTGCATCTCGCCTGGTTGATGGGGTGGTGGCTGGGTTGGGTAAGCGTGGCGTCGATAAGCCGAAGCCCTGGGTGGCTGGGGCACTGGCCGCGACCTACCTGGCGGTGAAGCAGATCAAAAAATAGGTAGCCTGGGCGCATGTCACGCATGCTGATGGTCCGGAGCTTTTTGCTTAGCGACGACACCGTCTACCGCTGGATCGGCCTCCCCCAACACACAACCGTTGCCGAATGCCGGCGCATCGTGGCAACCGTCTTCGACATCGACGGCGAGGTCGGCTCCGATACCGATGGGGCCCTTACGATTGGGGAGCTGCTGCGTTTCCCCGGCGACACCCTCCACTTCCACTGGGGCCTGTGGGAGTTTCAAATGCAACTGGCTGAGATCCACCTCGGCGAAAGCGACGATGCAGCCGCCATGTGCGTGGCGGGCGCCGGCGAGTTCGGCCCGCACCCCTTTGACATCCGCGCGGTGAATGCGCAACTGCTGGCGGGTAGACTACCCCGGCGTGAGTTCATCCCCGAGTAAATCGGCCGCTACTTCGGCCGCGAAATCAGCGCTGAAAAAGCAGCTGGTGCCGTTCATCATCATCGGCATCGGCTGCGCCGTGCTGGACTTCGGCGTGACCTATTCGCTGACCAAGCTCTCGCCCCTGTCGCGCGACGCGTCCAAGGCGCTCGGCTGGTGCGTAGGCACCCTGGTGGCCTACCTGCTCAACTCCCGCTTTGCGTTTAAAGCCGAGGTCAACGCCAAGAAAGCCGGTGCCGTGGTCCTGCTCTACGCCTGCACGTTTGCCGTGCAGCTGCTGTTGTACCGCTGGTCCGAGCCGCCGCTTCTGGCGTTGGGGATCGGGGACCCGTTTAAGGACCTCATCGCTTTTGTCATCGCCCAGGGCGTTGCCACGGTGACCAACTTTGTGCTGCAGCGTCGCGTGATCTTCCGTCATGAGACGAAGATGATCGAGGTCGCCGATCCGACTAGCTACGCGGCCGAGGTTAAGCCCGATCCTACGGCCGGCGGAAATCCTCCCGTGCCCCCATCCGCAAAAGCTTCAGCCACTGAATAAATCCCTTCGGATCACGCTTCTGTAGCAGGAAGAACCACCCGAAACGCATCACTTCCTGCAGCTTCATCCGCTTCATGCCCTGCTGGTTGATGATGTAGCCGCGGTTGCGGTACGTGAAATACCGCTTGGATTCGTTGTCGGGCCACTGCGCGTGCGCGCGCCCACCCATGATGGGGTGGAACTCGCCGGAGCCGTCCGGGTGCAGGTAGAACGCGTTGAGCGCCGTGCCGTACTTCAGGCCCGATTGGGCGAGGCGGCGGTGGTACTCCACTTCATCACCACGAATGAACAGCCGGTAGTCCGGCACGCCGATCCGCTCCATCGCCTTCGCGCTGATCAACGCACCGTTGAACAGGCTGGCGTACTGGGGCAGGAACTCGCCTTCAAGCTCTTCTACACGACGATGCCACGTGGTCCCCTGACGCAACGGAAACGCCAACTTGCCGGGGTCTTCAATATTGGCAACCACGGGGCTGACCTCGGCCAACTTGTGCTTGGCTGCCTGGGCGTACAGCATTTCCAACGTGTCGTGGCTTGCCGGGCGGCCGTCATCATCGGCGCACCAAATGGCGTCCGCACCCAGCGCCAACGCGTGCAGGAAACCGTAGGCGAACCCACCCGCGCCACCCAAGTTGGTTTTGGACGGCAGGTACACCGCCTTCTCCCCGGCCAGGCTGGTCAGCAGCTCTTTCACAGCGGTATCTTCGGTGCCGTCTTCGGCACCGTCTTCAGCACCGTTGTCCACCACGATCACCCAATCCACCGGGTGCGTCTGGTTCACCACCTGCTCCAGGGAATGCTTCAGCAGGTGAACACGTTTGTGGGTGACAATGACCGCGGCCGTCGTGCCGTTTGGGTTTAGCAGCGCCTCGTGGGAACTCATGGGTTTTATTGTGCCGGATGGAACCGGCGGGGGCTTCAGCGCGTCTAATTCAGTATGGGGATTGTTAGCAGTATTGGGTTTGAGGTGGCGTTTGATGTGGTGCTCGTGCATGCGTCGCAACGCGAGGCGGGGGAGCACTATGTGCAGCTCAGCCGGGAAAGGTACGTGCGGGAGGCGGAGTGCCGAAACGTGTGGCTTATAGAGCGGGACGCCCACGCCCACCCCCACAACATCCCCTACCCAGCACCCGCCGCCGCACGCGCCGTCGCGCACGCGGTGGAACACCCCGGCTGCATCGTCGGCGCGTTCGCCGCCCTGGCCCTTTACGGCCTGCCCTTTCTTGTGGACGCCGCCGACACCACCCTCTACTGCACCACCGACCGGACCAAACTCGGTAACGAGATCTCACCAACGGTCCTGCGCATGCCGCGCCCGCTAGGCAGAAGCTATACGCTCCGGCACCGCGGAGTCACCTTTAGTGCGTTCGCGCCCGCGGAGGCGCTGGTCCAGGCGCTGCAACACATCCGAAAAGGGATGCACCGCTGGCATGAGGTGAACATTGATGGGTTGGAACCAGTTGACGTCATGGCGATCCAACTCATCGATTGTTGCCGACGTTTCTTGGGGGTAAGACCGGAAGAGCTTGAGGAAGCTGCCGCTCGCAGGCTGTCTCGTCGGTGGCTTGAGCGGGTTTTGCCCTTGAGCAGCTCACTTGCTGACTCTCCTAAAGAGACGGAACTTCGCCTGCTGCTTAGTAGCGTCGTTGGAAAATTCGGCTACACCCTGCAGGAACAAGTGCCGCTTTATGACAACGGGGTGATAGTCACCACCTTCGACTTCGCCATCCCCGCTCTCAAGATCGGCGCAATGTATGACGGCGCCCACCACTGGGAGTATGACCAGCGCCAAAAGGATGCTGCCATCAATCTGAAGGCAGCGCGTCTGGAGTGGATCGTTGCCCGTTGCTCATCGAAGACGATGTTTGAGCTAGTCGACCTTATCTGCGACCTCATCCGCCAAAAAGCCGCCGACGTTGGCGCTTCCTGACAAATGTGACGATGCGATTTGCGTTTGCCCAGGTCGCGGCTCTGGCACTAAGGGCGCTTTGCACGATTTGTCAGGGGGAACCGTGGATCCTGACAAATTTAACAACGCCGTTTACATTTGCCCAGGTCGCGGTCGGGTCGGGCTCGTTGTGTTGTCACATTTGTCAGCGCCGCCGAAACCAGCTGCCGAAACCTACTCTTCTTCGCCGTAGTGGAAGCGTCGCACCAGTTTGGCAACGTGCTCGCCGGCTTCGGGCCCTTCGTAGGCACCGACTACGTCAGCAACCAGCCCGGCTTGGCGGATTTCGCCCTTGTCCACCCACAGGGCGGTGTTGCAGAGCTGCGCCAGGAAGTCGTTGGAGTGTGAGGCGAAGACCAGGATGCCGGAGCGTTCCACCATCTCGGCCAAACGGACGCGGGCTTTGGACATGAACGCGGCGTCGACGGCGCCGATGCCTTCATCAAGCAGCAGGATTTCGGGTTCGATGGAGGTGACTACGCCGAGCGCCAGGCGGACGCGCATGCCGGTGGAGTAGGTGCGGAGGGGCATGTTGAGGTAGTCGCCAAGTTCGGAGAATTCGGCGATGTCGTCGATTTTCGCCTTCATTTGTTTGCGGGTCTGGCCCAAAAACAGGCCGCGGATGATGATGTTTTCGTAGCCGGAGATCTCCGGGTCCATGCCTACGCCGAGGTCGAAGACGGGGGCGACGCGGCCGCGGACAATGGCGGAGCCGCGGGTGGGTTCGTAGATGCCGGACAGGAGGCGCAGCAGGGTGGATTTGCCTGCGCCGTTGTGGCCGACGAGGCCCACGCGGTCGCCTTCGCGCAGGTGGAGGTTGATGTCGCGCAGTGCTTCAACGACGACGGTGTTTGAGGCGTTCTTGCCAATCTTGCCGCCGGCGGATGACATGACGGCCTTTTTGAGGGAGCGTGATTTGGCGTCGAAAATGGGGAAGTCGACGCAGGCGTTGTAGGTGTCAATGGAAACCATTTCGGGTCCTTTCTGTGACGCAGCTAAAGCAGCGGGAGCAACTAAAAGAGCAGCGTCACACCCAGTAAGGCACGCGGAAGCGCATCTGCTTCATGGCAAACAGTGTGATTAGCAGGCCGACGGCGGTGCAGGCGAGGACGATCCACCAGTGGTAGGCGGCTACTTCTTGCCCGATGAGGGGGGCGCGAACGATTTCTAGGTAGTGGTAGAGCGGGTTGAGCTCGGCGATGCGGGCGCGTGAGGCTACTTCGCCGCCCTGTTCGCGCAGGGTTTTGGTGGTCCACACGATTGGGGTGACGTAGAACAGCAGCTGCACCATTGCCTCAAGAAGCGGTGCGACGTCGCGGAAGCGGGTGGCGATGATGCCGAACAGCATGGTCACCCACACACCGTTGAGCACCAGAAGTGCCAACCCCGGCACAGCCCACAGCACGTTGAAGCCGAGGTCAATGCGGAACGCCACCACGAGAATGAGCCAGATGACCATGTTGTGTGCCAAAAACAGCAGTTGGCGCCACACCAGGCGGTAGACGTGCACCGACAACGCCGAGGGCAGTTGTTTGATCAGGCCTTCGTTTTCAATGAAGACGTTGGCGCCGTCTTTGATGCAGCCGGAGATGAATCCCCAGACGATGAAGCCGACGGTGACGTGCGGCAGGAATTCGGCGACGGAGATTTGGAACAGCATCGAGTACAACAGGCCGAGCGCCAGTGACATGACGCCGGTGGCGATGGTGATCCACAGCGGGCCAAGCGTCGACCTTCTGTAGCGCTGTTTGATGTCCTGCCAGCCCAGTTGTAGCCAGAGTTCGTGTTGGCCCCACCCGCGGGTGAGGTCGCGCCATGACATGGCCAGGGTCTTGGATTGTGACGCCGGGGTGTCTCTTGCCGGCTCGCTGGTCATGCGGGCAACGTCTGCACGCAGTTGTTCGATGTCTCGCACCTACATCACCCTAGCCGCTGCACGCTGCCGGTATGCAGTAGGTGGCTCCGCGGGGCATAATAAAGGCCAATGTTTTCTTAGAAAGGGGTGTGAGGCCGTGGCGTATGACGTTGCTAGTGTGCGTGGCCTCTACACTTCGTTGTCCAGCGGTTGGACGTATTTGAATGCGCATGATGTGTCGCAGGTGCCGGAGCGGGTGGCGTCGGCAGTGGCGAGGAGTTTTCGTGCGGCGTTTACGGTTGCTCCGCCGGAGCCGGTGATTGGCTCGCATGCACGGTTCACGCCGGGACGTCCGGAGGGGGAGACGCTGGTTGCGGATGCGCGGGCGGCGGTTGCGGACCTGACCGGCGCTACGCCTGAGCGGGTAGTCCTTGGCCCGAGTGTGCAGGCGTTGTACTTGGCGCTTTCGGTGGCGATGCGTCCGTTGTTCCGTCACAATTCTTCGGTTGTGGTGACGGGCCTGGATGACCCGCGGCTGACGTCCACGATTCAGCTGGTGGATGCGCAGGTGCGTTGGGCACAGGCGGATTTGGCCACGGGGGAGTTGCCGCCGTGGCAGTTTGAGCAGTTGGTGGATGGTTCCACGCGCCTAGTGTCTATTCCGGCGGCGCACGCGCAGCTTGGCACGGTGGTTGCGGTGTCGCAGGTTGCGGAGGCGGTCAGGGGACGTTCGAGGGCTTGGCTGCTTGTCGACGCTTCGTCGTACCTCCCATACCGCCCCCTTAGCTTCGACGAGTTCGGTGCTGACATTGTTGCCGTTGACGTGGCTGCGATGGGCGGACCGCAGGTGGCTGCGTTGGTGTTCCGTGATGAGGCGATGCTCAACCGCCTGGACCGCGACATGTTGGATTTGCCGGTCGCGCCGGGCCTGGCCGGTGGTGTGTCGGCGATTGTGGAGCACTACGCGCAGCTGGCAGAACCCCGCGGCGGGCATCCGCGGAAGGTGACGCGCCGGGCTCGTTTGGCGTACTCCATGCAGGAGGCGGCGGATTACATGGAGCACCTGCGCGAGGATCTGTACACGTTCCTGGGTACCTTGCCCAAGGTGCATATTGTGGGCGTCTCTGGCGAGGCCGCTGAGCACACCCATCTGGACCGCATCCCGCGCTTAACGTTCGGCGTGAGGGACGTCCCTGCGGAGACGGTGTATCAGCGGTTGGTGGCGAATGGGATGGTGGCCACGTTGGCGTCGTCAAGCAAACTGCTCTCTGACATGGGGGTTGATGAGATGGGTGGGGCTGTGACGGTGAGCCTCAGCCCGTTCAACACGCAGGCGGATGTGGTGCAGCTGACGCGCACCGTGGCCAGCCTGGCTTAGGGCGTTTAGACAGTCAGGACGATTTTGCCGGTGCTGTCGCCGGAATCCAGCAGGTCGTGGGCCTGTGCGGCCTGGGCGAGCGGGAAGGTGGCGGTGATGTTCGGTTTGATGCGGCCGGCCTCAATGAGTGGCCACACGGTTTCCACGGTGGAGGCCACAATCTCCGCCTTCATCGGACGCGGGCGGGCGCGCAGCGTGGTGGCGTGCAGCGATTGGCGGCGCGGCATCATCCGACCCAGGCTGATCTCGCCCTTCGCCCCGCCCTGCAGCGCAATGACCACCAGCTGCCCATCCATCGCCAGCGCCTTCACGTTCGGCTCCAGGTAGGGCCCGCCGACCACGTCGAGGATGGCGTCGGCCCAGCCCTTGAGCTCCTCGTCAAAGTTCTGCTCGCGGTAGTTGATCACGTGGTCCGCGCCCAGCTCACGGCAGTATTTCACCTTCTCCGCACTGCCGGCGGTGGTGGCCACCTCACACCCCAGCGCCTTGCACAGCTGGATGGCAAAGGAGCCGATGCCTCCCGAACCGCCGTGGATCAGCACCCTCTTCGGTGTGCCGTCCGCATGCGGCTTATCGACGCCCACGAGCATCCCCAAATTCGACCACACCGTACAAGCGACCTCTACAACCCCCGCCAGTTCCTCCAACGTGAGATTTTGTGGCTTCGGCGTGAGCTGCCCTTCCGGCACCGCGACGTACTCGGCGTAACCGCCGCCAGCCAGCAGGCAGCCGACCTCTTCGCCCTCTTTGCGGCCGGTGGTGCCTGGGTCGACGATGACACCCGCGCACTCAAGGCCGATGATCTCGGATTCACCCTTCGGCGCCGGGTACTTGCCGGCCGCCTGGACCAGGTCAGCGCGGTTCACGCCGGCGGCCGTGACCTTGACCAGCACCTCGCCCTCTTGGAGCTGCGGGGTGGGGGTGTTGCAAAGTTCAAGGGAGCGCGGGCTTTCCGCGTCCGTGAGCTGGATGGCTTGCATGGTTGTATTTGCTGGTGCGTTCATGGGTGCGTTCATGCCAGCCCAGAATACTGCGATCGCGGGGGCGGCGTGTACAGTTACGGACTGTTGGAGACGTGGCAGAGCGGCCGAATGCACCGGTCTTGAAAACCGGCGAGGGTCACACCTCCGGGGGTTCAAATCCCCCCGTCTCCGCCAAATTTTTTGGGTGGGTTGGAGAGGCCCGTGACATGGGGTGTTACGGGTTCCGGCGGTTAAATTTGCGCGTTATTTGGTCGGGGGTTGGTGGTGCATTACACTGGTTCGAGGTCTGGAGACGTGCCAGAGCGGCCGAATGGGGCTCCCTGCTAAGGAGTTGCCCTCTTTGCGGAGGGCCGCAGGTTCAAATCCTGTCGTCTCCGCCACGCGCCCGTAGCTCAACGGATAGAGCATCTGACTACGGATCAGAAGGTTGGGGGTTCGAATCCCTCCGGGCGCACCAAACAAAAACCCTGGGAAACCAGGGTTTTTCTGTTTCCTGGGTGTTTGTTCGCGTTGGGAAACCACATTTCACCCGCGCCTGACGGCCGCAAGGTTGATGTAAAGAACGCCGGACTGTTTTGAGGTTGACTCCAGTTGGCCTCAGTCAGGTACCGCTTGGCGGTGTGGTTCGAACGGTTGTTTGGCATTTTCTTATCGACGG
>NZ_KV786469.1:0-2180 GCF_001806945.1 Corynebacterium sp. HMSC30G07 | reverse complement strand
ACCACGGCTCCGGACGGCACGACGTTTACCCCGGGTGACAATGCGCCCGACGGTGTCAAGGTCAACGAGAACACCGGCGAGATCACCGTCACCATCCCGGAGGACGCGAAGCCGGGTGACAAGATCACCGTTCCGGTCGTTGTCACCTACCCGGATGGCTCTAAGGACAACGTTGATGTGACTGTTACGGTGGAGCAGCCGGATACCCCGCCGACGAAGGACAACGAGAACTACGAGCCTGGCTACGAGGACGGCTCCGGTAAGCCTGGTGAGGATGTCACAATCGACAAGCCTGACTTCAAGGACAAGGACGGTAACAACACCACGGCTCCGGACGGCACGACGTTTACCCCGGGTGACAACGCACCCGATGGTGTGAAGGTCGACGAGAACACCGGTGAGATCACCGTTACCATCCCGGAGGATGCGAAGCCTGGCGACAAGATCACCGTTCCGGTCGTTGTCACCTACCCGGATGGCTCTAAGGACAACGTCGAGGTAACCGTCACAGTCGAGCAGCCGAACGTGGGAGACCGTGACAAACCGGAGATCGATACTGGCAAGTGCATCGCCAGCGCCCTCGGCTTCGGTCTTCCAATGATCGCGCTGCTGCCACTTGGCCTGGCTTCCCAGGTTGATGTGCCGGGCCTGACGCCGATCGCGAATGAGCTGTCTGCGCGTCTGGAGCAGGTGAACTCCCAGATCCAGCAGCAGATCGGCGTGTACAACCCGCAGATGGCCAGCCAGGTGGCGGAAATCAACGCCCGCCTGAAGTCTGTTGGCGCGGATCTGTTCACGGTGGTCACCAGCCTCGCGTTGATCACTGCTGGCATCCTGACCGGCACCATGATCTACAAGAACTGCGTGCCGGATGGCACCACGGACGTCACGGTGGAAGACCTGAAGCTGAAGGGCTCTTCCGGCAAGGAGTATGAGTTGTCCTCGAAGAAGGACAACACCAGCAACTAACTACAGGCCATAAACCCCGGCGCAATAAGGTAACCAAAACGCCAAAGCGCCGGGGTTTCGTCTGCCCAACACCCCGAGTTTCAATATCCACCCACACACCTACAGGTGCAATAATCAACACCCATGAATAACCGGATCCTGGTTCTGGGCAAGGGCCCGGTCGCTTACCAGCTTGCAGAGGCCTACCGTCAGCTCGGCTTCTGGCCCACGATCGATACCCCGCAGGCGCTCACAGAAATCCTGAACACGCACCCGGATAACCGCCCGTCACTCATCGCGGTGGCGGAAGAACAGGTGCTGGACGCCGAAACGCTCGAAACTCTTGAACAGCTTGAGCAGCAAGAAACCCGCGTCGTCCCCTCCAGTCACGCATGTGAACTAGCCACGGACCGCGAGGCCCTTCGCACCAAGGCAAGCGAAGAACTCGGCCTACCAACGCTGGCGTACAAACTGGCCACCACCAAAGAAGAAATCGAACAGGCGGCAGAAGAAATCGGTTTCCCGCTGATTCTCAAACCCACGAAGGGCCGCGGCCAGCACGTGGCCACCACCACAGAAGAACTCAACCACCCGTTTGGCAACCGTGAGGTGATGGTGGAGCGCTATATCGAGTTTGATTATGAGGTCACCATCCTCACGGTCCGTTCCATTGATCCGAAGACGGGCCAGTTGGCCACGTGGTTCTGTGAGCCGATCGGTACACGTCATGAGGGGGCCAGGCTTGTAGAGTCCTGGCAGCCTGCACCGCTTACGGAAGCTGCGCGTGACAATGCACGCTCCATCGCTGCCCGCATCACCGGCGCGTTGGGTGGGCACGGCCTGTTCGCCATCGAGCTTTTCGTGGATGGGGAAGAGGTGTACTTCTCCCAGGCCACGCCCCTGCCAGGCATGGACGGCCTGCTCACGTGTGCAACACAGCGTTTCGATCAGTGTGAACTCTTCGCGCGCGCCTCGTTGCTTTTGCCTATCGACGTCACGTTGACCTCCCCCGGCGCCTCCCACCTCAAATACCGCCTGGGTGATCCCACATTGTTGGCGAAGGCGCTGTCGGTAGATGAAACCCGCGTCCAAGTGCTCGACGGCGCCGTGGCCGCCCACGCGACTGCGGACACCATCGAGGAAGCGCGACACCGCGCACAGGAAGCTTTAAGCTAACCTTCGAGGGCCTGCCGTTGGCCCTTCGGCCCACCAGAAGTGCCCCCGTTATGGGG
>NZ_KV786468.1:0-75599 GCF_001806945.1 Corynebacterium sp. HMSC30G07 | reverse complement strand
TACGTGCCATCGATACGGTGCTTGCCGAACTCGGCCCAGACATTACTGATGAAGCGTATGCCGATTTTGATGAGATGTTGACTGCTACGTTTACCCCAACACGGCCTGGGCAGCACACTCCACAAACCACGACGATTACTCGTCGTATCCGGGAGATGATCAAACGCATCGACCCAACCTGTGCCTACCAACCAAAAAGGCGCCAACAGCGAGTGGCGCAGGCACACGCGGCTGATGATGCGGTGACCTTTGAGGTGTCTGCACAGTCCGGCACAGTCAAAACACTGGTCACGTTGGCGACCAACCCGTTGACAGCACAGGTCGTACGCGAGCATGTATTAGCGACTGCACGGGAGCACAAAACCTCGATGGCAGATGCTGCGGTCAAACTACTGTCCGGGGAGATCACCCCAACAAAAACGACGCTGCACGTGTTCGTACCGAAAGGCCGCGCGCCTGGCGGGCCAGCCTATGTACCAGGAGTAGGTGCCTTGACCCCAGAAGCTACCGCGGCACTGGAGGACCTCCTGGCGTCAGCGAAGATCACCGAAGTGGATATGGAGGCAGAACTTCAAGCACACACGGATAGCTACACCCCAACAGAAGCAATGCGCCGAGTCGTCTGCGCACGCCACACGCATTGTGTGTTCCCGGGATGCACGGTGCCGTCATTGAGGTGCCAGATGGATCACCGGATTCCGTTTGGCCAGGGTGGCAAAACCACACCAGGAAACCTCTACCCACTGTGCCAAAAGCACCACAACCTAAAAACCGATAAACGTGGTTTCTACGTCCCGGATCCGGATACGGGTGAAATCTTGTGGCTGTTTTCTAACGGCACGTATGAAACCTGCACCCCAGACAGTCTGATCGGCTACAACACGCACGCCGCGGCACCACGGTGGAAGTCAAACCTTGAGCAAGTATGTGAGCGTCGCAATAAAGTGGCGCAGTTTTACGCCAAGGGCCACAAAATACTCGACGATTTTGAAAACCACCACAACCTCGAACAGGCCGACGCCCAGATCGCAGCACTGGAGGAAGAATACGGCCTTGTTTTCCCGATCAAGGCGGTGTTGCCGGAGCCGTTGCCAAAAGAACCCGATTTTTGTGAACCACCCTTCCCGGATCCAGAAGATGCCTACGGATGGGTGGAAGACTACGACCCAGAAGAACTCGTCGATACCCGACCCGAGTAAGAGAATCCAGGTGGCCCGATCCAAAACAAAAAACAGGCCGTTTTTCCGAAGGAGGCCTCGGCGTGGTTCCTGGCTTGGGACAAATGAGCGACGAAATGAGTGCCGAACTTTCGCCAACAACAAGCCCAAGCCCAAGCCCAAACCCAGAGGCCACAATGTCGAAGGGATCTTCAACGACCAACCGCGACCCAAGCCAGGTTCAGAACCGAAAAACAGCCCGTTTTTCCGAAGAGGCACGGGGCCGTCGTGGCTTCAGGCAATGCGGGAGCTCCCAAGCAGTGAGCTCCGAAACGTGTCGGCCAAAACCGCAACTACAGATGCGCAGCAAGGTGGATAGCAAGTGCTGCACGCCAATTCATCGGCTGGAACCCGGTCGCCTTGATCTTGCTCAAATCCAGCGTGGAGTGCACTGGCCGCGGCGCCTCCGGGCCGGCAATCTCGGCATACTGCTGGGTGGTCACAGGTGTTACATCCGCAGGATCCTTACCCACGCCCACGAAAACCGCCATAGCCATCTCATCCCGACCCACCGCATCACCATCAGACGACAGGTTGTACACGCCAAACTCCGCCTTCGTCCGTAGCAGGTGATCGATGCCCTTGGCCAGATCTTCAGTCCAGGTGGGGCGGCCAACCTGGTCCATGATCACGTTCACGCTCTTGTCTGCAAGGGCAAGCTTGGCCATGGTGTCCATGAAGTTCGCGCCGTCGCCAAACACCCAGGAGGTGCGGATCACGTAGTGGCGCCTCGCGGTCTGCGCCGCCGTATCGCCCGCTGCCTTGGACGCCCCGTACGCCGACAGCGGGCTGGCGTGCTCGGCTTCGGTGTGGACTTCGACGGTGCCGTCGAAAATGTAATCGCTGGACACGTGTACCAACGTCAAGTCGTGCTCATTGGCCACCCGGGCCAGCGCCGCCGGCGCATCCGCGTTCACGACCCAGGCGGTCGCGCGGTCAGATTCTGCGCCGTTGACGTCGTTATACGCAGCGCAATTCACAATCGCGCTGTAGCCCGAGAAGTCAAAGCCCTCCGGAATCGCCGTGATGTCAAACTCCTCGCGAGTGACATATTCCGCACGATCCTCGCCCCACAATTGACGCAGCGCCCTGCCAAGCTGCCCGTTCGCGCCCGTGACTAGGACCTTCTTTGGCGGGACGGGGGTGGATTCGCTGAAGGGGGGATGTGTGGCGTCGGCAAGCGAAAGCTCTGATGGCTCAAGTGGCCAGTCGATCTCCTTGTAGGAACAGTACGCGTAGGTGCCGTTCGGGTTGTAGCGCTGGTTGACCAGGTAAATGTAGGCCGTGTTGTCCTCCAACGTCTGGAAACCGTTGGCTACACCCCGCGGCACAAACACCGCCTGACCAGGGCCGATCTCGATGCCGAACGTCTCGCCGAGAGTGGGGGAGTCCTCACGCATATCCACCCAAGCGGCAAACACCCTGCCCGTGGCAACCGAGACCCACTTATCCCACGGCTCCGCGTGCATCCCCCGGGTGGTGCCAGCCTTGGCGTTGAAACTGACGTTGTTCTGCTTCGGCTGCAGCAGCTGACCAGCCCAGTTCTCCTTGAACCAGCCGCGGTTATCTTCGTGCAGCGGCAGGGTTTGGACGCTCAGGCCTTCGATCGGGGTTGTTGTTTGGGGCAATTCGGGCAATTCGGACACAGCTCCTTAGAGTATCCCAGGGTTATGTGGGAGTGAATGGGGATCGGATGTAGTAATTTCCCGAGATGGTGCAGCCACCTGGGCGAATGGGGGCCGAAATGCAGCAATTTCCAAATTACTGCGCAACCGCAACCCCAACGACACCCACCACTACTGCCCGCGCTGGGCGTAGGCCTCCTCAACGCCGCGCTTGGTGTCGCGCCACCACCATTCGTTCTCGCGGTACCAGTCGATGGTGCTTCCCAACCCAGCGTGCAGGTCGGTATAGCGGGGCTGCCAACCAAGCTCGGTGCGCAGTTTGGTGGCGTTCATGGTGTAGCGCTGGTCGTGGCCGGGGCGGTCGGCGACGTGCTCGAAGGTGCCACCCATCAGCGAACAGATTGTCTCGATGACCTGCTTGTTCGTGACGTGCGGGGAGCCAGCAACACTTGCGCCAATGTTATAGGTCTGGCCGATCTCGCCGTGCTCAAGGATGGTGAGTACGGCATCGTTGTGGTCGTCCACGTGGATCCAGTCGCGGACCTGGGCGCCGGTGCCGTAAAGCTTGGCGGGCTGGCCGCACAAAATATTGGTGATCTGGCGGGGGATGAACTTCTCTACGTGCTGGTAGGGGCCGTAATTGTTAGAGCAGTTCGAGATAGTCGCCGCGATGCCGAAGGAACGCACCCACGCGCGCACCAAATGGTCGGAGCCGGCCTTGGTGGCGGAGTAGGGCGAGGAGGGGTTATACGGCGTGGTCTCTAGGAAGGCGTCGGTGCCGCCCAAAGCGAGGTCGCCAAAGACTTCGTCGGTGGAGATGTGGTGGAGGCGCTTATCAAACTTGCGCACCGCCTCAAGCAGTACAAAAGTGCCCACCACGTTGGATTGCACGAACGCGGAGGGGTCACGCAGCGAGTTGTCGTTGTGGGATTCCGCGGCGAAGTGGACCACAGTATCCGCGCGAGCAACCAGCGGCTCAACAACAGACGGGTCCGCAACATCGCCGTGGACAAACTCCACGTCCAGTCCGGCGAGGTTGTCGCGGTTGCCGGCGTAGGTAAGTTTGTCCAGCACGATCACGTCGTGCAATCCCCGCCCACACACCATGTGTACGAAGTTGGATCCGATAAACCCGGCGCCGCCGGTGACCAGCATTGTTCCCATGGCTGGCTATGCTACTCGAACCCGTGCGCCCCACAGCCCGATGACGTGCACAATCGCACCCGCCAAAGGGCCCGCGAACAGGGCGACAACCACGGCGGTAACCACACCCCACGGCGCGGCGAAAAGCACCGCGAAGGCAACCACGGAGGCGGTGAGCCACCCGGCCACGTACCACCCGTGGCGCTGCAGGGCGAGCACAGCCACGCCGGTGATCATGAGGGTGCCCATGAAAGCGGAGGCAAACGTCAGCAGCGCAAGCGTGCGCCCAGGCACGAACAGTTCCGGCGGGAATGCCAGCTGCAGAATCCACGGCCCCAGCAGCCATGCCAGCGCAAACCCGACCACACCCAGGCCGAGCACAGCCACCACCGGCCCCAAAAGTGCACGGTAGATGTGCTTTTGCTTCTCGACGAAGCGCACAACCAACGCCGCCTGAAACCTTTGAAGGGGCACCAACACTGGTGCACGCGTAAGGATCACAGCGTTGTTGATGGCGGCAACCAGGATGGACACGGAGGCATCATTATCCGGAAACGCCGCAGACACCGCGGTGGGGAACCCCGTGATCAGCGCGGCTGACGCGCCGGAGGCAAGCATGGCGGTAAAGACGCGGCCGACGAACGCCTTGCGATCCACGTCCAGCGCGATGCGGATGCGGGAGCGCGCTTCACGCGAAACACCCAGGATCACCACCCAGCTCACCGCGCCGATGACCGTGATCAGCAAAAACGCGGGCAGCCCCCAGCCCAGTGCCCACGCCACCACGGCCAGCACCAGGCGGATGCCGGAATCCAGCGCAACCAGCGCCGCGTACTGGTTCCACAGCTGCGCGCCGGACAAAATACCCGAAAGTACCGCCTGGAAAACGTAGCTGACCAGGCCGAACACCAGCAGTGTCGTGGCCGTGCCGGGGGACATGGGCACCCATGCCCGCATCGCCCACAAGCCAAGGCTTAGGCCCACAAGCACCACAAACGTTGCCGCGGCAGCGCCGAAGCGCCAAGGATTCGCCGTGCCGCGAGAGCCCGTTTCGCTTGACGACGCCACAGCGCGCGTCGTTTCGTGCGTTATCCCGTCGATAAGACCCGCGGAGGCGAAAAACAACCCCCAGAACGCGGTGAAGTAACGGTAGGCGCTGCCGGTGTCCAGCGCCCAGCCAGCCACCCACATGAGCACGAACCCGGCGAGCGCCGAAAAGGCGGTGGCCAGCGTCAGATTTCTCATGAGCTATCGGAGCCTTATCGGATCTTCGGCACGTCGGGCAGCTCCGTGTGGTTCAACCATGCGTCCATGATCCCGGCGATGTCCACGCTAGGTGCGGCCGCCTTCAGCGCATTCCTCAGATCGAAGGGCTCCACAATGCCGTGCGTGGACTTGGCCACATAGGAGCGCACCCCGCTAAAGAACGCCTCATCACCCATGGCGGCGCGCAGCGCGTGCAGGGTGATCGCGCCGCGCTTGTACACCCAGTCATCAAACATGTGGCGCGGGCCCGGGTTGGCAAGGGTCACGGTGGGGGTGGGGAGTTTGGCGTAGTGGTGGTTCACGGAGGCGTCGATAAGCATGCTGCCCTGCGCATCAGCCCACAGCCACTCGGCGTAGCAAGCGAAGCCCTCATTGAGCCAAATGTCATCCCACTGTGCGATACCCAGTGAGTTACCAAACCACTGATGAGCCAGCTCATGGGCAATCAGGCGCTCATTGCCGCGCGTGTGGTTGCTGCCAAAAATGGACTGGCCGGCCGCCTCAAGCGGGATCTCCAACGTCTCATCGTGCACGATCGCCGTGTAGTGCTCATAGGGGTACGGGCCGAAGCAGGTCTCGAAGAAGTCCAGCATCTCCTGCTGCTTGGCAAAATCCCCTAACTGCAGGCCGCGCGGCAGGTACGCGCTGGTGTTGCGGCCAAGTTTGTGGTGCACAAACTGGCCAACGTTCACAGTGGCCAGGTAGGTGGGCAGCGGGCGAGACGTCTGCGTGGCAATGACCTGATACGGCTGGTCCGGACGCAGCGTAATGCGATACGTGGCCTTCTCATCAGGCGTGTCATCGCACGGGAACCACGTGGGCGCGCCATTCGGCTGGTTCGCGGTCAACGCGCCGTTTTCCAGCTCCTCCCACCCCAGCTGACCCCAGGACGTACGACGCGGGCGCGGGGTGCCCGTGTACCGAATAGTCAGCTGGAACTCCGTATCCACCGCAATATCCTGCGTAAACGTGATACGCAGCTTGTTGCGGTAATGACGGAAACGCTTAATCTCCCCATGCGTTGTGGTGACGCTGCGCACCCGCAGGTTATCCATCAAATCCAACGTCATGTGGTTCAAATCGCGCCACGGCGTCAACGTCAACGTGGCGGTGGCGTCCACATAGTTCGGACCCACCTTGTAGTTCATCGCCACGTCATAATGCGTGACGTGGAACCCCAAGTTGAAGTCCACGCCCGTGTACTGATCACGATGCCCGGGGACCGGGGTTGAGCGGAGCCGATGAGTAGTCATAATGTTCGGCCATTCTAGCCCGCCGCGGCACAGGGCTGGTTATCGCTAGCTTGGGTCGGGGCTACATCCCAAACGCCGGGGCGATGGTGGTGAACCAGGACTTCTCCAGATCCTCACGCCAGTACGGCCAGGAGTGGGTGCCCACATTGCGCATCTCGTACGTTGCCGGAATGTTCAACGCGTCCAGCTTCGTCTTCAGATCATGCGTGCACTGGTTGATCGCGGCCTCAATCGCACCGCCCTCAACCTGCAGCGTTACGGCAGCAACCTGCGCAACAACCTCAGGCGCACCCTGGCCAATCAGGTAGCTCACCTGATCTTGGCGGCCCGCAAGGCCCGTAGCGGAAGAGATGTAGAGCGCGGTGCCGCGCAGACGCTCGGCGTTGAGCAGCGCGTCGTTCCAGCGGTTGTACGGCCCGCCCATCGGACCCCACATCATCTCCGGGGTAACAGTTTTGAAGTCAGAGTAGCCGCCGCGGTTCACCGTCACGCGGGCGAAGTTGTAGCCGTGCAGCGAGCTTGTAGACGCACACCCGGAGAACGACGCCGCCGCATCATAAAAGCCCGGATTGTGCTGCGGCAGCAACAGCGAAGACGTGGCGGACATGGAGAAACCAACAATCGCGCGGCGGTTGTCAGCGTTTAAGGTGCGCTCAATCGGGCCCGGCAGCTCCTTGGTCAGGAACGTCTCCCACTTCTGCGGTCCGCGCAGGTAGTTGGTGTTGAGGTTCGTCTCCACCCAGTCGGTGTAGTAGGAAAACGCGCCCGCCTGCGGGATGACCACGTTGACGCCCTTACCGGCGAAGAAGTCCTTCACCGGCGCCATCTTCAGCCAGTCCTGGTTCTGCTCCGCGCCGCCAGCACCGTTGAGCAGGTAGATGGTCGGCGCGTTTGCCACGCGCTGGCCCTGCGGGTTCGTCGCCGGCACAACGGCAACAGGGATGTCCCTGTTCATCGACGGCGAATGGACCAGGTAGCTCAGCACCGTCTTGTGGTCTACCTGCTGGGTCCATTCTTGAGGACGATTCGCGTTGACCACCATTGGCGGGTTCGCCTTAGCGTCCCAAAGCTTGATCGTGCCCACCGGCGTCTGGCCAGCAACTTGGGCGGGTGTAACAGTCGCCGCGTTGGCTGGGATAGTTGCGGTGACGGTACCCGTGGTGATTGCAGCCGCGGTCAGGGCGGCAAGGACTGCAGATGCGGTGCGCTTCAGGCTCATGACTGGCTATATTACGGTCACACAAGACAAATTGTGTAACAATAATGAACAATTGCCACTTCGTGTCTCAAGAAACATCAAGAAAAGGACAGTGAACAATGATCATTGAAAACGCACAGCTGCAGATCAACGAGCTCCTCGGCCAGCTGCTCCACTTCGGCTCCTCTGCGTCCTCCCAGATCGCCTTCGGCCTAGGCATGTTCTAAAACCCTAAAACGCAAAAAAACATCGGGTAAGCGGTTATGTGCCGCTACCCGATGTTTTTGTTTTGTAAGGCTTATTTGCTGACCTACTCGCTCTCAAACAGTGCCGGGCGGATGACCTTCTCCCAAGACACCTTCAGGTCATCGCGCCACAGCGGCCAGGAGTGGGTGCCAACCGGACGCTTATTAAAGTAGGTATCCACGCCCAGGCTGTTCAGCTTGGTATTGAAGTCATGCGTGCAAGCGTTCATCGCGGCCTCAATTGCGCCACCCTCAACCTGCAGCGTGAGCGCCGCACTCAGCGCCTCCGTGGAACCGGAGTTCTCACGCAGGTAGCTCAACATATCCGTCTGGCCAGCAAGACCCGTTCCTGCGGAGAGGTAGAACTTGGTCTTGGTCACGCCGTTCTCACCAACCAGGTTATCCGCCATCACCAACGCGTCGTTGTAGCGGTTGTAGTCAGAACCGCGCGGGCCCCAAAGGTTCTCCGGCGTAATGTTGCCCGCACCGGCGGAGCCACGGTTGACCGTCAGGCCCGCAAAGAAGTTCGGCAGCGGGGTAGAGGTGGCAGCGCAGCCGGAGAAAGAACCGACAGCGTCAAACATATCCGGGTTGTGTACCGCCAAAAGCAGCGAGGAAGTTGCGGACATGGAGAAACCAGTCACGGCGCGCTTACCGTTGGCGTCCAGGTAGTTTTCCACCGACGGAATCATTTCCTTAGCCAGGAACGTCGACCACTTCTGCTCGCCCTTGAAGTACTTGCCCTTGCCCGGGTTGCTCAGCCAGTCCACGTAGTAGGAAAACGCGCCCTCCATCGGAATGACCACGTTCACCGGCTCATTGCCCAGTACCGCCTTCACGGTCTCCGGGGCCACTGCCAGCCAGTCCGTGTTCTGCTCCGAACCACCAGCGCCGTTGAGCAGGTAGTAGGTCGGGGCCTGAATCGGGTTGCCGTCCTTATCTACTGCGCGGATCAACGCCACAGGGATCTTGCGGTCCATTGCCTCGGAGTACACCGTGACAGCCTCAGCGCCACGGAAGTTCTTGAGTTCAGCGAACCACTCTTGCGGGTTGCCCTTGTAATCCACCGGAGCCTCGGTGAGCGGTGCGATCTCCATGAAATTCTCGGCGTCCGACTCGGCCGGCTCCGGCATGTTGTCTGCCTCTTCGCCAGTTGCCTCCGGCTTCAACGCATCCTTTGCCTGCTTCAACAGACCCTCGCGGTCACCGTCCGGCACCGAAGCACCGTCAATATCAGCAACGTCCTTCGGTTCTTTCGCTTGCGTTGTCTCCGTTACTTCACCAGTGGTTGCTGCAGCGGCAGTAGCAGCAGCAGTAGTAGTTGCGCTGGCATTGGTGGTGGCGGCTGGGGTGGTTTCCGTAGACGTCGGCAAGCTGGAAGTGCTCTCAGACACTGCGGGTTGCACGCGCTCGACGGTCACAAGCCCCTGGGAAGACTCGGCGGCTTGGAAGTGGCCGGCCGCAGGCACAGCGCCTGCGGCGATTGCTACGGCTGCGACGGCAGCAAGGGCCGGACGCGTGATCTTCATACAGATGACTCGCTTTTCTTTAGAAAATGGTGGGAACAAGCAGCAGCTCCCCTGTCACTTCCACATATATTGCCAGACTTGCCAAACATTACGCGCCACTCCCGCCCACACAGCTTGCTAACCGACGTATCCTATTGGGCGTGACTAAAGAACATTTTGACGTTGTTGTCCTCGGCGCTGGCCCCGGTGGCTATGTCGCCGCCATCCGCGCTGCACAGCTTGGCAAGAAAGTTGCCGTAGTAGAGAAGAAATACTGGGGCGGCGTCTGCCTAAACGTGGGCTGCATCCCCTCCAAGGCACTGATCAAGAACGCCGAGATCGCAGAGATCTTCAACCACGAGGCGAAGACCTTCGGCATCAAGGGTGACGTGGAGTTCGACTACACGGACGCCCACACCCGCTCCCGCAAGGTTTCCGAGAAGATCGTCGGCGGCGTCCACTACCTGATGAAGAAGAACAAAATCACCGAGGTCAACGGCCTCGGCTCCTTCACGGACGCCAAGACCATCGAGATCACCGAAGGCGATGACAAGGGCAAGGTCATTACTTTCGACGATTGCATTATCGCCACCGGCTCCGTCGTCCGCACCCTGCCCGGCATCGAGCTGTCGGACAACGTTGTCTCCTTCGAAGAGCAGATCCTCAACCCGGATGCACCGAAGACCATGGTCATCGTCGGCGCCGGCGCCATCGGCATGGAGTTCGCCTACGTCCTGTCCAACTACGGCGTAGACGTCACCGTTGTTGAATACATGGACCGCGTCCTGCCGAACGAAGACAAGGACGTGTCCAAGGAGATTGCGAAGCGCTACAAGAAGCTCGGCGTGAAGCTGCTCACCGGCCACGCCACCACCGCCGTGCGTGACAACGGTGACTCCGTTGAGGTGGACGTAAAGAAGAACGGCACCGACTCCGTTGAGACCCTGACCGTGGACCGCGTCATGATCTCCGTCGGCTTCGCACCGCGCACCGAAGGCTACGGCCTGGAGAACACCGGCGTTGAGCTGACCGACCGCGGCGCCATTGCTATCGACGAGCGCATGCGCACCAATGTCGACGGCATCTACGCGATTGGCGACGTCACCGCGAAGCTCCAGCTCGCCCACGTAGCCGAAGCACAGGGCATCATCGCAGCCGAGACCATCGCGGGCGCAGAGACCCTCGAAATCGAGGACTACATGATGACCCCGCGCGCCACCTTCTGCAACCCGCAGGTTGCCTCCATGGGGTATACCGAAGAGCAGGCCAAGGAGAAGTGGCCGGACAAAGACATCAAGGTTGCCACCTTCCCGTTCTCCGCAAACGGCAAGGCAGTCGGCCTGGCTGAGGCAAACGGCTTTGCCAAGCTGGTTGCAGACGGTGAGTTCGGCGAGATCCTCGGCGCCCACTTCGTTGGCCCGCACGTCTCCGAACTACTGCCGGAGGTTGTCCTTGCGCAGCGCTTCGACCTGACCGCAGGCGACATCGCACGCTCCATCCACATCCACCCGACCCTGTCCGAGGTGGTCAAGGAGATCGCGCACGGCGTTGAAGGCCACATGATCAACCTGTAGCGCTGGCGTCTGCGCCGCGTGGCGCAGGTTCCACGCAGTTTGCAGCTACCTACCTGCAGCTACCAGTGAAAAAATCGCTTGGTAGCCGGGTCTAGGTAGCTGCAAACGCGTTTTTTGGGGATCGCGCGGGGGCGCTGGGGGCGCTGGGCAGGGGCGGAGGGGAAGAAAAACGCCAGCCCTGAGGTGGGGTGGCGTTTGGGGGGTTAGACGTGGACGTCGATAAGCAAGCTAGCTCCCGGACACCGCTGCGGCGAGCGAGTCGAGAGACTTGGTCAGGAAAGCATCATCGAAGGACTCGCTGAACTTGCGAACCGGATCCAGCTCGATCTCATCGCGCAGGTAGGTCAGGGTGACGCGGGTGTTGTCAGCATCGATCGGCTCAAGCTCGTAGAGCCACTTCGCGCCAACACGGACGCCTGCGGTGGTGTTTTCCACATTCTTCCAGCCAATAATGCGGTCCTGCTGGAATGCGAAAACCTCGTTGGTGGTCTGGTAGTCACCATCTTCCTTCGTCATGTTCATGGTGAAGGTGTCGCCGACCTCCTTGATGCGCTCAGCCTTGTCGGCAGAGACCACCATGCCGGAGCCATCAGTTTCGGGGTGGCGCTCCGGATTGGAAAGGAGGTCAAAGATCTCCTTCGCCGGCGCGTCGATGTCACGGATTACTTGGTTTTGATCGTTCTGTTTTGCGTCAGTCATGGCGCCGAGAGTACCAAAACGCGAGGTTAGGGCATGCTTACCAACCAAAGTATGACGCTAAAAGGGGTAGTAGCGCCGGAGCGTGGGCAAAATCACAAAAGGGACCGTAAAGGTGGAAATGCCCAACGTAAAGGTGGGGTAGGAGCGAATCAAGCGGGAGGAAGCTGAGGAAGCTGGGAGTCAGCTGGCAAACCTCTCGACCGAAAGTTCACACATGTGGCGTCCGTTACTTAGAGTGAAAACGACACTGGAGGTGCCATGACTGTAAAAAACGCAGACCGTGAAGCCATTCGTCACGGAAAAATTACTGAAACGCCGCTGCGCGAGCGGCCGTCATTCCCAACTTGGGCTTTGAAGCTCACCATGGCCATCACCGGCCTGATCTTTGGCCTGTTCGTGCTGGGTCACATGGTGGGTAACCTGAAGATCTTTATGCCGCTGCACGCCAACGGCGTCGCCCCCATCGATGAGTATGGCGAGTTCCTGCGCACGATGGGTGAGCCGCTGTTCCCGCGTGAGGGCTTCCTGTGGATCATCCGCATCGTGTTGCTTGCCTGCCTGGTGCTGCACGTGTGGGGCGCATTCGCACTGCACGGTCGTTCCAAGCGTTCCCGCGGCAAGTTCAAGCGCACGAACCTCATGGGCGGCTGGCAGCCGACGGCGACCCGTTCCATGCTGATTACGGGCGTTATCCTGCTGCTGTTCCTGATCTTCCACATTCTGGATCTGACCATGGGCCAGGTCGTTGCGTCCGACGCGTTCGTACACGGCGCTGTTCGCGACAACCTGCTGGCTACCTTCGCTCCTGAGCGTTGGCCGGTCACGCTGTTCTACGTTTTGGCAATGGTTGCGCTGTGCCTGCACCTCACCCACGGTGTGTACCTCGCGGTATCTGACCTGGGCTGGTTGGGCGAGCGTGGCAAGGGCCTGATGGTGATTCTGGCGTACGTGCTGCCGTTCATCGTTGTCATTGGCAACATTGTGATGCCGATCGCGCTGGCATTCGGTGCGGTTCCTGGGTTCACTCGCTAAAGGCTGAAATAGGAGAAAAACTATGACTACCCCAATTTCCGCGACGCAGGGCGCATCCGGCGAAACGCAGGACACCCTCGCCGCTACCAAGGGCGCTGACGTCAACGCGGGTTTCCGCCAGCCTGAGTCTGTCGTTCCGGGCGTAACCCCGGGCGAGATCCTGGCCAGCAACGAGCCGAACCGTGACGAAGTGCGCATGAAGGACATGTGGCAGTACGCGAAGGACCACATGGAGCTGGTCTCTCCGCTGAACCGCCGCAAGTTCACCGTCCTCGTTGTAGGCACCGGCCTTTCCGGCGGCGCAGCTGCTGCCGCACTCGGTGAGCTGGGCTACAACGTGAAGGTCTTCACCTACCACGACGCACCGCGTCGTGCGCACTCCATTGCTGCACAGGGTGGCGTGAACTCCGCCCGCGGCAAGAAGGTGGACAACGACGGCGCTTACCGCCACACCAAGGACACCGTCAAGGGCGGCGACTACCGCTGCCGCGAGTCCGACTGCTGGCGCCTGGCTATTGAGTCCGTGCGCGTGATCGACCACATGAACGCGATCGGCGCTCCGTTCGCTCGTGAGTACGGCGGCACCCTGGCCACCCGTTCCTTCGGTGGTGTGCAGGTTTCCCGTACCTACTACACCCGTGGCCAAACAGGCCAGCAGCTGCAGCTGTCCACCGCTTCGGCGCTGCAGCGTCAGATCCACCTGGGCAACGTGGAGATCTTCACCCACAACGACCTGATGGACCTGATCATCACGGAGAAGGACGGCAAGAAGCACTGCTCCGGCATTGTCACCCGTAACCTGATCACCGGCGAGCTGGCCGCGTTCACCGGCCACGCAGTCATCCTGGCTACAGGCGGTTACGGCAACGTGTACCACAAGACCACGTTGGCGAAGAACTCCAACGCTTCCGCGATGATGCGTGCGTACGAGCGTGGCGCTTACCTGGCGTCCCCGTGCTTCGTGCAGTTCCACCCGACCGGCCTTCCGGTCAACGCGTCCTGGCAGGCAAAGACCACCCTGATGTCCGAGTCCCTGCGTAACGACGGTCGTATTTGGACCCCGAAGGAAAAGGGCGACGATCGCGATCCGAACACCATCCCGGAGGAGGAGCGCGACTACTTCCTGGAACGCCGCTACCCGGCATTCGGCAACCTGGTGCCGCGTGACGTTGCATCCCGTGCGATCTCCCAGCAGCTCAACGCCGGCTTCGGTGTGGGCCCGCTGCGTAACTCCGCATACCTGGACTTCTCCGACGCCATCGGGCGCCTGGGGGAGGACACGATCCGTGAGCGTTACTCGAACCTCTTCGAGATGTACGAGGACTCCACGGGTGCAGACCCGTACAAGGAGCCGATGCGTATTGCTCCGACCGTGCACTTCACCATGGGTGGCCTGTGGACGGACTTCAACGAGATGACCTCCATCGACGGCCTGTTCGCTGCCGGTGAGTGCTCCTGGACCTACCACGGTGCAAACCGCCTGGGCGCTAACTCGCTGCTGTCCGCTTCCGTTGACGGTTGGTTCACCCTCCCGTTCACCATCCCGAACTACCTGGCGCACCACCTGGGCGAGGCAGCCCTGGATCTGGAGGCGCCGGAGGTGAAGGAAGCACTGACCCGCACCCAGGACCGCATCGATGCTCTGATGAACATCGAGCCGGTAGAGCCGCACGGCCCGGAGTACTTCCACGAGCAGCTCGGCGCAATCCTCTACGAGCACTGTGGCGTTGCCCGTACCGTTGAGGGCCTGCAAGAGGGCATTCAGAAGGTCCGCGCACTGCGCGAGGACTTCTGGCGCAACCTGCACATCCCGGGCGGCCAGCACGATATGAACCAGACGCTCGAGGCTGCGCTTCGACTGCTGGACTACATCAACCTGGGCGAGCTGATGTGTGTGGACGCTCTGGACCGCGACGAATCCTGTGGCGCGCACTACCGCATGGACCACCTCACCGAAGACGGTGAGGCAGAGCGCGACGATGAAAACTGGTGCTTCGTGTCGGCGTGGGAGCCGGCAGGTGACGGCCAGTTCATCCGCCACGCTGAACCCCTGTTCTTCGATTCGATCCCGCTGATGGCAAGGAACTACAAGTAATGAAACTGACACTTGAGATCTGGCGTCAGGCCGGACCCGACACCGACGGCGCATTTGAGACTGTCCAGGTGGACGACGCTGTAGAGCAGATGTCCATCCTGGAGCTGCTCGACCACGTCAACAACCAGTACGTTGAGGCTGGCAAGGAGCCCTTCACCTTCGCACACGACTGCCGCGAGGGCATCTGTGGCACCTGTGGCCTGAACGTGAACGGCCGTCCGCACGGCGCTGGTAAGAACACCACCGCCTGCCTGCAGCGTCTGTTCAACTACAAGGATGGCGACACGCTGCGCATTGAGCCGTTCCGCTCCGGGGCGTTCCCGGTAATCAAGGACCTGGCTGTGGACCGCTCCGCACTGGACCGCGTTATGCAGCAGGGCGGCTACGTCTCTGTCAACGCTGGTACCGCACCGGACGCTGACACGCTGCACGTCAACCACCACGACGCTGAGCTGGCACTGGACTACGCAGCCTGCATCGGCTGCGGCGCCTGTGTGGCTGCCTGCCCGAACGGTGCTGCGCACCTGTTCACTGGCGCCAAGCTGAAGCACCTCAAGCTGCTTCCGCTGGGCCAGCAGGAGCGCGCACGTCGTGCACGCAAGATGGTGGATGAGCTGGAGACCAACTTCGGTCACTGCTCCCTCTACGGCGAGTGCGCCGATGTCTGCCCGGCAGGCATCCCGCTGGATGCCGTTGGCGCCATCAACGCAGAGCGCGCACGCGCAGCGTTCAAGGGCGGCGACGACTAAAAACAGCTTTCAGTTACGGTTCATGCGCCCTAGGGCGCATGCCGTATACTGAACCGTGATATTTCACCTGGAAACCCCTGGAAAACTGTTCCAGAAAAACTGACGCAAAGGACATGAACATGGCATCCCAGCACGCGGTTGCAGACATCCAGTCGGAGTCGTTCCCGGACTACCAGACGCAGCTGCAGGACTCCTACATTGAGGGCTACGACCCGGTTTCCCTCGGCGCTCCGCACTCCTCGCTGCTGCGCCACAGCACCTGGCTGTCCATGGCGTTCATCCTTGCGTTCCTGTACGGCCTGGGTATCTTCGTTTGGGGCCTGTGCGCCAAGTACGTTGGCTGGGGCGCTCAGACGCAGGATTACTCCTCCATCCTGATGATCCTCGGTGGCATTGAGATGGTGGCCTGCGTCATCCTCGCAGCAGTGCTCTTGGGCATTGGCCGCAAGGACTACAAGAACTACCGCAAGACCACGGGCCGCGTGAACTAACACGGACTAACACGCCTAACACGGACTAAAACAGCTCCCCGCTTCCACCTGGAGGCGGGGAGCTTGTGTTTAATCGAGGGCATGTCACATGTGATGGAGATGCCGTCGCCAAGCAATGAGGCTCAGCGGCGGCGGACGCTGCGAAACCACAAGATCTTTGTCACCAGCCTGCTCGGGGTGGCGGCGGTGATCTTTTTGGCGTGTTCCTGGTGGCAATCCCAAGGCACCGCGCCCGGCTGGGTGGGCTACGTGCGCGCCGCGGCGGAGGCTGGCATGGTCGGCGGGCTGGCGGACTGGTTTGCTGTCACCGCGTTGTTTAAGCATCCGATGCGGATCCCGATCCCGCACACCGCGATCATTCCGAACAAGAAGGACCAGGTTGCGGACGCGCTGAGTGAGTTTGTCAGTGAGAACTTCCTCAACGCCCAAACCATTACCAGCAAGGTGATGGAGGCTCGCATCCCTGAACGGGTGGGTAAGTGGCTGGTGCAGCCGGCGAACGCGGAGCGGGTGAGTGCGGAGCTGGGCACGTTCGCCGCCCGCATGATTCGCGGCATCAACCCGAAGGATGCGGAGGCCTTCCTGCAAACCTATGTGGTGGATCGCGTCGCTGAGCCGATTTGGGGTCCGCCGCTCGGCAGGATGCTGGAGGGCTTTATTGCGGACGGCAAGGTGGAGCCCGTCGTCGACGACATCCTGGCGTGGGCGCGCACAAAGGTCGACGAGATGGAAGAGCCCATTGTCACCACCATTGACCAGCGCATGCCCACGTGGGCGCCGCAGTTTGCCAAAGACCTCGTCGGCGCGCGCGTGTACCGGGAGCTGACAGAGTTCGTGGCGGATGTGGATGAGGACGAAAACCACCAGGCACGCCGCGCGATCCGCCGCACCATCAACCAGTTCGCGCAGGACCTGCAGTTTGACGGGGCGATGATCAGCCGCGTCGAGGATATTAAGGCGGACGTGATGACATCTGCTGCTGTCACAGCAGCGCCGGGGCAGATGTGGGAGCAGCTGTCCACCACGTTGTTGGGGATGGTGGAGGATGGGGGTTCGGCGTTGCGTCGACAAGCAACAAGCTCCATTGAGCACTGGGGCATGCTGCTTGCCGACGACCCGTCGACCCGCGCCACCGCCACCCAAAAACTCGAAACCGCGGTCCACTTCGCGGCGGAAAACGGTGCGGACCAGATTGTGGGCATCATCGCGGAGACCATCCAGGCGTGGGACGGCGCGGAGGCCGCGGACAAGATCGAGCTGATGGTGGGCAAAGACCTGCAGTTCATCCGCCTGAACGGAACTTTGGTCGGTGCACTGGCCGGGTTGGTTATTTACACTGTGAGCCAAGTACTGTTTTTCTAGATTTTGAAACTACGGAGGAAACAATGACTGAGAACAACACCAACAACAACACCGAAAACCAGGAGATCCGCGACAACCTGCGCGAGGTCGGCGACGCCCTGCTGTCCGCCGGCTCCGCACTGGGTGCCGCCGTGGGCAAGTTTGTAGACGGCCTGCCGGAGCGCGTGGCTAACGCCAGCGAGAAGGCTCGTGAGACGCTGAACACCGCCACCACGGACGGTGAGGTTAGCTCTGTTGCCACCAACTTTGCCAACGAGGCAGAGAAGCTGTTCAACTCGTTCCGCGAGCGTGACCTGAAGTTCTCCGAGGACGCAAAGAACACCGTGATGGATGCCATCGGCGATATCCGCGAGAGCTTTAACAAGCGCCTTGAGAACGTGGACACCGAAGGTGCAGAGAAGGCGTTCACGGAGGTGCGTGACCGCTTTGAAAACCTGGCGCGTCGCGTCCAGGAGCAGTTCGCCGAAGCCAAGGAGACGGCAGAGGATGCCGTGCAGGACGCTGCAGGCGACGTCATCGACGGCGAGGTTGTCGAGGATACGGATTCCACCAAGTAGGGTGTAACGCATGCTCGACTCTGCCACCGTTGAACAAATTTTTATGATCATGCGCGTGCCGCTGATTGCGGAGCGCCTTCTGTTCATCCTTGTCGGGGTGGCAGGCATTGTCGGCGTGGTGTTGGCGTCCACCACCCGCGCCGACGCGTTTGAGGCAGCTGGCCGTCAGCCGAAGATGGCGTGGGCGGCAATCCTGTTTGTTTCATCCGCCGCGCTGTTGCTGCGGATCCCGTTCGTGGCGTGGTTCGGCGCCGTTGCGGTGGGCATTTACTGGTTTGATGTGCGCCCGCAGCTTAAAGGCCTTGAGCCTGGTGGCTCCTGGTAACTGACATCTGCTGCAGCTCGTAGAAGTTCACGTTCTCACCAGTCATCTCAAGGACGAGGCCTGCTGGGGTGACGTGGACGTTATTAAGCCGCATGGCCCCCGCCTCCTGGTTGGCTAGGCCTTCCTGGAGTGATTGGGTGATGGCGTCGGTGATTTCGCTGGGCAGGTCGAAGCCGAACAGTTGGGTGCCGGTGGTTTCAAACTGCACGCCCTCGGCGGTGGGGACGGGGCGGATATCTACGTTGGCCACGCCGCGGGTAAAGGACAGGGTGAATGTGCCTGCCTCCGGGTCGGTAGTGACCGAGGAGACGGTGATCAGCGTATCCAGCAGGGCGTTGCCGCCGAGCTGCTCGCTAATCGCCTGGTTCAAGATCGCCTGCAGCAATTCAGAGGGCAGCTCTGCCTGCATGCTCAAGTGATCAGCAATCGGTTCCTGATCAACCAGGCGGACTTTGTCCATGGCGATGGTGGCGGCGGGTTCGCCGGTGATTTGGCCGTCATTGATCATCAGGGTGGATGGCGTCTGGATTGTCATGTGCGGCAGTGAGCCGCCGAGCATGCCAATGGTCAGCGGGGTAGCGCCGAAGGACACGTCTGGTTTCGCCGCGACAACGCCGGGGGATTGCGCCGCGTACTGGGCTTCAAAGCCGTCTTCGATCTGCTTGGACAGGAAGATGCGCAGGCCGGCTTCTGCGATGAGAAGCAGGATGAGAAGCGCAGCTAGGACACCGATGAGGATTCTCCACGCTGATTTCATGGGGGCTAGTCTACGGGGGCGACTGCCCGCCAGGCGACGGTGAGGGTGTTGTCGCGCAGGCGGCGCCTCAAAGGAGCCAGCGGCCAACCACGCGCAACCAGCTCCTTGTGGGCCTCCCGCCAGCGCACGCGTGGGCCGTGTGGGGCCCAGCCGGCGGCGTTGGCGTAGGCGCGGTCTGCGTCTTGAAGCAGCTGCCAGATGGGCTCGCCCTCAACGTTGCGGTGGATGAGTGCTTTGGGGAGGCGCTCAGCAATGTCGCTGGGTGTTGCAACGTCGAAGGGGTCCCAGGCAAGGGTGAGGCTGACGGGGCCTGAAGCATCAAGAAGCACCCAGGCGGCGCGGCGGCCCAGCTCGTCGCAGGTGCCTTCAATGAACAGGCCGCCGGGCGCCAGGCGGGAGCACACGGCCGACCAGACCGAGGCCACCTCGGCCACGTCGTACTGGCGCAGCACGTTAAACGCCCGCACCAGGTGGGGTTGGTAGCCGGCGAGTTCGAAGCCGCCGAGCTCGAAGCGCACGCCGTTACGGGGCGGAAGCACCCGCTCCGGGTCGATCTCCAAGCCGACAACCTCCACCCGCGGGTTGATCTGGCGCAGCCAGCCCGCCCACTCCACGGTTGTGGTGTGGGAGGCGCCGTAGCCAACGTCGAGCGCAAGGGGAGTGCCCACAGAACGCAGCAACGCCCCGACCCGCGGGTTGTATCTGGTCCAGCGGTCGGAGCGTCGCAGACGGTTCACGCCGGTAGTTCCGCGCGTGATTACGCCATATGGTTTGCCCGCGCCCGAAGTAGAGCGCAGGTTGTGATAGTGGGGCACAGGATAAACCCCGAGGTGTTAGAGGTTTTCGGTGATCCACTGCTCGGTGAGCTTGGCCTCATTGGCCACGATCTCCTCGAGCGCTTCAGCCACCTTCGGCTCCAGTGCGGCACCCATGAACGGGATGTCTACCTTGACCTCATTGTCATAGGCCAGGGTGGTGGTGTCGCCTGCGCCGCTGAGTGCGATTTCGCCGGAGAAGTCCACGGGGGTGCCCTTGACGTCACCGGTGAAGGTGTGGGTTGCGGTCTCGCCGTCGAGTGCGCCGATGTTTACTACGCGCTTGAGCTTCAGGTCCTGGGAGATCATGGCCTGAGCGGCTGCCGGCATGATGGATTTCGGCAGCACCTCAAAGAGGACAACGGTGTCACCGGTGAACTCGTTGACCGAGCCCGGTTCCGGGGAGAGCTTTGCAGCAATGTACTCCCAGTACTCCTTGGAGGCGTAAGCCTTGGCCACCTTTTCCGCTGGGTGGTTGATGGTAACGGAGGTTTCGCTACGTACAGTCATGCCCAACAGACTACCGTGGCTTACGTGCAAGACCTATCTTTCGCCGATTTGACCACCCTGCGTGTTGGCGGTGTGCCCGCCGCGGTCCGTGAATGCGTGACAGCCGATGAGATCATCGCGGCCGTGTCCCAGCTGGATGCGGCAGGCAGCCCCCTGCTGGTTGTTGGGGGCGGCTCCAACTTGTTGGTTGCAGACGGCCCCCTGGATCTCACCGCTGTGCTGGTGCGCAATGAGGGCATCCTGCTTGACGACGCAACGTTGACCATCCAAGCCGGCACCCCCTGGGACACCGTCGTGGAGTTTGCAGTGGAAAACGGCCTGGGCGGCATCGAGGCCTTGTCCGGCATCCCGGGTTCTGCGGGCGCGACGCCGGTGCAAAACGTTGGCGCGTACGGCGCCGAAATCGCCGACGTACTCACGCGCGTGCGTTTGTACGACAGGAAGACGGGACGCGACGAGTGGGTACCGGCCTCTGCTCTGGATCTGGCGTACCGCTACTCCAACCTGAAGTTCACCTCGCGCGCCGTGGTGTTGGAGGTTGAGCTGCAGCTGGAGCACGCGGGGCTGTCAGCGCCGCTGCGTCATTTGGGCGGGGAGCGTGTGCCGCTGGCGCAGGCGCGCCAGTCTGTGTTGGAGACGCGCCGGGCGAAGGGCATGGTGCTTGACGCCGAAGACCACGACACGTGGTCCGCCGGGTCCTTCTTCACCAACCCGGTTGTGCCGGTAGAGGTCGCAGACGCGGTGTTTGAACAGGTTGGGGAGGCCACGATGCCGCGCTACGCGGCTGGCGAGGGCCAGGTGAAGCTGTCCGCGGCGTGGCTGATCGAGCGCGCCGGGTTCCCCCGCGGCTACCCGGGTGCAGAGGCGCCTGCGCGCCTGTCCACCAAGCACACCCTGGCGCTGACCAACCGCGGAAGCGCGCGTGCCGCGGACATCGTGGCGCTGGCCCATGACGTCCAGGCAGGGGTGTGCGAGCGCTTCGGCGTGGAGCTGCACCCCGAGCCGGTGTGGGTGGGCCTTTAGTTCTGGCTGGTCCGCTAAGCGCCAGCCAGCTAAGCACCAGCGAGGCGCTCGAGCAGCGCAGCGCGTACTTCGCGGCGGCGCACCTTCCCCATCTGGTCCCGGTTGAGATCCTCGAAGTGGTAGAAGGTGCGCGGCACCTTGTAGCGGGTGAGGTTTTCGCGGGCGAAGTCTTTCAGCCCGTCGGGGTCGAGGGCGGCGCCGTCTTCAAGCACGATGCACGCAACAACATCTTCGGAGCCGTCCGTACGCGGGCGGCCAACCACGGCAACGTCCTTGATGTCTGGGTGGCGAAGCATGACTTCCTCCACCTCCGCCGGGTACACGTTGAAGCCGCCGGTGATAATCAGCTCCTTGATGCGCGAGACCAGGCGCACGAAGCCGTCTTCCTCCATCACTCCCATATCGCCGGTGCGGAACCAGCCGTTGTGGAACGCGGCGTCCGTGTCCTGCGGGTTGTTCAAGTAACCGGCGAAGACCTGCGGGCCCTTGGCCAGGATCTCGCCGGCTTCGCCTGTCGGCATGTCCTCGTCCAGGTTCTTCGGGTTGGCAATGCGGATTTCCGTATCGGGGAAGGGGATGCCGATGTAGCCCGGGCGCCTGTCCGCGGATCGCGGGTTACCAATCAAAATCGGGCCGGTTTCGGTCAGGCCGTAGCCTTCCACCAGGTGGCCGCCGGTGAGCGCTTCCCAATCCTCAATCACATCCGCCGGCAGTGACGACGCCCCCGAGAAGCCCACCTGCACCTCCGAGAGGTCCACGTTCTGCTCCTTTGCGGTGTCCACAATGCGCTCAAACACGGTGGGCACACCAGGCACGAACGTGGGCGGGGTCTTCTTCAGCGTGTCCATGATCAGGTTCATCTTCGGTGCCGGCAGCAGGACCAGCTCAGAGCCGATCAGCATCATCAGCGTCAGCGAGAACGTCAAGCCGTACGCGTGGAAGAACGGCAGGGTGGCCAGCATACGCTGGCCCGGTTCCTGCAGCTCCTTGACCCATGCGCGGCCCTGGATCGGGTTGGCCATCAGGTTGCGGTGCGTGAGCATGGCGCCCTTCGGCGCGCCCGTGGTGCCGGAGGTGTACAGGATGAGCGCCGGGGAATCCGGGGTCACCTCATCGGGGGTGGCAATGTTGTCGCCATCGTCGCCAATCGCGGAGCTGGTCAGCACCTCCCAGGGCACGGTGTTTGAGCACGGCCCGGTGAGCGCCTCACGAGCCTCACGGATCTTGCCAAACGGAATCTTCAAAATCAGCTGCTGCAGGTGCGGCATAGCCTTGGTCATGTCCACCGAAATGACCGTCTCCAGCGGGGTGTCCGCGCGCAGCTTCTCCAGCGTGTCGGCGGCCTTGTCCCACACAATCGCAATGCGCGCGCCGTGGTCCCGAAACTGCGGGCGCAGCTCATTGGCGGTGTAGAGCGGGTTGTGTTCCACAACCACGCCGCCGAGCTTCTGCACGGCGTAGAACGCGGCCACGTGCTGCGGGCAGTTCGGCAGCATGATGGCCACGCGGTCGCCCGGTCGCACACCGAAGGCCTTCAGACCGGCTGCGGCGCGGCGCACCTCACGGTCAAGCTCGGCGTAGGTTTGGCCGCGTCCGAAGAACCTGGTTGCGGGTTTCTCCGCGTTCTTTTCCAAGTTCTCGTCATACAGACGAGCCAGCGTGATCTCGCTGTATTCAAGGGTGTGATCGGTCCACTCGGGGTAATACTGCAGCCAAGGCTTTTCCATGGGCCCTAGCGTACCCCGAGACAACCTACGGCTCCGTAACTTCGTGGCCTGCTTCCAGCGTGTCGACGAGCATATCCCTCACCTCACGCCTCCGAATCTTGCCCGTCTGATCACGCTTCAGCTCTTCGAAGTGGTAGAACGTCTTCGGCACCTTGTAGCGGGTAAGGCGTTCGCGGGCATACTTCTGGAGGCCGTCGGGGTCGAGAGCGGCGCCGTCGACAAGCGTGATGCACGCAACGACATCCTCCGAACCGTCATGCCGCGGGCGGCCCACAACCGCAATGTCATCGATGTCCGGATGCTCGCGCATGACACCCTCAACCTCATCCGGGTACACGTTGAAACCGCCGGTGATGACCATTTCCTTAATGCGGGCGACCAGCTTGATCCACCCATCCGGCTCCATAATCGCCATGTCACCGGTGCGGAACCAGCCGTCATGGAACGCGCGCTCATTCGCCTCTGGATTGTTCAGGTAACCGGCGAAGACCTGCGGGCCGCGGGCAAGCAGCTCGCCCGGCTCACCGTCCGGCATCGTGCGGCTGGGATCATCCGGGTCCGCGATGCGAATCTCCGTGTTGGGGAACGGCAAACCGATGTATCCCGGACGACGCGTGCCATCCAGCGGGTTACCCACCAAAATTGGCGACGTCTCCGTCAAACCGTAGCCCTCAATGAGACGGCCGCCGGTGGCGTTTTCCCAACGCTCAATCGTGAGCGCCGGCAACGTCGACGCGCCAGAGATAGAGGTATGGACCGAAGAAAGATCAACGTTGCTTTCCACAGCCCAATCGATGATCTTCTCGTACAACGTGGGCACACCCGGCAGCACCGTCGGATTCGTCTTTGTAATCGCCGGTTGGTAGAGCTGCGGCTGCGGTGCCGGCACCAGCACCATCTGCGCACCAATGGTTAGCGGCAGGCCATAGTTCAGCGCCAGGCCGTAGATGTGGAACAGCGGCAACACACCCAGCACCTTCTCCTTGACCGCGCCCCAGTCCTCCAGCCACTCCATGCCGGCATGCAGCACCGACACAATGTTGCGGTGCGTCAGCGGCGCGCCCTTCGGCTTACCCGACGTGCCAGAGGTGTACAGGATCACTGCCGTATCTTCCGGGCTGATCTGCGGGAAGTGCACCTTGTGGGAACCCAGGTGCATAAACGCGCGCCACGGCATCGTGCCCGGTGCAGCCTTGGTTAGCTGCGCGCGCTTCTTTGACACTGATGGGAGCGGCAACTGCAGCGCTGCGCGAAGATGCAACGGCATCTCCTCAGTCATATTCACCGAAACGACCTGCTCCAGCGGAGTCTTACCAATCAGCTCCGTGAACACATCCGCGCGCACATCAAACACCACAGCAAGCTTCGCGCCGTGGTCATTGAACTGATGCTCCAGCTCATAGGCGGTATACAGCGGGTTGTGCTCCACAACAACTGCGCCCAAGCGCAGGATCGCCGTGATTATCACGATGTGCTGGGGGCAGTTCGGCAGCGCCACAGCCACACGGTCGCCCGGGCCAACGCCCAACGTGGTCAACGCCGCAGCAGCCTTGCCCACCTGCTCATTGAGCTGCGCGTAGGTCAACTCCTTGCCCATGAACCACGTTGCGGCAGTCTTGGGCTGAGTTGCCACGACCTGGTTGAACCAGCTGACCAGCGTGTCATTGCCAATCGGCGGATTTGGGTTGGTCCAGCTGGCGTATTGCTTGATCCAGGCCTTCTCTTCGCTTGCTCCCACGTGGGCTCCTTTGGGTATTGGTTTCCTTGGCAAAATAATGTAGCGGAGTATAACTTACGATGCCGTAGGTTTGGGGGTTTTGGCGGGTTGGTGGCTGTATTGGCGGGTTTCTGACAAATCTGACGTGACGCCCTCTCTGTCAGGCTGGCGACCTGGGCAAACGCAAGCCGCGTTGTCAGATTTGTCAGGATCCCCGCGTGCCCACTGACAAATGTGACGTGACGCCCTTAGTGCTAGGGTGGTGAACTGGGCAAACGTAAACCGCGTCGTCAGATTTGTCAGCCGGGTAATGGGGCGGCACCCTGAATCCTGAATTTGTTTCCCAAAAACGGGCAAAGAACTCAGTTGCCGCAGGTGGCCAATGGACTCAATCCAAAAGAATTCAGGATTTGACCCGGCCGTCTGAATTATTTCCGCCCAATTAGGCTGCGCTTGCGAAAAACTTAGCTAGACTTCAGGCGGAAGGGGGGATCGCGAAGGGAATCGCGATGCTATCCGGGGGAATCCAGTCTCTGCTACCAGCTGCTGTTCTCCGGTAGCTGCCTCCCACCGAACTACACGGCCCAAGACCAAGGGCATAACCGCAGGAGGCGACTATGGAAGAACGCACCGTTGACCGCACCGTGACGCAGCCGGAGCTGGAGGAGTTTTTTGCTCGACTGGCAGACCCGACACCGTACCCCGGCGATGACGAGCCCTGGGACAATACCCCGCCAGCCAACACCCCGCCAGCCAACACCCCGCAAACCAGTTATCAGCCAGAACCCGCCTACTACGCCCAACCAGCCCATCAACTTCAACAACCAGCCCAACACCAACCCCAACCGAGCCGCCCCGCCAAACCCGGCGCGCTGGACACTCGCAACCTGCTGAATCCGGTGAAGCTTCCGCCGAAGAAGGGGTGGCGCAAACTGGTGTATTCGGCAACCGGAGGGAGGGTGAACCCGGGGAATTCGAAGAAGCAGATGGATGAGGATCGTCTGTTGGCGGCGGTGCGCGCGCCGCTTCGGGGCGATTACCGGATTGCGGTGATGAGCCTGAAAGGTGGCGTGGGCAAAACTACGACCACGGTGGCGCTGGGAGGGGTGTTTGCCAGGGAACGTGGAGACAGAGTGATCGCCATTGACGCGAACCCGGATTTGGGCACGTTGGCGCAGCGGGCGGCGGCGCCTTCCCCGGCGACGATCCGTGACTTGCTCAACGCCGAGGATACGGCAAGATACCCGCAGGTCAGGGCCTTTACGGCGCAGGCGAATTCGCGGCTTGAGGTGATTGGTTCGGAGCGTGATCCGGCGGTTAGTGAGGCGTTTTCGGAAAGCGACTACCGCCATGCCATCGACATCCTGCAGCACCACTACAACGTGATCTTGACGGATTGTGGGACGGGGTTGATGCATTCGGCGATGGCGGGCGTGCTGGACCTGGCCAACACGTTGGTGTTGGTGACCTCGCCGGCGTTGGATGGCGCGCAGTCGGCGGCGGCCACGCTGGATTGGCTGACCATGCACGGCTATGACCAGCTGGCGGCGAATGCCGTGGTGGTGGTCTCCAACGCGGCGCCGGGCAAGCCGACGGTGGATATGTCCAAGATCATCGAGCATTTCCAGGCGCGTACGCGGGCGGTGCACGTGATTCCCTTTGATAGGCATTTGGCGGAGGGGGCGGTGGTGGACGTCGATAAGCTGCAAAAGCCCGTGCTTGAGGCTTATAGACGCCTCGCCGCAACCATCGCCGACGACTTCAACTCCTGGCATCGCCACGCTGTGTAACATGCCCAGCGGCAAGGCGCGCTAGTCTGGCCCGCATGCGCGTTGCCATGATTTCCATGCACACTTCGCCGCTTGAGCAGCCCGGGATGGGCGATGCGGGCGGGCTGAACGTTTACGTCCACAACACCGCTATTCAGCTTGCGCGGCGCGGAGTGGAAGTGGACGTGTTTACGCGCGCCACCCGCCCCAGCCAGGGCGAGATTGTGCAGGTGGAGGACGGCTACCGGGTGGTCAACATCGTCGCCGGGCCGTATGAGGGCCTGGAGAAGGAGGACCTGCCGACGCAGCTTGCGGCGTTTTCGGGTGGCGTGGTGCAGTTCGCCCGCGCCAACAGTGTGGACTATGACCTGATCCATTCGCATTACTGGCTCTCCGGTCAGGTGGGCTGGCTGCTGTCGGATTTGGCGGGTGTGCCGCTGGTGCACACGGGGCATACGTGGGCGGCGGTGAAAAACGCCTATGCCGCCGACGCTTCAGAGTCCGAGGCGCGCCGCATTTGTGAGCAGCAGTTGGTGGACAACGCTGAGGCGCTGGTGGTGAACACGGAGGATGAGACGATGCAGCTCGCGCGGTTCTACGACGTGAACCCGGAGAAGATCGACGTGGTCAGCCCCGGCGCGGATACGCAACTGTTCACCCCGGGCACGAACCGGAATACGGAGATGGCTCGCCGTCAGCTTGGTATTCCGCTGCATGCGAAGGTGGTGGCGTTTGTGGGCCGCTTGCAGGATTTCAAGGGCCCGCAGGTGTTGCTTCGCGCGATGGGTGAGGTGGCTCGCCGTAGGAAGGTGGATGCGCCGCTGCGCGTGATCATCTGCGGTGGTGCGTCCGGGGCGGGTGCGAGTGTGGAGCGCTACCACGAAATCGCGCGGGAGGAGGGCATTGCGTGCATCACGAGGTTCCTGGGCCCGCGCCCGCCACAGGAGCTGGTGAGTGTGTACCAGGCCGCCGACGTCATCGCTGTGCCCAGCTACAACGAAAGCTTCGGCCTGGTCGCAGTGGAGGCGCAGGCCACGGGCACCCCGGTGGTTGCCGCGCGCGTGGGCGGCCTGCCGCTTGCGGTTGCGGATCAGGAGACCGGGCTGTTGGTCGACGGCCACGGTTCAGCCGCCTGGGCTGATGCGTTGGAGCTTTTGCTTGCCGACGACTCCCTGCGCATCACCATGGGCCGCACCGCCACGGGGCATGCCGCGAAGTTCAGCTGGGCGGCCTCCGCGCAGCGTCTCATCGAGGTGTACGAGGAGACGCTATCCGGCTTCGAACCCGGCCAGGCGACGCGCCAGCCAGCGGGGATCTAGCGGCGGCGTTGCTAGAGCGCGCCGAAGCTGTGTGCCACGGAAAGCTGTGCCCAGCGGGTGATCTCGCCGACGTGCTGGCCGGCGAGGTTGCCCACCTCAGCAGGGTTGAACTGGCCGCGCGCCGCGTCCTGGGCCACGCGGTTGGCGTCTGCCTGGGCATTCGCGATGGCCTGGTCAAGCTTCTCGTTCGGGTTCGGCGGGACGTAGCCACGGTTGAGCTCGTTGATCTGGCCTTCCAGACCGCCGAACTCTTCGGTGGCTGGCAGGAAGTCCGCGTGCGGCGCGTTCGACGGGGCGAGTGTGAAGTGCTCGTTGACCTGGCCGTCCGGGATGCCGAAGGCTTCCTCCACAATGCGGTCAGCAGCCTGTGCCTTGCCCAACGGGCCCAGCACCATGGAGGTCACGCCGATGACGGAGCCGTCGCGCGGGTCATAGTTCACGCCACCGGAGTCGCCCTGGATGTAGTTCAGGTTCCACGAGAACACACCGTCACGGTTGCGGAAGAGCTGCGTGCCGCAGGTGCGTCCCGTGGTGGAGCCGTCCTTGCAGATCGGCTGTCCAGCAACGTCGAAGGAGACCTCGCCGGGGCGCAGCGTGCGGTAATCCTTCAGCGTGGTCAGCTCCACGGGAGCACTCGGCCCCTCGCCTGTGGAGGTTTTGGATTGGGAGACGTGGGTGGGGTTCACGCCAGCGTCGATAAGCACGAAGCCCCAATCGGCCGTGTTGTAGGTAGCAACCGGATCATCCAGGTTCATCGCTGCCGGCGGCACGTAATTCGCGCGGCCGCGCACACCGATCGGGTGGTAAGCGCCACCCACATTGACCTGCACCTGATCGGTCATGTCCGGCAGGTTAGGCAGTGGGGTGATGCAGTGGGACGCCGTGAGCATCACCTTCTGCTCCGAACCATCCAGGTGGCGGATCGTGCCGGACGGGCCCTGGGAGCACACGTAGGTGAAAAATGACGATGGAACTTTCACGTCATCGCCATACCCATTCTTCACCGTGGCCGGCGGATTCTTCGGCATGATGCGCATCGGCGCACCCGGCGCAGTCAGCGCAGGTTCAGCCGCAACGGCCGGGGAAGCAAGAGTGGAAGCAAGAGTGGAAGCAAAAACAGCGGCCGCCGCAAGGCAGGCGGCGGCCCGAGAGGTTGAAAATCGCATGCCTCACAGCCTAAAGCGTGGCATGCTTGAATGCATGGGTAACGGAAAGCTGATCCTGGTCCGTCACGGCCAGAGCGAATGGAACAAGTCGAATCAATTCACCGGTTGGGTAGACGTTGACCTGACCGAGCAGGGCGAGAGCGAAGCAGTCAACGCCGGCAAGCTCATGGTGGAAAAGAATGTCCTGCCGGACGTTGTGTTCACCTCTCTGCTGCGCCGCGCAATCCGCACCGCAAACATTGCGCTGAACGCGGCGGATCGCCACTGGATTCCGGTGGTGCGTAACTGGCGTCTCAATGAGCGTCACTACGGCAAGCTGCAGGGCCTGAACAAGGCGGAGATCCGCGAGCAGTTCGGTGAAGAGCAGTTCATGTCCTGGCGCCGTTCCTACGACACCCCGCCGCCGGCAATTGACGCGGACAACGAGTACGCGCAGACCAATGACCCGCGCTACGCGTTTTTGGAGGAAGTGCCGCGCACCGAGTGCCTCAAGGACGTGGTGGAGCGCTTCACCCCGTACTACGTTGACGTGATCCGCCCGGAGATCCTGGCTGGCAAGACCGTCATGGTGGCTGCACACGGCAACTCCCTGCGTGCGCTGGTGAAGTACCTGGACGGCATCTCTGATGAGGACATTGCTGGCCTGAACATCCCGACCGGCATGCCGCTGGTGTACGAGTTTGATGAGCACGGCCGCGTATCCAACCCGGGCGGCACCTACCTTGACCCGGAGGCAGCAGCTGCCGGTGCAGCCGCTGTGGCGAACCAGGGCAAGAAGTAGCTCACTGGAGTTTGACTCGGTTTAGTTTGACTCGGTTTGGATGAAGTTTGGATGAAGTAACGCCGATTTTCGCGTTCCTGATCGGCGTCGCGTTCACCGCGGCCGCCGTGTGGGCGCTGCGGACGTATCGCAGCTGGCGCGAGCGTATGTCGGATGACGACGATGCTGCACCAAGCCAGATCTCCACGGTCAGCCAACTGCTGAACCTGGCGGTGCAGGGCTCGCCCACAGGCATTGCCATCTTCAACCGTGGTGCGCGGGTGATCATGTCGAATGCCCGCGCCCACGACATGTCCATCGTGCATGACCGCACCATCAACCCCGAGGTGTGGGACGCAGCGCAGCTGGCGTTTGAGGATCTGGAAACGCACACGCTTGATTTGGACCTGCCGCGCCGGGCCACCGGCAACCGTATCCGCAACGTGTCCGTGGTGGTCAAGCCGCTCACCCTCACGCACAACTCCTATGTCATTGCGTACTGCACGGATGAGTCTGAGAACGTGCGCATGGAGGCGGCAAGGCGTGACTTTGTTGCCAACGTTTCCCATGAGCTGAAAACGCCGGTTGGTGGCATGTCGCTGCTGGCGGAAGCGCTGATGCAGGACCCAGGTGACGCGGACATGGTGGAGCACTTCGGTGAGAAGCTGCTCAAAGAGTCCCACCGCATGGGTGAGATGATCACGGACCTGATCAACCTGTCCAAGCTCCAGGGCGCGGAGGCACTGCCGGAGATGGTGCCCGTGAGCATTGACGCGGTGATTGATGAGGCGATTGAGCGCAACCACGTCAGCGCCGAAAACCATGACATCGTGCTCACTCGCGGCGCCACCACGGGTGTGGAGGTGATGGGGGACCGCGCACTGTTGGTTGCTGCGGTGTCCAATTTGGTGTCCAACGCCATCAACTACTCGCCGAACGGCAAGCAGGTGAGTATCTCGCAGAAGGTGGTGCGTGAAAACGTGGTGCTGGTGCGGGTAACTGACCGCGGCATTGGCATCGCGCCCGAGGACCAGAAGCGCGTGTTTGAGCGTTTCTACCGTGTGGACAAGGCGCGTTCCCGCTCAACGGGCGGCACTGGCCTGGGGTTGGCTATTGTCAAACATGTGGTGGCTAACCACGGCGGTAACATCAAGCTGTGGTCGCGGCCCGGTACCGGGTCCACGTTTACCATCGAGTTGCCTATTTACCAGCCGGATCAGCGGCAGGTACCCGGGAAGGACTGACAGTTAAAGTGACAACAATCCTGATCGTTGAAGACGAAGAATCTTTGGCGGAGCCTTTGGCGTATCTGCTGAAGAAGGAAGGGTTTGACACTGTCTGGGCGGCCGACGGTACGGCTGCGCTTGAGCAGTTCAATGAGGACAGCATTGACTTGGTGCTGCTGGACTTGATGTTGCCGGGCATGAGTGGCACGGACGTGTGCCGCAAGCTGCGCGCTGAGTCGGATGTTCCCATCATTATGGTCACGGCTCGTGACTCTGAGATTGACAAGGTTGTTGGCCTTGAACTGGGCGCGGATGATTACGTGACCAAGCCCTATTCCACCCGTGAGCTGATTGCTCGCATCCGCGCGGTGTTGCGCCGCGGCCCGGAGGTGGAAGAGGTTGATGAGTTTGATGACCGCATTGTTGAGGGCGGCCGCGTACGCATGGATGTGGAGCGCCACACGGTGACGGTGGATGGCCAGCCTGTGGCGATGCCGCTGAAAGAGTTCGATCTTTTGGAGTACCTGATGCGCAATTCCGGCCGCGTGCTTACTCGCGGCCAGCTCATTGAGCGCATTTGGGGTGCGGATTATGTGGGCGATACGAAGACGTTGGATGTGCACGTCAAGCGCCTGCGCACCAAGATTGAGCGGGAGCCCTCGCGCCCGACCCAGCTGGTTACGGTCCGCGGTTTGGGCTACAAGTTTGAGGCTTGAGTTGCCGCAGGGTGCCTTTGCTTAGCGACGTCCGGCGCCAACCCCCTCGCCTCACAATGCGCCGCGAGTACCGCATAAGGTGCCTCGCCGATAAGTGCGATGAGCTCCTCTTTCATGGAACGCCAGACGGGGATAGCGTCAGCGTCGTTACGCGGGGCGTGGCACGAAGGTGCGCCGCTGCACCACCAGTCGAAGTCCTCACCACCTGAGCCCCACTGGCGGCGGTCGTACTCACCGATGGTGGTGCGAAGGATTTCTTGGCCGTCGGGGCGCTCCTCGTAGGCGTCCTCACGCGAGAAAGGCACCTGCCAGCACACCTCAGGCTTGGAACCGACAATATTCTTGCCCGCCGCCATGGCGTACTGGTGCAGCGCACACCCCGGGCCGGTGGGATGGCCGTTGCGGTTGGCAAAGATGCAGCCGCCGTCAACCACCTTGGTTTTCATGTTGTCTTCTTCATCCCACTCAAGCCACGGCTCAAGCTCAGTGATGTCCCCGTTGGCCAGGAACGAGTCCGTGTCTTTGGGGCGCAGCTGCCAATACTTCGCCGGCAACTCCGCCACCGCGTTATACAAATCATCACGATCCTGCTCATCGGCCATATAGGCGCCGTGGTTGCAGCAGCCAACCTCACGGATCTCTTCATGCATGCCCAGGCACTCCGGAGTGCCGAAACGGCACGACCAGGTGGACTCCACCCAGGTCAAGTCAATAGTGAAGGAGTGCAGCGGATCCTCCGGGTGTACGAACTCGAACCACTCGCGGGGAAAATCAGGCGGTACTTCACGCCCCGCCGCGATGGATTTACCCGCGGGCGAGCTTGCAGGAAAACCTAAGAAAACTTCATTCGGGGCTGGTTGATTCACACCGAAGCACCTTATAACCGTTACGCTTGCTGTGTGCGTTTAGGTGTATTGGATGTAGGCAGCAACACCGTCCACTTGGTGGCGGTGGACGCTCACTCAGGGGCGCGCCCCACCCCAATGTCCGACTGGAAGCAGCCACTGCGGCTTGTTGAGCTTCTGGACAAAAAGGGAAACATTGAGGACAAAGGCGTAGAAAAGCTCATCAGCGTTGTCCAAGAGGCCGCAGACCTTGCGGGCAACCTGAAGTGCGAAGAGTTCCACGGGTTTGCCACCTCCGCGGTGCGCTCTGCCACCAACTCGGCGGAAGTGCTCAAAGCCGTGGAGAAGAAGACCGGCGTGAAGCTGCGCGTCCTCTCCGGTGAAGAAGAGGCACGCCTGACGTTTCTGGCCACCCGCCGCTGGTACGGCTGGTCTGCCGGCCGCATCACCAACTTAGACATCGGCGGCGGCTCGTTGGAGCTGGCCACCGGCACCGAAGAAGTCCCAGACCTGGCGGTGTCGCTGGATCTGGGCGCGGGCAGGTTGACCCATGAGTGGTTTGACACCGACCCGCCGGAGCGCAAAAAGATCAACCTGCTGCGCGACTACATTGACGCCGAACTGGCCGGCCCCGCCGAGAAGTTCCGCGCCATGGGCGAAACCGGCCTGGCCGTGGGCACGTCCAAGACGTTCCGCTCACTGGCACGCCTGACCGGTGCCGCACCGTCGTCCGCCGGTCCCTACGTCAAACGAACTCTGACCGCGCCGGGTCTTCGACAGCTCATCGCGTTTATTTCGCGCATGACCGCGGCTGACCGCGCGGAGTTGGAAGGCATCAGTACTGACCGCTCCCACCAGATCGTGGCGGGTGCGCTCGTTGCGGAAGCTGCTATGCGCGCCCTAAACATTGATAAGTTGGAGATCTGCCCGTGGGCCCTGCGCGAAGGCGTGATCTTGAAACGCATCGATATTGACACCGCAGGCGCCGCCGCGGCGATGGATGAAGGAGTGTAGCTAAAGATGTCTGAGCAGAAACAGCTCACCGTTGCGGAGATTCTCGCCCGCGCCCAGAAGGAGAATCCCGAGCTTGGCACCCGTCGTCGCCGTCGCCGCAGTCTTGAAGACGGTGGCGTGTCCGTCGCCGAACTCACCGGCTCCATAAAGAAGGTCGAGGCTAAGCCGGCGGAGTCGCGCCACTCCAGCGTTCCCATCGACGCGCCCGCTGAGAAGCCAGCCGCGCCTGCGAAGCCTGTGGATTCTGAAGCGCCCGCTGCTGCGCCGAAGGCTGAGCAGCCTGAGGTGAAAAAGGCTGAGCTGAAGCAGCTTGAGCCGAAGAGGGTTGAGCGCGCTTCGGAAGACGAGACCGCGGTAATCAAGAAGGTCCCCGACGCGCCGGCAGCGCCCGCACCAAAGGCTGAGGCGCCGAAAACTGAAGCGCCGAAGCCAGCACCGATCGTTGATCTAGATGCCGCTCCGACCAAGGTCGAAGAACTTGAAGAGCTCGACGAGTTCGAATACCTCGAAGGCGCTGAAGACCTCGAAGGCGCTGAAGACACCGAAGAGGCTGGCGTCAACCCGATCACCCTGGTGCTGATGGTGTTCCTCGGTGTTGTCCTGGGCATCCTCGGCTTCATGCTGTTTAAGTGGCTGTGGACCAGCACACCTACAGCGGTGGCGGCCATCCTTGGCGTGATCACGGTGGCTGGCTCCGTCTACGCGGCGCGCGCAATTGGCACTGGCCGTGACTGGCTGTCGGTTGGTCTCGCAGGCGTTGCTGCCGTCGTGATCGCGTTTGGCCCGGCGCTGCTCTAATTCGAACATTCACACTTAAAAAAGGGGTGCTCTGTGCAAAAGATCGCCGTTTTAGGCGCGGGCAATATCGGCGAAGCGTTGATCGCGGGCCTATTGAACTCCGGCGTTGACCCCAAGCAGATTGTGGCGACGAATAGGACGGAGGAGGCGTCGGCAAGCATAGCCCAGCGATACGGGGTGCTGACCGAAACCGACAACCGTGCCGCCGTGGATGAGGCCGATGTGGCGGTGCTGTGCGTCAAACCGGCGCAGATCCCGCAGCTGCTGGATGAGATCAGTGACCAGGTGGACCGCAACGACACCGGCACCGTCTTAGTGTCCATGGCCGCGGGCGTGTCACTTGCCGCCATGCAGGACGCCATCTCCACCGCAGGAGCCCCCATCGCGCGCGTCATGCCCAACACCCCCATGCTGGTGGGCAAGGGCGTGCTGGCAGTTGCTTATGGACGCTACGTTGACGACGAACAACGCACCCTCGTCCGCGACCTGCTCCAGGCTGCCGGCAAAGTCGTCGAAGTCAACGAATCACAGCTGGATGCCGTGACCGCGATCTCCGGATCCGGGCCCGCCTACTACTTTTTGATGACCGAGGCGCTCGTGGACGCGGGGGTAGCCCTGGGCCTCAACCGTGAACTGGCAACCGAGCTGGCCGTGGCCACTGCGGCGGGTGCTGGCGCGATGCTGGAAGGCGAATATACGCCAGCGGAGCTGCGTGCGGCAGTCTCCTCACCTGCGGGAACAACGGTTGCTGCTATCCGTGAGCTGGAAGAGTCCGGGCTGCGTGGCGCCTTGTACCGGGCCGCTGAGGCATGTGCGGAGCGTTCCGCGGAACTTGGGAACCACTAGTCACACACGTTCACAGCGGGCACTTTTGAAATTTCTTACCCCATAAGTCGCGCGCGACACACCGTTCACGGTAAGCTCGTTCAAGCACGTGCGTGTCCGTCCTGTGGGAGGGGAAGCCTACAGCGCGCCTACCGTGCGGAAGGTTAAAGAAAATTATGGCAAGTGAAGAGAAGGGCAAGTTCCTTACCGTCGCGGAAGTCGCGGAGATCATGCGCGTTTCCAAGATGACCGTCTACCGCCTCGTGCACTCCGGCGAACTGCCGGCCGTGCGCGTGGGCCGCTCGTTCCGCGTGAACGAGACCGCGGTCAACGAGTACCTCGAGTCCTCGGTGTACGACGTCGGATAAGGCTTCTTGCTTATCTACACCCCAAGCCCGGCACCTCCACATAGTCAGCGGAGGTGCCGGACTTTTTTGTCCTGAACAGCCACCCCTGTATGCTATTTAGCATTCTCACCGGCCTGGCCTGCCGGAGAACGAGTACATGTACCGATAAAGAAACGAGGAAACCCAGTGGGTTCAGTAATTAAGAAGCGCCGCAAGCGTATGTCCAAGAAGAAGCACCGCAAGATGCTCCGCCGCACTCGTGTGCAGCGTCGTAAACTTGGCAAGTAAGCCTTAGGTTTTGGGCCCGCTCTGGTTGGAGCGGGCCTTTTTCGTTTAATCCTGACAAATGTGACAATTTGGGGTGGCCCATTGGAGTGCGACCTGGGGAAACGCAAATTGCGTTGTCACATTTGTCAGCCGGACGTCCAGGCGGCACCCAGGCGGCGCCTCGGATCCTGAATTTGTTTCCCGAAATCGGCCAAAGAATTCAGTTTCCCCAGGTCGCTAATGGCCTCAGGCCAAAAGAATTCAGGATTCTCTTTTCCTGACTGCCTTTTCGCAACCACTCGGGCACGGCCGGAATGCAACAATCCGGCGATTGCTTCAGTGGCAGCGAATTTCGGTCGGCCGTCCGCCCGCACCATTTAAACCTAGGATCGGGTTTGAGACCGCTGTTCACTTAACCCCCTTTCGAGGGTTCTACTGAGAGAGGACCATTTCAATGACCACTCCCAATGTTGACCCGACCGAGATTTTCAAGCCCACCAAGCTTGGTCCAGTTGAGTTGCGAAACCACTTCATCAAGGCTGCGACGTCTGAGGGGCGTTCGCCAAATGGCAAAGTCACTGATGAACTGATTGCGTACCACGAGGGTTTTGCCGCTGGTGGTATCGGGATGACCACCCTGGCGTACTGCGCTACCTCGAAGCGTGGCTTTTCGGCACCAGGCCAGATCTTGATGGAACGTGATTCCCTGCCTGGACTGAGGGATTTCACTGCCACGATGCATGCTCACGGCGCGAAGGCATCTTCCCAGCTTGGGCATGCCGGGCCAGTGGCTACGCGTCCGCTGATTGGGGAAACCCCCTGGGCGCCGTCGAAGTTCTTCAGCCCCACAAGCTTTAACTACTGCAAGGGGATTTCGAAGGCAGAGATTCAGCAGGCCATCCGCGAGTTTGCTGATGCTGCGGAGCTAGCCGCAGAAGCTGGATTCGATGCGCTCGAGTTGCACTTCGGTCACCTCTACCTGCCGTCGAGCTTCCTGTCGGGCTGGATCAACCGCCGAGATGATGAGTACGGCGGCCACATTGAGAATCGCTCCCGCTTTGTCCGCGAGATCGCCGCAGCGGTGAAGGAGCGGGTGGGTGATGATGTTGCGATCATTGCCAAGATGAGCATGACGGATGGCATTCCGGGCTCCATTACCTTGCCAGATTCGTTGCAGACTGCGCAGATGCTGGATGCTGACGGCAACATTGACGCACTGCTGTTGACTCAGGGCTCCTCCGTGTTGCGGCAAATGTGGCTGTTCAGGGGCGATGTGCCCGTGGACGGGTTTGCTGAGCACATGCCATTTCCTTTCGACGTTGGCGTCAAGCTCTTTGGCAAGAAGATGATGGGCGACTTCCCGTACGAGGACATGTACATGTTCGATGATGCCCGTCAGTTCTTAGACAAGGTGAAGAACACCAAACTCATCCTGCTGGGTGGTCTGACCCGGCGTGAGCACTTTGAATTGGGGTACAAGGAAGGCTTTGAGTTCTTCGAGATTGGCCGCGCGTTGCTACGTGAACCGGACATGATTCAGAAGATTGAAAAGCAGCCTGAGTACAGGACGCTGTGCGACCACAATAACTACTGCATGCCGAGCGTTTTTGGACGCACGCATTGTGTGTACTCGCCTGACTACGCTGCGACTCCGGAGGATCGTCAGATTCGTCCAGAAGAAACCGCCGGTGCTTCCGGGTCGATGTATGACGGCATGACCGCCAAGGAGAAGGAGAAGTACGGTCTCTAACTCCGTTAGGGTTCCGGACGCCCAGGCGGCGCCTCGAATCCTGAATTTGTTTCCCGAAATCGGCCAAAGAATTCAGTTTCCCCAGGTCGCTAATGGCCTCAGGCCAAAAGAATTCAGGATTCTCTTTTCCTGACTGCCTCGGGAACGGCGAGCGACGAAACAATCCCGGTAGTACATGCAGTCACCTGGGCGTTTAGGGGGCGTAATGTAGCAATTCGGAAATTACTGCGGTGGAGGGCCTCAGCGGAGGGCCTAAGCGGAAGGCTTAAGCGGAGCGCCTAAGCGGCCTTTCGGCGCCGAGCAACCTTGACCGCCGCGCCGACAACACCAGCGACGGCAACAGCAGGGATGGCGTAGGAGCGGATGAGGCGGCGCATGGAGCGGTAGTCGCGAATCTCCCAGCCGCGCTGCTTAGCGTGGTGGCGCAACTGGTGGTCCGGGTTGATGGCCACGGCGGCACCGACCATCTCCAGCATCGGTAGATCATTGATGGAATCGGAGTAGGCGGTGCAACGCTCCAGGTCCAACTGTTGGAGGGCAGCAAGTGCCGCAACGGCGTGTTGCTTACCCGGGCCGTGGAGGATGTCACCAACCAGGCGGCCGGTGAATACGCCGTCTTCTTCCTCGGCAACCGTGCCAAGTGCGCCGGTGAAGCCGAGGCGCTCTGCCAGTGCCTGGCCAATCTGGACAGGTGTTGCGGAAACCAACCACACCTGTTGGCCTGCGGCGAGGTGCATAGCCCCGAGTTCTACGGTGCTTTGGTACGCCTTGGTCAGCATGTGGCGGTCCACAATCTCGGCGCAGAGCTCCTTGAGCTCAGCGACAGACTTGCCCTTGACTAGGCCTAAGGCTTGCTCGCGGCCGGAGGCGATGTCATCAGCGTTTTCGGATCCGGACACGCGGTATTTCACTTGCTTGACCAGGGCCGGGAAGATCTCACGAAGTGTGATGTAGCGGCGCTTGGCTAGCTGTTGGCCCAAAAGGATAAGCGAGGAACCCTGGATCAGGGTGTTATCAATGTCGAAAAACGCCGCGGCGCCGGGATCCTGGGGGATGTCCGGGTCCGGCTGGTTGAGCTTGGGGCGCCCTGCGGTAGCAAAGGCGCCGCCGACAGAATCAACGCCGAGGGCGAATTCCTCAATGCCGATGCCGAAGGTTTCCTCGATGGCGGCTGCGGCGGCCGCTTCGCCGGCGGCGCGTTGCGCCTCTGCGTCGAGCGGGGGCAGTGCCAGGTCCTCAAAGAAGCGGCGCAGGTTGCCGTGGGAGACGGACCACTGGGCAAGGAGTTCGCTGGGCTCGGCCATGGGGTTCCTCGGTTGCGGTTGAGGTTGGTGATCTAGCTGTTGGTTAACGCTAGCTGTCTGTTAGCGTTAACGAGTTAACTTGCACATCGTACCTAACAAACGCGCCTCAGGCGCCACCAAACCAGAACTGGAGGACCTTCAAATATGAGGACTGTAGAACTCATGGTGAGGCAGGGTTGCGGTTCGTGTGTGAGGGTTGAGGGGGAGGTTCGGCGGGTCGTCGATAAGCATGAAGCTCTCATGCGAGTTGTGGATGTGGATACGGACCCTGAGCTGGCATTGGAATACGGGGACCGGGTGCCGGTTGTGGTGATTGACGGTGATGAGTTCGCGTGCTGGGAAGTGGATGCGGACGAGTTGGACGCAGAGCTTCGCCATTAGAGGGCTATACTTTAGTTTGATTTTTTGGTGAGTTGGAGGAGATTGGGTGAGCGTACTCGTTGTGGGGATGTCCCACCGCTCGGCTCCTGTCGCGTTGCTTGAGCGGCTGAGTATGGACGAGGCGGTGCAGGACACGACTGCAACAGCGTTGGTGGCGCAGCCGTCTCTAAGCGAAGCCATGATTATCTCCACCTGCAACAGGCTGGAGATTTACGCAGTTGCGAACGCGTTCCACGTTGGTGTGGAGGACGTGCTGAAGGTACTGGCTGACGTCTCTGGGGTCAGTGAGGCGGAGCTGCGCGGCTACCTGTACGTACGTTACGCGGATGCGGCTGCAGAGCACGTGTTCTCCGTGGCCTCTGGGCTGGATTCCATGGTGGTGGGGGAGCAGCAGATTATTGGCCAGGTGCGCGCGGCGTATCTGGATGCGGCGGAACGCGGCACGGTTGGGCCGACGCTGCATTCGCTGGCGCAGACCGCGCTGCATACGGGCAAGCGTGTGCATACGGAAACCGCGATTGATGAGGCCGGTGGGTCCATGGTCACCTTCGCCTTGGATGAGGCGATGGCGGAGATGGGCGTGGATACGCTTGAGGGGCACACGGCGCTGGTGTTGGGTGCTGGCGCGATGAGTTCTTTGGCCGCAACGCAGCTAGGCAAGCGCGGTGTGGACAAGCTGATCATTGCTAACCGCACGCGTTCGAGGGCGGAGCGGCTGGCGGAGCACGCGCGGGAAGCTGGAGTGCCTGCGGAAGTGGTGGACTTCAACGCGCGTGCGGGTGCGATTTCGCGCGCGGACATCACGGTTTCCGCCACGGCGTCTGACGGTTTCACCATCACTGCGGAGGATCTTTCGGGTCCGGCGGTGTTGGTGGATTTGTCGCTGCCGCGCGATATTGCAGATGATGTGGCAACGCGCGAGGGCGTGCGCCTGATCAACATTGAGTTTTTGCACAAGAAGCGCACTGCCAAGGGGGATTCGGCGGATGTTGTGGCGGTGCAAAACGCCAAGGAGATTGTGTCTGAGCAGGTTCGGGAGTTTTCCTCCCAGCAGCGCGTGCGCGAGGTGGCGCCGGCGGTGGCTCGGCTTCGCAGTAGCGCCACCGAGGTCCAGGAATTCGAGTTGGAGAAACTCAGGGCCAGGCTTGTCGACGTCAGCGAGGACGACTTTGCCCAAATCCAACGCACCGTACGCCGCGTAGTGGACAAGTTGCTGCACACGCCGACGGTGAAGATTAAGGAGCTGGCGGCGACAACGGACACTGTTAGCGTGGATACGGTGTTCGAGGAGTTGTTCGGCTTGGGCCGTTCCTCTGTTGCCGTTGATGCGGGGAGCTTGCCGCGTCCGGAAGAAATGCAGGCCAAAATGCAGGTCAAGGAGCTGTAACATGTTGCGCATTGGTACTCGTGGATCTCACCTTGCTACTACCCAGGCAGGGCACGTCAGGGACTGGCTGATTGCAGGTGGTGCCCCGGCGGAGCTGCACATTGTGACCACCCCTGGTGATTTATCGCAGGCACCGGTTGAGCGCATCGGTGTGGGCGTGTTTACGTCCGCGCTGCGTGATGCGTTGTTTGCCGGTGAGGTGGATGTTGCCGTGCACTCGTTTAAGGATTTGCCGACGGCGCCGGAACCACGCGCACACCTGATTGTGCCGAAGCGTGAGGATAACCGTGAGGCGCTGATTGCTCGCGACGGTTTGACGTTGGCGGAGCTGCCGCAGGGCGCGAAGGTGGGAACGTCGGCGCCGCGCCGCATCTCACAGCTGCGTGCGCTGCGCCCGGACCTGGACATTCGCCCGCTGCGCGGCAACATTGAGCGCCGCATGAGCTTTGTTACCTCTGGTGAGTTGGACGCGATCATGTTGGCGTACGCGGGTCTGAGCCGCGGCGGGTATGCGGATCGCGCCACCGAGGTGTTTTCGCCGGAGGTGCTGGTGCCGGCGCCGGCGCAGGGTGCGCTGGCAGTGGAGTGCCGCGCGGGCGATGCGGACAACGCCGCACGTATTGATGCGCTGGCCTGCCCGGACGCCACCGTCCAGGCGACGGCGGAGCGCCAGGTGCTGGCAACGCTGCAGGCTGGCTGCACCGCGCCGGTTGCTGCTCACGCAACGCTGGATGGTGACACGCTGACGCTGACCGCAGGCGTATTCGCCCTGGACGGCTCGAAGCAGGTTGTGGAAACCCAGACTGGGCAGCGCTCGAATCCGGTGGCGCTTGGCCAATCTGTGGCGGAAGCGTTGGTGGCACGCGGCGCAATGCCGTTGATGTAAGCACGGGCGTAAAACGCATATAAAAAACACAGGCGTTTTTGAATCCTGGGCACTCCACTTTAAGGTGGAGATACCAAACGCTTTCACGTCTCGGCACAGCGGGGTGGCATAACGGCACCCTCGTCCGCGCCGAGACAACTATTTGTGCCTAGAAAAGTTCACTGTATGACAAAGATCATCTTCGTCGGGGCAGGCCCGGGAAACCCTGATCTGCTGACCATCCGTGCACGCGAGGTGCTGGAGTCCAATGCTATCGCGTTGGTTGATCCGGAGGTCTCTCAGGGTGTCCGTAACGTTGTTGCGGCAGGTCTTCCCGTCCCCCAGTCCAAGCTCGACGCGGCGAACGCGGAGTATGAGCAAATGGTGCTTGAGGCAAAACAGGCTGGTGCGCGCCGGAAACCTCCACGCCCGGAGCTGCCAACGGCGGCTGAGGTTGAGGAGTTGGCTGCGGGGGTTGACGGGGTTGTAGATAAGCTGAAAAATGCCCTTGAGCAGGCGGAAGCACTGTATGAGCAGGGCGATGGCGGCGACGGTGATGTGGTGCGCCTGGTCAGCGGCAACCCGCTGACGCGCGATTCGGTGATGGCGGAGGTGTCCGCGGTTGCTGCCGCTGGCCTGGAGTTTCAGGTGGTGCCGGGCATGAGCCTGCCGTCCACCGTGCCTTCCTTCGCCGGCATTGCGCTGGGCTCCACCTACACCGAGGCGGATCTGGCGAATGAGACCGTGGACTGGGATCAGCTGGCCACCGCGCCGCAGCCGCTGGTGTTCCAGGCAACGCAGGAGCACCTGCCGCAGATGGCTAAGGAGCTGATGGATCGCGGTTTTGCGGCCAGCACTCCAGTAGCGGTGACCACGCACGGCACGACGCGTTTGCAGCGCACGTTTGATGCGACGCTGCAGACCGTGGCCAAGCTGGACGCGGACCTGACCGGTCCGCTGGTGGTGACCTTGGGTACCGTGCCGGATGAACGCGCGAAGTACTCCTGGTGGGAAAACCGTCCGCTCTACGGCTGGCGTGTGCTGGTGCCGCGTGCCAAGGAGCAGGCTGGGTCGATGAGTGCGCGCTTAAGCTCCTATGGCGCAATCCCGCAGTCTGTGCCCACCATTTCCATGGAGCCGCCGCGCAACCCCGCGCAGATGGACCGTGCGATCAAGGGTATTGTTGAGGGCCGCTACCAGTGGGTGGTGTTTACCTCCGTCAACGCTGTTGATGCGGTGTGGGACAAGTTTGCTGAGCTGGGTTTGGATGCGCGTTCCTTTGCCGGCGTGCACTTGGCTGCGGTGGGGCAGAAGACTGCGGACGCTGTGCGTGCCCGCGGCATGATGCCGGAGCTGTTGCCGCACCGCACGAAGCAAAACGCTGCTGGCCTGGTTGAGGTGTTCCCGGAGTACGTCGAGGACATTGACCCGGTGTCGCGTGTGCTGCTGCCGCGCGCTGACCTGGGTACGGACGTGCTGGTGGACGGCCTTTTGGAGAAGGGCTGGGAAGTAGATGACGTGGTGGCGTACCGCACCGTGCGCGCCGCCCCGCCTGCACCTGAGGTGCGCGACATGATCAAGACCGGCGGTTTTGATGCCGTGTGCTTCACCTCTGCTTCCACCGTGAAGAACCTGGTTGGCATTGCTGGTAAGCCGCATCAGCGCACCATCATCGCCTGCATCGGCCCCATGGCGGCGGCTGAGGCGAAGGAGCAGGGCCTGCGCGTGGACGTGGTGCCGGAGGTTGCGGATGTGCCTTCGCTGGTCGACGCTTTGGCGGAGCACGTTGCGGAACTGCGCGCCGCTGGCCAGCTGCCGCCCCCGCGCAAGAAGCGTCGTGCACGCCGGAAACCCGCTGAGGTAGAGACGGCCGCTGCAGCAGTTGCGGACGGAGCTGCGAGCGGGGAATAGGATGGGGCGCATGTCTTATGACTCCGCTATTGACCTGACCATGCTGCGCCGCCCGCGGCGCCTGCGCCAAAACCCGAAGATCCGTGAGCTGACGGCGGAAACCCGCCTGCACCCAGCGGACTTCATCCTGCCGCTGTTTGTCGCAGACGGCATTGACGCCAAGCGCGAGATTTCCTCCATGCCAGGCGTGTACCAGCACACCACGGACAGCCTGAAGGCCATCTGCCACGAGGCGTTGGAAGCTGGCGTGACGTGCGTGGACCTCTTTGGTGTTCCGCGTGATGAGGATAAGGACGCTACGGGTTCGGTGTCCTGGGATGAAAACGGCATTCTGAACCGCAACCTGGCTGCACTCCGTGAGGAGTTCGGCGATGACCTGCTGATCATGGCGGACACCTGCCTGGATGAGTTCACGGACCACGGCCACTGCGGCGTGCTGGAGACGGACCGTTTTGGCCAGGAGATCGTGGCTAATGACGCAACGCTTGAGCTCTACGTGAAGATGTCGCTGGCCCAAGCCGCCGCAGGTGCCCACATTGTGAGCCCATCCGGAATGATGGACGGCCAGGTCGCTGTCATCCGTGAGGCGCTGGATAGCGCTGGCTACCAGGATGTGGCGATTATGGCGTACTCCGCGAAGTACGCCTCCAAGTTCTTCGGCCCGTTCCGCGACGCGGTCGGCTCCTCGCTGAAGGGCGATCGTCGCACCTACCAGCAGGACCCGGCAAACATCCGAGAGTCCATCCTGGAAACCCAGCTGGATATTGATGAGGGCGCGGACTTTGTCATGGTCAAACCCGCCATGCCGTACCTGGACGTGCTGGCCAAGGTAGCGGAGATGTCGCCGGTGCCGGTTGCCGCCTACCAGGTTTCTGGCGAGTACGCGATGCTGGTTGCCGCTGGCCAAAACGGCTGGATCGACTTTGAAGAGACCATGATGGAATCCCTCATTGGCATCAAGCGCGCTGGCGCGAACCAGATCCTGACCTACTACGCCATTGAGGCCGCCAAGCGCCTCAACCAAGCAGGAGGCGTGCGTGGTTAGCCTGCCGCCGGGGCCAACTGGGCCCTCAAGGCCTTCAGGGCCAACTGGTGCCCCGAGCAACCCTAACTCCGCCTCCCACGTTGACCCGGAGGCCGCCCACGGCGGCAAGCCGGAAACGGTGCGCTACATGCTGGCGTGCTGGGCGGTCATGATCGGTGGTGAGCTGTTGCACCAAGCGTTGACCACGGTTGCGCTGCTGATGGACCCCTCCCAGCTGATCGCCTCCGCCAAGGAAGCGTCGAAGCAGACGGGAGCCGTGTCCGAGGCCATGTCCGAAGGGCTGTTAAACGTTGCGGTGTGGGGTTCGGTTGCGCTGATGGCGTTGGTCCAGCTGGCTATTTTGGGGTTATTTGCGTTCGCGTTGGCGTCGATAAGCAGGCAGCGCAAATGGGCAGGAACCGCACGCAGGCTGCTGATGGTGTTCTCAGTGTTTTTCGCTCTGCGTGCGCTGATGGTGTTTGCCATGCGCCCAGCTGGCACGACGGTGCCGCTTGCGTTCTACGCCTTCGACGGGGTTATCCAAATCATGCTTGGCGTGGCGGGGGCGCTGGGGCTGTTCTACGCTTCCCAGAAGGAATCGGCTGATTGGGTAGACACCGGCGCCGGCAAAAACGGAGCTAAAGGAGCCTAAAACATGGCGGGCATGTTTCCAACGATGGTTGCGGACCCGAATGACCGCAACCGCAGGCACACAGATGCGGCCACGGAGACCTGGCCGAAGTCACTCAAAGTGGCGTATTGGCTGGTTGTTGCTGCCGCAGTGCTGATGTTGGTAACAGCCGTTGACCTGTTTGGCACTGTATTTTTGGGCACTTACCTGCCGCCGGATCTTGATACTGATGTGACTCGGTCGCTGCTGCTGAACACGCGCATTGTTGCCGTGGGCAATATTGTGTTGGCCCTGGGGCTGGCGGCGTGCGCGGCGTTTTTTGAGCGCGGTTCAAAGCGTGCGCGCCGGGTGGCGTCTGTGTTGGTGATGCTCACCGCGTTTGTGAACTTGGCCGGTTTTTTCGTGCACGCAGTTGGTTTTGTGGCGTTTGCCATTGTGGTCCTGCTGGCGTTTGCTGGTTTCTTTATGTTCCGGCCGGCGGCGAATGCGTTTGTGGATCACCGCAGTGGGGACCTGTGGGAAGGGCTGCGCTAAAGCGCAAGGTGAACCATGTCAGTTTCTGAAGATCTTTCCCGTTCGATTGAGCTTGCCCGCGATGCCGCCCGGCTTGCTGGTGTTGAGACCAGTGGGCAGAGCATGCGTATCGACGGTGGCGATGACGACCACCAACGCCGCAACATCTCGTATGCCTTTGAGTTGGTCGGCGTGAAGGATGCTCCGCAGCTGGCGGACATAGAAGTTGCGTTGGAAGAGATCCCGGGCGTGACCACGCGCATGGTGTATCCGACGTCAATGGCGTGGATTACGGCGCCGTCTGATGTGCATCCGGAGCAGCTGGAGAACATCATCCGCGCGTTTGGTGTGGATCCGGTGATGACGGACACCACATTGCAGCGCCAGGCGTTGCTGAAGGATGCGGTGGAGCCGCGTTCGCCGCGCAAGAGTACGCGTGGGATGTCGGTGCGGATTCGCCGCCGGCGCCGGGATGCGCAGGCGAGCCTGAGTGCCGCGCGTGATGCTGGCTTTGTGCGCCGTGCGCGTACCCGGTCCAGCTCTAATGACGTGCTGTTTACTGCCCGCGACCTGGTTACCCCGGCGAGGTTGATCACGGCAGTGGTGTTGTCGCTGCCGGTGATTGTGCTCAGTTACTCGCCGGCCGTGCAGTTCCCGGGCTGGCAGTGGCTGTGTTTGGCGCTGACTACGCCGGTGGCGTTTTGGTGCGCGTTGCCGTTCCACCGCGCGATGGCTGGTGGCGTGCGCCGTGGCCTTTCGGCGCTGGATGGCGCGAGTTCGGTCGCTGTGCTGGCGGCGTATCTCTGGTCTGTTGTAGCGCTGTTGTTTACGCCTGCGGGTGAGATCGGTTGGGTGTCTGCAACCGGGTGGACGCCCACGCGGCGCGGGGATGCGATGGATCTCTTCTTGGACGTCGCCTGCGGAGTCACCGCGTTGCTGCTGGTGGGGCGCTTTTACGCTAAGCGTGCTGGTGCGTCGTTGGTGGATCAGATGGCGCAGTTTACGCCGCCTTCAGATACGGAGTACAAGGTGATTCGCCGTGGTCACGGTGATGAAGAGGTGCTGCCGCTGTCTGAAATTAACCGCGGGGATGACGTGGAGGTTGGCGCCGGCCAAACCATTCCGGTAGACGGTGAGGTGGTTGGCGGCTCAGCGCATCTGGATCACGTGCTGGTTGGTGTGGATGCGGAGCCGAACGTGAAGGTGGGCGATGAGGTGGCCGCCGGGACGGTGGTTGACCGCGGCAAGATCAAGGTCCGTGCGCGTCGCACCGGCCATGCAACGAAGTGGGCGTGGGTGAGTCGTTGGGTGGAGGAGGCGTCGCGAAGAGAAAATGCTGCGACGATGGTCTCCACCCGCTCAGCCGGCATGATGATCCCGGCGGCGTATGCGCTGGCAGTGATTGATTTTGGGCTTTGGTGGCTTATCGACGGCAACATCAACGCCGCCTTCTCCACCGCCCTTGCCATCCTGGCTGTGGTGGCCCCGGTGGCGCTGGCAATTTCGCCTGCACTGGCGATCAGGCATGGCGTTGAGGCTGCGGCGCGCCACGCGATTTTGGTGCGCGATGGCGCAACCCTGCGCAAGTGCGAAGAAGTAGACACGGTGGTGTTTAACCGCGTGGGCACCCTGGTGGAGCCGGAGATGACCGTGGAGACGGTCACCGCCGCGGAAGGGGAGGACACCGAGGTTGTGCTGCTGGTTGCAGCAGCGCTGTTGGTGGAGTCCAACCACCCGTCCTCGCGTGCGATTGTTGCAGCGGCGCGTGAGGCGAAAGGCCACGGTGCCCCGTGGCGTGTGGATCTGGAGGAGTCCACCATCCACCAGGACGGCACCACCACCGGGCGCGTGACGCTTCGCCCCGTGGTTGACGGGCGTGCGGCCGATGATGATGAGGTCACCTACCTGGACGCGGAACTGTGGCGCCCCACAAACCTGTCGCGCCTGAAGGGGCGTTTGGCGCTGGCGGCGGTTAGCGGCGGTGCGCCGATTGTGGTGCGTTGGAAGAACCGTGACCGAGGTGTGATCACGCTGCATGACCCGGAGAAGCAGGATGCGGCGGATGCGGTTGATCGTCTAGAAGCAATGGGCACCTCCACTGTGATGCTGACGCGTGACACCTACGCGGTGGGGCGCCGCTTTGCCAACATGCTGGGCATGTCCTCGGTGCTGGCGGGTGTGACCGCGCATGACAAAGCGGGTGCCGTACGCCAACTACACAGCCGTGGGGCGAACGTAGCCATGGTGGGTTCCCTGTCAGTGCTGGACGTTATTGAGGTCGGTGACCTTGGCGTTTTGTATGCCGAGGAGGATTTCTTCGAAAGCAACATGAAGAAAAACACCGAGCTTGAGATCGATGCACTGGTTATGCGCGATGACGTCATGGCAGTGCCCCAGCTGCTTGAGCACGGCCGGCGCGTGTCCCGCATCATTGACTCCAACATGGCGTTTGCCCTGATCTACAACGCGGCGGCCGTTGCCCTTGCCATGAGCGGTGTGCTGCCACCGATGGGTGCCACGCTGGTCATGCTAGGTAGCTCGTTGATCATCGGGCAACGCTCCTCGCGCGCCGGGCGTTTCCCTTCCTAAATTTCCCGCGGTAAAGGAGCTGGCGGATCTGAAGTAGGCTTGTAAGCCATGACCAGACGTGAGCTTGTTAATGCCCCGCTTCTTCAGGCTGCTAACGGCCAGACCCCGTCGCGCACCCCGGTGTGGTTTATGCGCCAGGCGGGCCGCTCCCTGCCGGAGTACCTCAAGGTACGCGAAGGCATCCCCATGTTGGACTCCTGCTTCATGCCCGAGCTGCTGGCGGAAATCACGATGCAGCCGGTGCGCCGCCACGATATGGATGGTGCGATCCTGTTTTCTGACATTGTGGTGCCGCTGAAGGCCGCCGGTGTTGGCGTTGAGATTGTGCCGGGCCGCGGCCCGGTGATGGATCAGGCGATCACCTCGCGTGCGGACGTGGATAACCTGCCGATTCTGGACCACCACGTGGAAGAGGTGGCCAAGGGTATTGAGATCATCCTGGGTGAGCTGAAAGATACCCAGGCGCTGATCGGTTTCGTGGGCGCGCCGTTTACGCTGGCCAGCTACCTCGTTGAGGGCGGCCCCAGCAAGAACCACGAGAAGACCAAGGCCATGATGCACGGGGATCCGGAAACCTGGCACGCGCTGATGCGTCGCCTGGTGCCCACCATCACCACGTTCCTGCGCACCCAGGTTGAGGCAGGCATTGACGCGATGCAGCTGTTCGACTCTTGGGCGGGCTTCCTCACGGAGGCGGATTACCGCGAGCACGTGTTGCCGTACTCGGTGGAGATCCTGGAGACGGTTGCAGGTGAGATCCCGCGTATCCACTTCGGTGTTGCTACCGGCGAGCTGCTCGGCGCCATGTCTGAGGCAGGTAGCGAGGTTATGGGTGTGGATTGGCGTGTGCCGTTGGATGTGGCGGCGAAGCGTTTTGCCTCCCCACGCGTGCTGCAGGGCAACCTGGATCCGGCGATGCTGTTCGCGGGCACCGATGTGGTGCGCGAGGAGGTCACCCGCATTAAGGCTGAGGCTGCCCGCGCGGTCGAAGTGGGGGATGCCACCGGCCACATCTTCAACCTCGGCCACGGCGTTTTGCCCACCACGGATGCGGATGCGATCACAGAAGCCGTACGCATTATTCACGAGGAGGCGTAGAAAGCGTGAACGTTGCCATTATTGGCGCAGGTCTTGCGGGCTTGACTGCAGCCTATGAGCTGCGCCGTTTGAGCGAGGCTGAAGGCGTAACTGATCTGCGTGTGGATGTCTACGAGGCGACCGATCGCATCGGCGGCAAGCTCTACACCGTGGCGTTTGAAGCCGGGCCGACGGACATGGGCGCGGAGGCGTTCATGGCGCGCAGGAAAGATGCTGTGGAGTTTTTCACCGAGCTGGGTCTCGGCGACTCTTTGGTGGAACCTTCGGGTCTGCGCTCCTTGGTGTGGGTTGACGGTACGGCGCGTGAGCTGCCAACCGGCGGCGTGATGGGTATCCCGTCTTCCTCCGAGGGCGTGAAGCACCTGGTAAGCGAAGAGACTGCGCAGCGCATTGACCAGGAAGGCGAGCAGCCCGGCTTCGAGTGGGAAATCGGCGGTGACATAAACCTCGGCGCCCTTGTTCGCGAGCGCTACGGCAACGAAGTGGTGGACAACATTGTCACCGCACTGCTGGGCGGCGTGTACTCCTGCACTGCCGATGACCTGGGTGTTCGCGCGACTGTGCCGCAGCTGGCGGCGGAGCTTGACCGCCTTGCCGCGGATGGCCCCGTGCACTTGTCTACAGCCGTGGCCAACTTGGAGGCCGCGCGCAGGGAGCTACCCACCGGCCACGGCGCCGTGTTCAACTCCTTCCGCGAGGGCTACCAGGAGGTCTACGAGGCACTGGCGGAGCAGTCCGGTGCCAACATCTACATCGACGCGTTTATCTCCGCCCTGACTCGCGACGGCTCCGGCTACCGCCTCAAAGGCGGTGAAGATGTGGTGTATGACCAGGTCATTCTCGCTGTGCCTGCCCCGACGGCCGCGCTGCTGCTGAAGAGCGTTGCCCCCGAAGCCTCTGCTGCGCTGAAGTCGGTGCAGCTGGCGAACTCCGCGGTGGTGGGCATGCGTTTCGCCACCGATGAGGGCCTGCCGCAGAACTCCGGCGTGCTGGTAGCCAACGGTGCTCAGGACGTGCACGCCAAGGCGTTCACGCTGTCTTCCCGCAAGTGGCCGCACCTGGCTGCGCGCGGCGGCGCGCTGGTGCGCGCCAGCTTCGGCCGCTTCGGCGACACCGTGGCGCTGTCCGCCAGCGAGGACGACCTTGTGGACTGGGCGTTGGACGACCTACGCACCATCACGGGTTTCGACGGCCGCGAGGCCGGCCTCGAAGAAATCTACGTCCAACGCTGGTTCGGGGGCCTGCCGCGTTTCGACGCCACGCACCTGACCACCGTCGCCACCGTCAAACAACTGCTCGCCGACGCGTTGGCGGGCGCTGGTGGCGCTGGTGGTGACAGTGCTGGTGGCGCTGGTGCTGGTGCTGGTGGTGACAGTGCTGGTGGCGCTGGTGGCGTGAGTGTGACTGGCGCTTGGGTCGCCGGCGTTGGCGTGCCCGCGGTGATTGCAGACGCCCGCGCCGTCGCCGCCGACGTTCTGAAGTCCTAGCTGAGCCCCTGTTCGGTTCTGTACCCGTCGCCCCGTGGTCGCCGAACAGCTACCAAAGGTAGATATGCAGGGGAAGATATGCAGGTTCGCAGGTCACGGGATATTTTCATTAACGGGGCCCTTATTGAAAAAACGCTCTGACCATTACTCCTGCATATCTTCCCCTGCATTTCTTCACCTGCATATCTGTTGAAGCCGGACTTGGTTTGGGCTCGGCTTGGACTTGGCGTGCACTCGTGTGGAGGGGCTGTACCGCCGACATTGGTTACGGCATCAATTCCTGGGCGCATGACGAAACCCCCATCGCCACACCAACCGGAGTTGGTGCGATGGGGGTTTCGCGTTGCTGACCGTTATTGACCGCTGTCTAGCGCGACTTACTTGGTCTCGGTTGCAGTGGAGTCCGTTGCAGTGTCTGCAGTGGAGTCAGAGCTGGAGCCAGTGCTGGAGTCTGCAGTGCCAGTGGTGCCGCTGACGGTGGAGTCGGTCGTCGTTGCGTCGTCAGCGCCGGTGTCGTTGCAAGCAGCCAGGCCGGTGGATGCGAGCAGAACAGCAGCAGCGGTAGCAGCAAAGCGGGTCTTGGTGTTGGACATGTCGGTTCTCCTTTATCTAAAACAGCTATTTCGTGCCAGCTGTGTTTCGCTAGCCCCATCATTGATACGAGCCGTTTCTGTATGTTGGTTGAATTTTGATTCAAAATCCCCATGTAATCTCACGTCGATTGGATCAGTAGCGCGAATTATTGCTCAGAGTTTCTGCCATGGGTTCGTCTGCACTGTGTTCTGCACTAGGTTGATTCCCTATGAGCGACAACGTGAGCGCCGGCGAGCCAAACGCCGAGCCAACCACCGCCGAAACCACCAACAAGGAATGGTGGGAAGAAGACGGCCTGCCGTGGAACGGTAAACCGTCAAAGGCGGACTACTGGTGTCTTGGCTGGTTCGGGTTTGTCGGCCTGTTCGGCCTGGCCATGATCCCGCTGCGGGCCTGGCTGCTGGGACTAGACCCGCCGATCATGCTGGCGTTGACGGGTTCGAGGTTGGGCGCGGCGTCGACAGGAGCACTGGCGGCGGTGGGCCAAGCACCACACTGGCTGCTGTACCTGCTGATCGGCTCACTGGTTGCCATCAAGTTTGACTGGATCTACTGGTGGGCAGGCAAGCTGTGGGGTCGGGGAATTTTGGAGGTCCAAGCATCCAACTCCAAACGCGCCGCCAAAAACATCGAGCGTGTTGAGTACTGGGCGCTCAAACTCGGCTGGCTCGGCATTTTCTTGGCGTATGTACCGATTCCGCTGCCCATCGCCTTCGTCGTGTTCGTGCTCATGGGCATGACCGGGATGCCGCTGTGGAAGTTCATGGTCCTGGACTTTGTGTCCAAGACGCTGTGGTCCTTCCTGTACCTGGGCCTTGGCTGGTGGATCGGCGAGCCTGTGGTCACCGTGTTGGACCACTACGCCAAGATTGCCAACTACATCGCCCTCGCCCTGGTGGTTGTGGTGTTTATCGGGGTGTTCCGGAGGCAGTCCAAGGCGAAGCCGGCCAAGCCGCAGGCTTAAACGTTCGTTGCACTGACAAATTTGACAATTTCCCCTCTCTGTCAGGGTGGCGACCTGGGGAAATGTCAATCGGCTCGTCAAATTTGTCAGCCTGACCCAACGGGAGATGAAACAATTCCCGGAGGGTGAGCAGCCACCTGGGGAAATAGGCGCCGGAATGCACTAATCTGGAGATTGGTGCAGCGGCGCGCCCAAAACCGGCCCCAAAACCAACCCCAAAACCGGCCCCAACCACCCCCAGAACTACACGTCGCGGTTAACCACCACGGAGGACAGGTCCTTGTCGCCATTGCCGGCGGCCTGCTGTGCTTCCAAAGAGCGCAGGGCTGCGGCGACGGCGGGCAGGTCGGTGTCAGCGGCGTCAAGCATCAGGCGGGCATCCTTGGCAATGGCGTCAACGGAGAAGTCTCCAGGAGAAACAGAACGCTCACCCAGCAGGAACGGCGCCTTCATGTTCACGATGAACTCCAGGCCGGTGGAGCCGAGCATGGAAACCACCTCGGACTCCGAAAGGCCCTGGGAAAGGCCAAGGTCCAACGCCTCGCGGAAGCCTTCCAGGCTCACGGCCAGGGCCAGGTTGGCCAGCAGTTTGCCCACGGCGGCCTTGGCGGCGGTGTCTACTTCGCGCAGGCGCTCGGGGTTGGCGGCGGCCCAGGGGGAGACGGTTTGGGCGACTACGTGGCGTCGGCAAGCATCTGCTCCACCTACATAAACCCCCAGCTTGCCGGCGCGGGCGGGCGGCAGTGTGCCAACCACCGGGGTGTGGACGAAGCCGGGGACGGCGGCGGCGAACTCGGCGGCATCCGCAGGCGAAATGGTGGTGGAATCCGCCCAGGTCACATCAGGTGCGATCAAGCCGGGCTCAATGACAACTTCGCGGACCTCATCCGGCCCGAACAGTGAGGTGATGACCAGCTCAGCGCCCTCAACCGCCTCCTTCGGGGTAGCTGCGGCTCGTGCGTCGGCGGCAACCAAAGGTTCGGTTTTGGCTGCGGTGCGGTTCCAAACGGTGAGCTCGTGGTCATTAACAAGTTTGAGTGCAAGCTCAGTTCCCATGCGGCCGAGGCCTAAAAACGCGATCTTCATATGGCCTAGGATAGACAACCATGACCACGCAGGACTTTAGTCAAATGCCAACCTCAGCCAACACCAAGCGTTCAGCGGAGCTGTTTGCCCGCGCGCAGCAACTGACTCCGGGCGGTGTGAACTCGCCGGTGCGCGGTTTCGGCTCCGTCGGCGGCCAGACTCGCTTTATCAAGAGCGCGCATGGATCCAAGCTTATCGACGTTGATGGCAACGCCTACGTTGACCTGGTCAACTCCTGGGGGCCGATGATCAACGGCAACGCGCGCCCGGAAATCCTTGAGGCCGTCCAGGCGGCGATGGTTGACGGCCTGAGCTTCGGTGCGCCGACCGAGGCTGAGGTGGAGATTGCAGAGCACATTGTGCAGCGCACCAGCGTTGAAGAGGTGCGCATGGTCAACTCCGGCACGGAGGCGACCATGTCTGCGGTGCGTTTGGCGCGCGGTTTCACGGGCCGGCCGAAGATTATCAAGTTTGACGGCTGCTACCACGGCCACGTGGATGCGCTGCTGGCCTCGGCGGGCTCTGGTTTGGCAACGTTCTCGCTGCCGGACTCCCCGGGTGTGACCGGTGCGCAGGCGGCGGACACGATTGTGGTGCCGTACAACGACATTGATGCGGTGCGTCGTGCGTTTGAGGAAAACCCGGGCGAGATTGCCTGTGTGATCACGGAGGCCGCGGCCGGCAACATGGGCACCGTTGCACCGAAGGACAACTTCAACCAGAAGCTGAAGGATCTTGCGCATGAGCACGGCGCGCTTTTGATTTTGGACGAAGTGATGACCGGCTTCCGCACCTCCTACTCCGGCTGGTACGGCGTGGACGGTGTGGCGGGTGACTTGACCACGTTTGGCAAGGTCATCTCCGGCGGTCTGCCGGCGGCGGCTTTTGGTGGTCGTCGCGAGATCATGGAGAAGCTCGCACCGAATGGTCCGGTGTACCAGGCGGGTACCCTGTCCGGTAACCCGGTGGCGATGGCGGCGGGCTTGGCGTCGTTGAAGCTGGCCTCTGAGGATATTTACCCGCAACTGCACCGCAACGCGGACCTGTTGGGCAGCCTGATTAGCAGCGCCTTGACGCGCGAGGGCGTAGCCCACCACATCCAGCGTGCAGAGACGATGCTGTCCGTGCGCTTCGCGGAGGGCGCTGGCCACAACTTCGCGGACATGAAGGCTGCGGACACCTGGCGTTACCCGGCGTTCTTCCACGCGCTGCTGGACGCTGGCGTGTTTGCGCCACCGAGCGCGTTTGAAACCTGGTTCGTCTCCACCGCGCTGACGGATGAGGACTTTGGCCGTATTGAGGCGGCACTGGTTCCGGCGGCGAAGGCCGCGGCGCAGGCGGAGCCAACCGCATGACGCGCACCATCGTTCACCTTGTGCGCCACGGCGAGGTGTTTAATCCGCAGCGCATTTTGTACGGTCGCCTGCCGGACTATCACCTGAGCTCTCGTGGGCAGTCCATGGCTGCGGCCACCGCGGAGTTCTTCGAGGGCCGCGACGTGACCTACCTTGCGGCCAGCCCGCTTGAGCGCGCGCAGGAGACGGCGCAGCCGATTGCCCAGGTCACGGGTTTAAGCGTGGATACGTGCGAGGACATCCTTGAGGCCGGCAACACCTTTGAGGGGCTGCGCACCAAGGGGTGGCGTTCCCAGTTGTGGAACCCGAAGCGTTGGCGCTACATGCTCAAACCCTGGGAGCCCAGCTGGGGCGAGCCGTACGAGGAGATTTTCCAGCGTATGGATCGCGCCACTGAGCAGGCACGTCAGAAGGCCGAGGGCCACGAGGCGGTGTTGGTGAGCCACCAGTTGCCCATTGTCACGGTGCAGCGCTTCGTGCAGGGCAAGCCTTTTGCGCACGCCAGCCGCGAGTGTGACCTGGCAAGTGTGACGTCACTTGTGTTTGAGGGTGACGTTGTTATTGACTGGTCATATTCCACTCCGGCCGGACACATCTAGAAAACCCTGAGCCAAACCTTAAGAAAGCTACTTGTGAGAACGAAACGAATCCTGCCCGCACTTGTGTGCGCGCTCGCCCTTGCTGGTTGCTCAACTACTGGCGGCGATAGCGGCGGCACGTTCTCGTTCCACTCTCCAGGCGGCCAGGTTGAGATCCGCTATGACCAGGCAGACCGCAAGCCGTTGGCAAACTTCAGCGGTGAGTCGCTGATGGAGCCGGGCACCGATATCAACCTGGATGACTTCGCTGGCCAGGTCGTGGTGTTGAACGCGTGGGGCCAGTGGTGCGCCCCGTGCCGCGCGGAGGTTGATGATCTGCAGGAGGTCCAAGAGCACTTCGAGGAGATCGGCACGGGCACAGTACTTGGTATCAACGTGCGTGACCCGAACCCGGAGATTTCGCGCGACTTTCTTAAAGACAACGCGGTGACCTACCCGTCTTTGTATGACCCGCCGTTTAAAACCGCGGCGTTTCTCGGCGGCGTGCCTAGCTCCGTGATCCCAACCACCGTGATCCTGGACAAGGAACACCGCCCAGCGGCGGTGTTCCTGCGTGAGGTAAGCGCCCAGGACATTCTTGACGTGGTTGCAGAACTTGAGGCGGAGTAGCCGATGGGGGAGGCGTTTTCACAGCTAGCGGCAGAAGGGCCGCTGCTGCTTGGCATGCTGGCCGCGGCGTTGGCCGGGTTAGTCTCTTTTGCCTCCCCGTGCGTGATCCCGCTGGTGCCCGGCTACATTTCCTACCTCACGGGCGTGGTTGGCGGTGAGGTCAGCTACGGGGAGGACGGGCCGCGGGTGACTAGAAAACGAGGCGCGGTCGCCGGTGCCGCAGCGCTGTTCATTGCAGGGTTTACCGTGGTGTTCCTGTTGGCCACGGTCAGTGTGTTCGGGGCGATTAGCATGATTCGTCTCAACGCGGAGATGCTCATGCGCATCGGTGGTGTGGTGACCATCCTGATGGGCGTGGTGTTCATGGGTGCGGTCCCGGCGCTGCAGAAAGACACCCGCATGCAGCCGAAACGCTGGGCCACCATCTTCGGTGCGCCCCTTTTAGGCGGCGTGTTTGCGCTTGGCTGGACGCCGTGCCTTGGGCCGACGCTGGCTGCGATCATCTCCGTCGCCGCAGGTACTGAGGGCATGACGGCGGCGCGCGGCGCGATTCTGGTCACCGCCTACTGTTTGGGGCTGGGCTTGCCGTTTCTGCTTATCGCCATTGGCTCGGCGCGTGCGGTCAAGAGTGTGGATTTCCTGCGCAGGCATTCGCGCCAGATCCAGATCATCGGCGGTATCGCCATGATTGCGGTTGGCATTTTGCTGCTCAGTGGCGTGTGGGAGACATTTATTGGGTGGACGCGTCAGTTCACCGTCGGTTTCGGAGAGACAGTAATTTAAAGGATTCAACATGCAGATGCTGAAGAAGGCGTGGCACTGGCTGACAAGCATGCGCACCGCGCTTATCTTGCTGTTCCTGCTGGCCTTGGCTGCCATCCCGGGCGCGCTGCTGCCGCAGAGGCAGGTCAGTGCGTCGCTGGTAGATGACTATCTCAAGGCCAATCCCACCATGGGGCCGATCTACGACAGGCTGCAGTTTTTCGACGCTTTCTCGTCCACCTGGTTCGTCGCCATCGTTGTGCTGCTGATGATCTCCCTTGTGGGCTGCATCATTCCGCGTTCTGTGGATCACTGGCGTGCGTACCGCGCGAAGCCGACGCGTGCGCCGAAGTTCCTCTCTCGCATGCCGTTGCATGAGTCCGGTGTGGTGGCGGCACCGGTGGATCAGGTGAGCGCAAATACGCAAAAAGCCCTTCGCCGCTGGCACACCGCGGTCTATGAGCCGGGGGAGGACCGTGCCGGCGCGCTGTCTATTTCGGCGGAGCGCGGCTACTCGCGTGAGCTGATGAACTTGCTGTTCCACGTGGGCATTGTGGGCATGATTGTCACCTTCGCCCTTGGCAGGATGGCCTTTTATGAGGGCCAGGCGATCGTGGTCACCAACTCCGAATCCGAGCATGCGGTGCCCGTGCAAAACTCGCGTGAATTCTGCAACACCAGCCCGTCTAACTTTGATGTGTTCAGGGCCGGTTCGCTTTTCGACGGCACCGGGCTCACCCCCTTCTGCTTCGAATCCCAAAACTTCCGCTCTGATTACCTGCCGAATGGCCAGGCGTTGGGCTTTTGGTCCGACGTGACCTACACCGATGACGTGACCGCGCCGAAGGAGACGTGGGAGCAGGCAACGCTGCAGGTCAACCACCCGCTGCGCATTGGCCAGGACCGCGTCTACCTGCAGGGGCACGGGTTTGCGCCGCAGATTACGGTGACGTGGCCGAACGGGGAGTCGCGCACCCAGATGGTGCAGTTTCGCCCGACTGACCTGCAAACGTTTTTGTCCTCTGGCGTGATGCGTTTTGATCCGCCGGCAGGCATGTACCCGGATCTGATGGAACGCCGCCAGAACCAGCTGGCGTTTGAGGGCGTGTTCGCGCCAACGGCGCAGTGGACCGGTCCGAACCAGGACATGCTGCAGTCCGCCTTCCCGTCCATGGAGGATCCGGCGATGGCGGTGGAGGTGTATGTGGGCGACGCCGGCCTGGACACCGGCCGCCCGCAGAACATTTTCGTACTGGACCAGTCGCTCATTGCATCCGGCCAGCTGCAGAAGACGCAGCGCCTCACCCTTGAGCCGGGGGAGGAGGCCCGCGTGGACGTGGGCGATCCGGCCGGCCCGATCACGGTGCGTTTTGATGGCGCCGCCGAGTTTGCCAACTACCAAATCTCCCGCGACCCGTTCCAGCGCTGGGCGCTGGTGACCACGATGATTATGTTGGCGGCGCTGGCGGCGTCGTTGACCATCAAGCGTCGCCGCGTGTGGGTGCGCCTGCACCCGGAGACCACCGCGGCCGGGGAGGCCGTTACGCGCGTAGAGATCGCCGGCCTTGCCCGCACGGACCGCGCCGGTTGGGGCAGCGAGTTCGAGGAACTGGTGGGCGTGATCCTTGGCACCCACGATGAGAGCGAAGAAGAGTTCGAAGAGGGTGACCTCTAGGACGTTGCTAACAGGCCTGTGACCCGCCAAAAGGTTGGAATTGGCCTGGTAAGTGGGGTACGTTAATGCACATGCTCGTGGATACAACAATGGCCTCACTTTCGGACTTGACGTTCCGCACGGCGTTTGTCATTTACATCGCTGCGCTGCTCATGTCCTGCATCTACTACGGTCGCCTGCTTGGCATCGTGGACCTTCGCCGTGAGCGTGCAGAGCTCGCTGCACGTGCGGAGGAGAAAGTGGCCGTTGGCGCTGGTTCTTCGGTGCTGACCAAGGAGCGCCCCGAGGAGCCGGTTGATAGCGCCGCGCTGGACGCTGAATATGAAACCCGCGTGGGCAAGGCGCGCCAGTGGGCGAACATGACCCAGGCGTTGGTCTGGTTCGGTGTGACGCTGCACATTGTCGCCTTTGTTACCCGCGGCATTGCGGCGCAGCGTTTCCCGCTGGGCAACCTGTATGAGTACATCCTGTTCATGACGGCGGTGATCATGGTGACCGCGGCAGCCGTGGTGCAGCGCAAGGGCTGGCACTCCCTGTGGCCGTGGCTGCTTGCGCCGATGGTGATCACCATGTTCTTAAACTCCACGGTGTTCCACCTGCAGGCCGCTCCGGTGGTGCCGGCGCTGCAGTCCTACTGGATGCCGGTCCACGTGTCCACGGTGTCTATCGGTGCGTCCATCGGTGTTGTCTCCGGCGCGTTCGCACTGCTCTACCTGCTGCGCATGTGGCAGCCGAAGGGTGAGGAGCACGGCTTCTTCGGTGCGATTGCAAAGCCGCTGCCAAGCGCGAAGACCCTGGACACGATCACGTACAAGACGGCGATTGTGACCCTGCCGCTGTTCGGCATTGGCATCGTCTTCGGCGCGATCTGGGCTGAGGTTGCCTGGGGCCGGTTCTGGAACTGGGACGCGAAGGAAACCGTGTCCATGATCACCTGGGTGCTCTACGCGGCCTACCTGCACGCACGCGCAACCGCTGGCTGGAAAAACTCCAAGGCGGCGTGGATCAACGTCTTTGCATTGGCAATGACGGTGTTTAACATGACGTATGTGAACTTTGTTGCTGCGAGCCTGCACTCCTACGCTGGGCTGAACTAAACCATGAAGGTCCTGATTACAGGTGGGGCTGGCTATATCGGCTCCACCATCGCCAACTGCTGCGCGGACAGCGGCATCACGCCGGTGATTCTGGACGATTTTTCTACCGGCCTTCGCGCCTTCGCCCAGCGTTTTGATTACTACGAGGGCGATATTGCGGATACTGCGCTGATCCAGCGCATCACCACCGAGCATCCTGACATTGACGCGGTGATTCACTGCGCGGCGAAGATTGTCGTTCCGGAGAGCGTGGAAAAGCCGCTTGCGTATTACCACAACAACGTGGCCAAAAGCATCGAGCTGCTGCAGACCCTGGAGCGCCACGGCATCACGCGGTTCATTTTGAGCTCCACGGCGTCCATGTATGAGCCAGGCCCGGACTACATGGTGGATGAGCACAGCGCGGTCAACCCGCTGAGCCCGTACTCCGCGTCCAAGCGGATGGTGGAGCGTGTGCTGGAAGACACGCCTGTGATTACCTCCTTGTCGTTGCGGTACTTCAACCCAATCGGCGCTGACCCGCAGATGCGCACCGGCCTGCAGAACCCGCACCCCACGCACGCGATGGGCAAGATGATTGAGGCCCACACTGCTGGCGAGCCGTTTACGGTTACGGGTGTTGAGTGGCCGACTCGAGACGGCTCGGGTCTGCGCGACTACGTCCACGTGTGGGACCTTGCGCGTGCGCATGTGGCGGCGCTGCGCTTCCTCGCCGAGACTTCTCACGCCCACACCACCATCAACTTGGGCACTGGCCAGGGCACCACGGTCTTCGAACTTGCCGAGGCCTTCGGCGAGGCCACCGGCACACCCCTGGAGATCCGCACCGCCCCGCCGCGCGACGGCGATGTTGTCGGCTGCGCCACCCGCACCACCAAAGCTTTGGAGGTCCTTGGTTGGTCCCCGGAGCTTTCGCTTATCGACGGCGTACGCCACGCCCTCACCTGGTCCCAACACCACCTACCGGCGGTGTTGGACGAAGAGGAAGGGCTGCGCGGTGACTAGCAGTGGCAGTGTGGCGAAGGGGCAACCGCGCAGCCAGCCAAGAAGTCAGCCACGCAGTCAGCCGCGCAATAAGGTGGGCAAACCCGCCAGCAGCAACCCGACGTTGTTGGCGCTGGGGGAGCAGCTGGCTTCCCAGCGCCGCGAGCTTGGGCGCGTGCAGCAGGACGTTGCCAGCGCTGCTGGTGTATCCCGCTCCACGCTGCACACCATCGAGCATGGTGGTGAGGGCGTGCGCTGGGAGAAAGTCGCCGCGGTTGCTGAGGTGCTCGGCCTTCGGCTGTCGCTCACGCCCAGCTCTGGTGCCGGCGCCTAGCCCCGAAAGCCCCCTGACCAGCGCTAACCCCACCTGTCACACTGGCCTCATTGCAAACATTTCGATTTGTTACGGATGTGACTAGAAAACCGCAGGACGCTGAAAGATCTCGCATTTGTTTTCAGCGCCAGCCCACGCGCGGCGCCCGGGCAACCCCGCTACTGCCCTTCTTCGCGACGCTTCCGCCGCTCCTCTTCCTCTTTCTTACGCCGTTCCGCCTCTTCTTTCGCGCGGCGTTCCTTGAAGCGGTTCTTCTCAATGTTCCAGAGGAACTCTTCGTCATCATCAGGGCCTTTGATGGCCGGGCGTTGCTCGGGGGCGCGGGTTCCGTAGCGTTCGGCGGAACCCGGGCCGAAGGCGCGCCACATGAGGTAGACGGCAAGGATGACAAGGAGGATGAGAAGTACGCGTCCCATAGATTCCAACATTACTAGTCGTCGCATTATGGTTGGGAAGCGTGACCGATACGCAACCAACCATTGACCCGAACGCCCGCGCCCGCGCAAACAAGGCGGCCGCCATCTACGGCTTGTACCGTTTGCTGCTGTTTTTGGCGCTGACGGTGGTGATCCAGGGCGTGGCCATGTTGATTGGCGCGCCGGTGCCGTTGATTATCTCTGCATTGCTGGCGTTGATTGTGGCGTTCCCGCTGTCCATGCTGGTCTTTACCAAGCAGCGTGTGGAGGCGACGGAGGCGCTGGCGCAGTTCAAGGCCCAGCGCCAGGCGCGCAAGGATTGGATCGAGGGCGAGCTCGCCCAGCGTTAACCCAAGCCAACCCCAGCGCTAGTGCCCGAACAGCAGCGCGATCACCAGCATTGCCGGCAGTGAGAGGAATGTGGTGATGAAGACGGTGTCGCGCGCCACGGTTTCGCCGACGCGGTAGGTGGCGGTGTAGTTGTACACGTTCTGCGCGGTTGGCAGGGCGGCGAGGATGACCGCGGCGTAGAGATCGGAGCCGCTAAGCCCAAACGCGCTGCCGATGGCCCACGCCATCGCCGGCATACCCACCAGTTTTAAGGTGGAGGCAACCAGGGTTGGTACGCGCTCCTCGTGCAGGACGCCGTCGCCCTTCAGGGAGGCGCCGAAGCTCATCAGGATCAGCGGGATGGACGCACCGCCGAGGATCTCTAGCGGCGCCATTATGGGTTCGGGCACCGTCCAGCCGGAGGCGGACACCACGAAACCGGCGATAGCGGCGATGACCATCGGCGCGGTCAGGCCGGCCACGATTGCTTTCAAAGTCGCGCCTTTTTCGGCGCCGCCCCAGTTCAGGCCGGTGATGATCAGTGGGGTGAGGATTGCTACTTGGAGCACCAGGACGGGCACGGCATAGGTGGCATCCCCGATCACGTAGGTGGCAATTGGCAGTCCAATGTTGATGGAGTTGTAGTAGCTGGAGCTGGCGGCGCCGGCCATGGTTTCGGCGACTGGGCGTTTAAAAGAAAAAAAGCTCAACAGCCAGTACAAAACCATGATGCCTACGGACGCCACCGCCACCACCCCAACCACCTTGGAGTAGAACACGCTGGTATCGGATACCGCGACGCTGGAGAAAATCAGCGAAGGGGTGGCGATGTAGAACGCGATCTGGTTCAACATCAGCCGGTTGTTTTGACGAATGATGCCTTTCTGGGCAAGAAAGAAACCGGCACCAATCACCACGAAGATGATTGAGAAACCGGTTAAGACATCAAGCATGTCGGACAGCTTACGCCACTAGAAGGGCATGCCAGCCGGAGGCAGATGCATGGACCACCCGAAGTCGGCACCGCCTTCGGTGTAGGGGACCGGCTGGCCCCAGAAGTAAGCACCGAAGAAGGCCAAGCCGAGGGCTGTTGCGATTGACCAGATCAGCATCGCTTTGCCGTTCATCCCTAGTACGGGGATCAGGTCCTTGCCAGTTGCGCCGCGGCGCACAATTACTATCGACGCCACCGCAAACGGCAACGCCGCAAACCCAACAAACACCAGCGGAGTACTGAATCCAAGCAGGATGGTGACTACGAATGGGATGAGGGTGAGGACGGTAAACAGGGTTCGAGACGCAGAATCACCAATGCGCACCGCGAGGGTTTTCTTGCCGGCGGCGGCGTCCGTGCGGATGTCACGAATATTATTGGCCAGATTCACCGCGGCCGAGATCGAACCGATCGCCACGGCACACAGGAAGCCTTCGCTGGAGAGGAATCCGGTCTGCACAAACTCCGTGCCCATCACGGCGACGAGGCCGAAGAAGATGAACACGGCCAGCTCGCCAAAGCCCGCGTAGCCGTAGGGACGCGTGCCGCCCGTATAGAACCACGCCGCGGCGATGCAGATAATGCCGACCAACAGCAGCCACCACGATGAAGTTGCCGCCAGGATGAACCCGAACACCCCAGCTACACCGAACGCCACAAATGCTGCGAGCTTGACGGTTTCCGGCGGCACCGTACCTGACGCCGTCAGGCGCGCCGGGCCCGTGCGGTCTTCATCAGTACCGCGGATGCCATCGGAGTAGTCATTGGCAAAGTTCACGCCAACGATCAACGCCCAGGCCACAAGGAGCGCGAGTAGCGCCTTGCCCACGTGCGGGCCCTCAGTACCCCAGTACGCCGCGACACCCGTACCGGCGATGACGGGGGCGAAGGCGTTCGGCCAGGTGTGGGGGCGTGCGGCCTCCCACCAGTGATGCAATGCGGCGGAATCAGTCATGCACTCCATCATGCACCCAAGCGTTGCGCTGGGCTAGTGTAGTCCGCCGAGACCCAAATCGCCGCGGCGTATACCGACGAGGATGTGCAACTGTTTCGGTCGCAGTCGGTAGCGCAGTAGGAGTAAACTTTCGTCGGTGAACACTATGGCCTCTTTGAGGTGGTTCAAACCGGCGCGGTTGACCGCACTCGGTTTTATCCTGCTCATTCTCAGTGGCACCGCGTTGTTGTGTATGCCATTCGCCTCCGCCGACCGCACCACAACACCGGTGATGGATGCGTTGTTTACAGCAACGTCTGCGACGACGCTGACAGGTCTTGTCACGGTGGACACCGGTGGTCACTGGAACCTCTTCGGCCAGGTGATTGTCCTTGCCCTGATCCAGGTTGGCGGTTTAGGGATCATGAGCATCACGTCGCTCACCGGCATGCTGTTGACCGGCCGGGTGAACCTGCGCTCGCGCCACTCCACGGCAGCGGAAGGCAGGCCAATTTTAGAAGGCGGGGTGCGCGCCACTCTCGTTGCAACGCTCCTGCTCACGCTGGGGTTCGAGCTACTTGTCGCGACGGTTTTATTCTTCCGGTTCTTGCTGCACTACGACATGCCTGTCCACCGTGCGGCGTGGGAGGGGATTTTCCACGCCATTTCCGGCTTCAACAATGCCGGGTTTGGGCTGCGCTCGGACAGTCTGATCTCGTATCACACCGACGGATGGATTCTGCTGCCGTTGGCGGGCGCGCTCATGACTGGTGGACTCGGCTACCCGGTACTCTCCGAACTCATGGCGCGCCTGCGTGAGCGCATCCGTGGCATGGTGCACGGCACCCCGGTGAGTTCCCGGCGACTGTCGGTGACCACCCGCATGACGCTGACAGGTACCGCGTTTCTCGTGTTCACTGCGACGTTGCTTATCGCAGTGCTGGAATGGCAGGGGCTCTTGTCTGGCATGGCCACCGGCACGAAGCTGCTCAACGCGTTCTTTAGCGGCGTCACCCCGCGTACCGCCGGGTTCAATTCCATCGACTACGCCGACGCCCACCCGATCACGCTCATGGTCACCTACATTTACATGTTCATCGGCGGTGGTTCCGCAGGTACCGCCGGCGGTATCAAACTCACCACCGCGATTGTGCTGCTTGCCGCTATGGCAGCTGAGTTTGCTGGGCGTGACCAGACCACCGTGGGCAAACGAACCGTCCCAAAGTCGGTGGTCCGCCAGGCCATGACGGTCGCCGCCGCAGGCGTTACTGCGGTCACCCTCGGCGTGGCGGCACTGCGCGTTTTCGACCCACAATTCACCGCCGACCAGGTCATTTTCGAAGTCATTTCCGCGTTTTCGACGACTGGACTGTCCACGGGCATTACCTCGCTGCTAAGCACGCCCTCTCAACTCGTGCTGTGTCTTTTGATGTACCTCGGGCGCATTGGCCCGTTTACCCTCGTGGCGGCGCTTGCCACCCGTAACGTCGTGCGCAGGTACGACTACCCAGTAGAAAGGCCGTTCATTGGCTAACTTCCCCGGCTCCCTGTTTCGGAGCAAACAACGCATCGACATCCCGCCGGTTGTGGTCATTGGACTTGGTCGCTTCGGTGGCGCGCTTGCCCACGAACTCACCCACCACGGCGTGGAGGTCCTCGGCATCGACGCTGATGAGCGACTCGTGCGCGAGCATGCACCATTGCTTACCGACGCCATCGTGGCCGACACCACCGACCCCGAAGCCCTGCGCCAACTCGGCGTGCAAGAAGTGGAACGGGCCGTCATCAGTATCGGCTCCGCACTCGAGGCATCTATCCTCACCGCCTCGAACCTTGTGGATCTCGGCGTGCCCGATATCTGGGCCAAAGCCGACTCCGAATCCCACGCCCGCATCCTGCAACGCCTCGGCGTCGCCCACGTCATCCGCCCAGAGCACGACACCGGTCGCCGCGTCGCCCACCTGCTCGGCGGACGCTTCCAGGACTTCGCCGAACTCGCCGAAAACTACGGCGTGATCAAAATGGTCCCGCCGCGCCCCCTCATCGGCGAGCCCTGCGACGCCTCGCGTCTCTGGGACAAACACCGCGTGCAAGTGGTGTCAGTGCGTACCGGGTCGGGCCAGTGGCGCCCATTTGCATCAGGCATGGAACTGACCGCCTCTGACCTGGTCGTGCTTGCCGGTGCGCCCGACGACCTGGAGCGGTTCTCGCAGCTGTAGTTGCGCTGTTGCTGGCCGCGGTGCGGGGGAGTTGATGTATCTTGTTGTGGCATGTCGAACACACCCCGCAAGCCGATCCCCAAAGTTGCCTACGCTCCGATGCTGGGCCTGGAAACCTATGTGCGTGCACGGGTTGAAAAGGACGCGTCACACCTCGTCCAACTTCGTGCATCCGCGCTGAACCAATGTGTTTACTGCCTGGCAATGCACCGACGCGACGCAAGGAAAGACGGCTGGTCCAAGGAACGCGTCTCGCAGGCGGAGAACTGGATCGACAACCGTGAACAGTTCACCGAAAAAGAACGAGCCGTCCTCGAACTGACCGATGCAGTGACGAGAATCAACGGCGAGAGCTCCGTTCCGGATGAACTCTGGGATCACGTCGAGGAGCAGCTCGGCGAAAAGGAAGCACGAAACGTATTGATGGCGATTGTCGCAATCAACGCGTGGAACCGCATAGCCATCACCACCCGGATGGATCCACGAAGCCTTTCACGGGTCGACGCGTTTGACCTCGGTAATGAATGACAAACATTGAAGCCCTGCCCCGTTAGTCTCAGTCCATCTGCAGCACGGTGCGAAGTTCCTCGAACAGCTCCGGGCGCAGCCGGTGTATGACCGTCCTGCCCTGGCGGCTCTTTTCTAGGAGGCCGGCCTTGGTAAGCATGTTGAGGTGGTGGGAAACTGTCGGTTGGCTTAGCCCGGAGCGTTGCGTGAGTTCGCCCACGCTCATCGGCTCGCAGCCCTCTTCGGCGATTCTGGAGAGAAGTTGTAGCCGGCCGGGGTCCGCTAAAACTTTGAATAGGTCCGCGTAACGCGTCGCGTCGGCTTCGGAGAGCAGACCGGAGCCCAGTGAGCAGCAGTCGCGGTCAGTGTTTTCTGTAGGGGCGACGTAATCTTTCATGCTTCTTACCTCGTTATATTGACAGTGATAAATATGACGCTTAGTGTTCGTTTTGAATGCTGTCAATCGATAAGGATTCCAGATGGAAGACACAACCTCTCAGCCAGTAGAGCGTATGTCATTTCTTGACCGCTTCCTACCGGTGTGGATCATGCTCGCCATGGCAGCGGGCCTCGCCCTCGGCCGAACGGTGCCGTGGCTTTCGGGCGCACTTGAGAGCCTCGAAGTCGGAAGCATCTCGCTTCCGATCGCGCTCGGCCTGTTGGTGATGATGTACCCGCCCTTGGCCAAGGTGCGCTACGACAAGACCCGCGAGATTGCCACCGACAAACGGTTAATGACCGTCTCAATCATCTTGAACTGGATTGTCGGCCCCGCGTTCATGTTTGCGCTCGCCTGGATTTTCCTGCCGGATGAGCCGGAGCTGCGCACCGGCCTAATCATCGTCGGCCTCGCCCGCTGCATCGCCATGGTGCTGGTGTGGTCGGACCTGTCTTGCGCCGACCGTGAAGCCACCGCAGTGCTCGTAGCCATCAACTCGGTGTTCCAAGTGGTCATGTTCGGGGTGCTCGGCTGGTTCTACCTGCAAATCCTGCCGAGCTGGCTGGGTTTGGAGACCACCTCGGTGGAATTCTCCTTCTGGGCGATCGTGTCCTCCGTGCTGGTCTTTTTAGGCATCCCGCTGTTGGCCGGGCTGCTGTCTCGCATCATCGGCGAGCGCACCAAGGGCCGCGACTGGTACGAAAACACCTTCCTGCCCCGGATCTCCCCGCTCGCACTGATCGGCCTGCTGTACACAATCGTTCTGCTCTTCTCGTTACAAGGCGACCAGATTCTCTCCCAACCGTGGACGGTGGCACGGGTGGCGATCCCGCTGCTGTGCTACTTCGTTGGCATGTTCGCTATTGCACTTGTGGTGTCCAAGGTATCCGGGATGGGCTACGCCCAGTCCGCGTCCGTGTCTTTTACCGCGGCGGGCAACAACTTCGAGTTGGCCATTGCCGTTGCGATCGGCACCTTCGGCGCCACGTCCGCCCAGGCGTTGGCGGGCACCATCGGTCCGCTTATTGAGATCCCTATCCTCGTCGGCCTCGTCTACCTCATGCGCGGGGTCGGGCCGAAACTGTTCCCGGGCGATCCCACCTTGCCCAAGTTGTCCTAAGGAGACGTTGTGAAGCCCTCTGTCCTGTTTGTGTGCGTCGGCAACGGCGGAAGGTCTCAGATGGCGGCGGCGCTCGCCGAGAAGCACGCGGGTAGTCGGATTGGCATCCACTCCGCGGGCACTAAACCTGGCATGTTGCTGAACCAGGAATCGGTCGAGGCGATCGCAGAGGCTGGCGCCGACATGTCGCACGGCACGCCCAAACCCATCGATCCGGAACTGCTGCGCAGCGTTGATCGCGTCGTGGTGCTCGGCGAAGACGCGCAGGTAGAAATGCCCGACGACGCCCGCGGCACGCTGGAGCGCTGGCGCACCGACGAACCGTCGCTCCGCGGCATCGAAGGCATGCAGCGCATGCGCCTCGTCCGCGACGACATTGACAATCGCGTGCAGGCGCTTATCGACGAGATGTTGGGGCAGTAACTACCAAGCGGGGGGGCGACGGGTAGGAGTTTCAGTAGCTTTGTTACGAAGCGCTAGTCTAGCGCCGCGCCCGCCAGCACCTCGATGGCGTCGCGCCACGAGACGTTGCCGGTGTCGGGGGCGAAGCGGTCCGTCGTTACGAGGACGCAGCGGGACCCGGTGGGCAGGGTATCGAACGGCGCGAGCTCGCGCGCGAGCGTTGCAGGCTCAGCCACCGTGAGCGCCACCTGGACGAAGAGCGTGCGCTGACCGTCATTGGCGATGAAATCAATCTCCCCACCGGGTACCTTGCCGGTGGAAACCTGGTAGCCACGGCGGCGAAGCTCCAGATAGACCATGTTCTCCAGGTCGTGGCCGAAGTTGAACGCGCGGGAGCCGAGCAGCGCGGTGCGCAACCCCGGGTCGACGAAGTAGAACTTGCCGTTGGTGCTCAGCCACCGCTTGCCCTTCGTGTCGTAATCCCGACACTGATAAATAAGGTGCGCGTCCGACATCAGGCCGAGGTAGCGGTCCACGGTTTCACTCGACGCCTTGAGTCCCTCGTGCTTGAGGTGGCCCACGATGCGATTCGTGGACACCGGGTTGTCGGCGTTGTCGAAGAGGAAGCGGGCCACGCGCAGGAAAGCGTCGGTGTCCCTGATCTGGCCGCGCAGGCAAATATCGCGGGTGAAGATGGAATCGAAGAGTGAGGAGTTCGCCTGACGAATCACCACCGGGTCCGCGAGCTGCACCGTAGCGGGGAAGCCACCGATGGTGACCCACTCCTGAAACGCGCGATCAAGGCCCGGTCGCTCGTCCGCCGAGTAGCGGAACTCCATGAACTCCGCCAGGGAAAGCGGCAGCATCGGGATCTCGATGTAGCGCCCCGCCAAATAGGTCAGCGACTCGCCAACGAACAGGGAGGCGTTGGAGCCGGTCACGCAGATCTCCAGCTGCTCATTGAGCCGCAGTGAGTTGATCACGCGCGCCCAATCCTCCAGTTCCTGCACCTCATCGACATGGAGGTAGCGCAGGCCGGCTGCGATGCGTTCCTTGACGGCATCGTGGAAAGCGTTCGGTTCCCGCAGCGCTGCGTTGGCTTGGTCCTCGAAGTTGATCACCATGATGGCGTCTTCCGGGGTGCCGTGCTCGCGCAGGTGGCGACGGTACAACTCTAGGAGGGTCGATTTTCCGCAGCGGCGCACGCCGGTGATGATGCGCACGAAGTCGTTATCGGTGACTGCCAGCAGGTTATCCAGGTACTGCTGCCGTGGGTGCAGGACTCTCATAGATTTCGAATATACCTGAAATTCACGCCGGAATTGAGCATAGTTTCAGGTATACCTGAAATCCGGGCCAAGCAGGCTACCAGTGCATTGTGGGCCTTTGCTTTACGACGCCCCTTCGACCTGCGCCCGCAACCCATCGATAAACACGTCCACGAGCCACCCCTGCTACGCGCGAACACCTTCAGCTCCGGTCCGGACGGGGTGCCGGTGGCGGTGGCGGGGCCGGAGCCATGGTGCGCAACCGTGACGCGGTCGGCGCGATCGCGATCGGTGAGGGCGGTGCCACGGTCTACACCGCTTCCGGTAACGGTGCACCGTACGTGCAGATGCTGGGTGTTTAGTAAGCGGAACGGAACCCAGGACGCTTCACCCTTCCCGTCGACCAACTCAGGTCAGCGCGGTGACGGTGCGGGCGATGCCGGAGTACGAAGGGATCCGCCAGATTGCAATAAGAAATCCAGCCCACACTCTGAGCTTGGCTCGGAGGCGGGCTGAACGATTGACATGAACCCTAGCATGAGCGAGGCTAGTTCCGCAGGCATGAAAACTCGTTTGTATCAATTTGATAGCTGTAGCTCCCCGGAGATGTTTGTTGGGCTCCTCCGCTAAGGTAAAAACTACGTAACTAGCGGGAGGTGAGTGATGACTGTTCGAGTCGACATTGCAGCATCGACGTTGCGTTGGGCCCTACAGCGGACCGGCGTCACGGTTGAAGAACTTGCCCAAAAAAGCGATTTTCGGTTGGTCCGGCAATGGCTGGAAGGGGAGGTATCCCCGACGTTGCGTCAGGCTCAGCACTTGGCGTCGCTTGCTTGTATCCCGTTTGGATACTTGCTTCTCGACGACCCCACGGATGACCAACCGGATTTTCCAGATTTCCGCACCGTAGACAGTAAGAAAGTAACCGAGTTCAGCCCGGAATTGAAGGAAACGATTTACGCCTGTGAGCGGCGTTTGGGTTGGTACGCCGAATTTGCTCGTGCAGAAGGCATTGAGCCCCCACGTTTCGGTGGCGAATGGACATTACGTGATAACCCGGACGATGCCGTGCGTGCATTACTTCCTCAGCTCGCCGATGCTGGATGGAAGCCAGGCAGGGCGGCTACTGGTCGAGAGAATGTGCTGGAATTAGCGGAGGCAATGGAGCACTGCGGTGTCTTGGTGATGCGAAACTCCGTACTTGGAAATAACAACCACCGCAAACTCGACATCGACGAGTTTCGTGCTTTCACACTGCTCGATGGTGCTTACCCCTTGATCTTCATCAACGGCAGTGATTACAAAGTTGGGCAGTACTTTAGCCTTGCTCACGAGCTAGGCCACGTACTACTCGCTGCAGAAGGGCTCACTGGAGCCATGAACGATCATCACGATGTAGAGCGATGGTGTAACAGGTTTGCAGCTGCCCTGCTTCTGCCGCAGCATGCGTTGTTGCAGGAATGGGACAGAAATCCCGATCTGAAACACATCACTGAATGGGCATACGATGCGTACCGGGTAATCGCGGATACGACACTGTGGTCCCTTGTGGGGCAGCGCCGCCTTGGCAAACCACAAGTGCAGGAATTCCTTCGGCAACGTCCCTCGAACCCTACGCCTCCGATTGTTAGTGGAGGCGGTGACTTCTTCGTCACGTTGAAGTCTCGGCTGGGTGGCCGGTTCTTGGACACAGTAACCGGCGCATATGCAGATGGCGCAATTTCTCAAGAGGAAGCTTCGCGCCAACTGGGCATTGCAAAGACTGCGACGCTGAAGAATGCGGTTACTCGTATGCAGGAGGTCGCATAGGTGTACCTCATCGATACGAATATCGTGATCGGTGCGTTCAATCACCGTCCGCGAGACATTTTTGAATCGTACGACGAGTCCGAAGACATGGTTGTTGAAGACCTTGAGTTCAGCGACCGCAAGTTCAAGATCGACTAGGGCGATTACTTTAACTTCAAGATTCCGCTGGTATCTTCCGTCCAGTCTGCTCTGGACGTGAAGCCGGGGGCAGTCAGCGAGGCAGTGGAAGGCATGTCCGAGCAGGTCGATACCTACATCGGCAAGCTCATGAAGGACGGAGTGAAGAACTCCAACAAGGTGGGCACCCTCCCGCTCGACATTGAGAAGAAGGACGCGTACAAGACGCTGGTGGCGCTGCGTAAGAAACTCAACGCCACTTCGGTTCCGAAGACTGACCGTTTCGTGATGGTTGGCCCCGAGATGGAATCGGCGTTGCTGTACGACGAGCGCCTGGACAAGGCAGTGAACAACAGCAATCTCTTGAACGGTGAGATTGGTCGCCTGCTCGGGTTCCGCATCATTTCCGCGCCGACGGTGCCGACGGTGGCGGGCCGTGAGGTGTCATTGTGGGCCACCCGATGGCTACCGCGTTCGGCTACCAGATCACGGAGGTGGCGGAATCGTCCATGCTGCCGTTCCGTTTCACCCGTGCGATTACGGGCCTCCAGGTGTACGGCGGTTCCGTGTTCCGCCCGGAGGTGCTGGCGACGGCTGAACAGGATGTGGTGGAGCCGACCACGGCGGGTGCTACCGAGTAGACGCTAGCCCGTAGCAGGCAGCGAAGGGGGTCAGGGTGTGTGCCTTGGCTCCCTTTACCCATACCTGGATGAAGGGCACACCATGAATAATCCGTATCAGGAAGAACTACTTAACCGTCTCCGTGACCATGAGAACGCGAGGGGTGAACGTGAACTGACCCGGCTTATCAACTGGGCTACATCCGCTGTGTTGAAGTACACCGCTGTGCGGGCGCTCACTAAGACGATGATTGAGAAGTGGGTCAGAGTTAAGGCAGCAGGGTGTGTTCGATGCCGTCTAGGATCACATCGATGACGAGGTCGTAGTATTCCTCGGACATCGCTTCTTCTTCATCAGAGTGTGAGAGAGGCTCCAGGTAAGAGTTGACAATACTGGTCAGTCCAACAGATTGAGCCATCATAGGCTCAAGCCTGACAAGCATTTCGTGCAGGTTGTGGCGAGGCTGGATTTGATTGGATGCGCGCAGGTTTCTCGCTCCGATCGTGTGGATGATCGAGTTCGCGATAATTGTGTAGGCCACAGGCGAATTGTCACCAAACCCAGCTTCTTGTAGTTTGGCCCAGGCTCCATCGATCATCGGCAAAAACTGTTCGGTGAACTTGCCCCGCGCGAACCTGTCGGTAATCCCCGGATATGCTAACAATGCGGGGCGTAGATTGTGAGCCATAGCTCGAAACCAGGCTTTCCATTCAAGGTCCGGGTCGGGAACTTCAATCCCGACACATACCCGGTCTACAACAGCATCACAAATGGCTTCCTTGTTTGGAAAATAATGATAAATCACTGAGGGAACCACGCCCAGTTCACGGGCAATGTCCCGTACTGACCATCCCTCAACGCCACTGATCGCGCTTAACTGTACAGCTTGTTTGACAATCAGCTCGCGTGATAGCCCAGCCCTTCGCCCCGTTAGCACAGTGTTCATAAGGTGACCCTAACTTATTCCTTGACCCTTACTAGAACACCATTCTACAATATCCCTAAGTGAAACAGTGTTCTAGTAATGGAGTGTAGTGATGCCCGACCCTCGTAGTAATAAGCCGACACAGAGCTCTATTGATCCAGGAGCGCAAGCGAACCTGGTAGTGGGAATCGTTTTTCTCGCCTTTATGGGGCAAATGATTCTCAATCCGATCATCGCGCCACTGTCACGACAGATGGGATTGCGGGAATGGCATATTGGCGCCACTATCTCTTTGGCAGCGATTGTACTAGCGAGCTTGAGTGCTTATTGGGGGCGAGCTTCCCAACGTGTCGGCGCTAAACGTGTACTCGCGGCCGGGCTTGTGATCGCGATCATCGCTTTGAGCGCCTTCGGTATTGTCTCCTACCTGGGGATGAACCAGGTAGTTGGCGGTGTCGGACTAGTTTTTGGTGTTGTGATCACTCGTGGTTTGCTCTATGGTGGAGGGATTTCAGCGATCGCCCCGACCGCGCAAGCCCACCTGGTCACGCATGCTGCCAGCGAGAACGGGCGGGTAAAAGCACTGGGCATGATTGGAGCGGCTCAAGGGATGGCCTCCATTGTTGGAGGTGTTACTGGAGGTGTGTTAGCCGCTGCTGGTGGCCTGCTCTTGCCCTTGGTGGTCATGCCCGTTGTGATGGTGATTGGTCTGGTTGTTCTCTTGGTGAGTTTCGCACCTCAAAGCCGAGGGCAACTTTTTGCAAAGCCTCAACGGATTCGCTTCACTGATCCGCGTGTAGCTCCCTGGCTAGCAACTGGTCTGGTGATGTTTCTTGTGTTTTCTTCTGTTGCTACGATTTTTGGATTCACTGTCCAAGACCGCTTCGCCCTGTCGGCAACTGCGACCGCAGGTATTTCCGCGATTTACCTGACCATCATGGGCGTGACCATGATCATTGCCCAAGCGGTGATTGCTCCAAAGACAGGGTGGGGAGCAGCGAAGCTTTTACGTACTGGTCTGGCCATTACACTAGTTGCAACTGTGCTCATTTGGCCTACCTCCTCGCACGCTTTACTGGTTGTCGGGTGTATCGTGCTGGGGGTAGGTATGGGACTGGCGATGCCCGGGTACAACACTGGCCCAACCTTGAAGATGAGTGCAGATGAGCAAGGCGCAGTGGCTGGCATCATCAACGCTAATAATGGGTTGGCGTACGCGATTGCCCCGCTGGCTTCGACCGCCCTTTACGGGTGGAACCCGCTGGCACCCTTCGCCGTCTGTATCGCCTTGATTGCAGTGGTCGTCATCTACGCCCACACCGCACCCGCACTACGCCAATAACTATGAGCGAGCCTGAAGTAGCCGTTCCATCACGTTATCCGCAGGAGTCGGCCCCGAGTAGTCCACCAGCGAGTTGTCTTTGACGACATCGAAAATCTCGTACCAGAGCGTATTCGCCTGCTTGCTAAACGACTGAGACATGGCCACGAATGGGGACGCGATAGCTGTTAGGACCACGGATTTAGTAACACTGTGGTGAGTATCCAGTAACGCCCGAGTGAGTATCGGGTAACACCCGGGCGTTGACTATGAGCCGCTACTGCGTATTGGCTTCGAGGCGCATGTTTGGTCCTTCGAGTGTGATGATCTCAGCGCCAGCGACAAGCCGATTCAGTATCGACTCGGCGATGACAGCATCCGGGATGGACTTGTACCACTCATCGGGTGTGAACTGGGAGGTGACAATGGTTGAGCCCCGGTGTTCACGCTCAGCAAGAATGTTGAGCAGCTGGTGTGCTGTGGCAGCATCAATCGGCGTTGTTAAGAAGTCATCAAGCACGAGTACGTCTGCCAGGTGTAAGTCTTGAAGAAACTCCATGCGTGCTGTGTCATCATGGCGTAGCACCATCAGCTGGTTGGCCAGGGTGTCTGTGCGGAAGAAACGGGCAGAGTAGTCGTTTCTGCACGCAGCGGTAAGGAGTGCTTGGGCCAGGTATGTTTTGCCGACGGATGATTTGCCGAGGATGACAATGCTTTGCGCTTTTTGGCACCATTGGCAGTGAGCGAGTCTGGTGATTTGCTCTTTGTTGAGGTTGCGGCCGGGTGTGTAGGTGATGTCTTCGATACACGCATCGAGATTTGGCGATCGGGATGCTTTGAGTAATTTGTTGACTCGTCGTTCACGCTTGGCCGCGACTTCTTTATCCAGCGCGTAGAGCACTTTGTCAGAAAAGCTCCACGAGTCGAAGATGGGATCTGCTGCAATATCAATCACGGTTCGGCCAAAAGCCGTCATACGTAGATCGGTAAAGACAGGCAGGATCGATTCATCAGGAAAGCGCGCTGATGCTGATGCTGGTTGTGGCTGTGTCATGACTGTAGGGGTCCTTTCTTCGTGAGGTTTTCCATGCTGAACTGGGCAGACCCACCCAGATATGCGCCGCGGGTATCGCGTGCGTGTTCCACCGGTGGTGTTTCAGGCGGTGTTATGGCTGGCAGATCATGGCCTGTCGGGCGGGTTGATTAAACCGGCCTGGGTTGGTGAGAGGGCATGATGT